>JAFSZE010000049.1 GCA_017455745.1 Desulfovibrionaceae bacterium | reverse complement strand
TTTTAAGGCCGTAATGATCTTTTGAACCGCTTCTGCATGGTTGGGATGAGCAGTGTTTTCAAGAAGCTCTTGATTCTGATTCCACACTTCCGCAAGTTTGGGATCCTTCTCGATAACATTGACTTTAAACCCGGCAATGTATGCGGAAACATTTAGTGCGGTTCGCACTGAGTCTTCTTGTTCTTTATTCAACTCCGAATCAGGATCATTAATTTGTTCGCGCACATTTGCTAGATGTGTCAACACGGACTGCTGAGTCTGAGTTTCGTCGGCCATGGCACTCTTGACCTGCTGCGCAATGGCGTTATCTATGGGGAGCTCTTGGGCTCGGTAGCTACGCAACGTATCTATGGCCCGCATCTCCTCGCCAATATGATTCATGAGAGTGATCATCTCATTGATGGAGTTTTGCAAGCGAATTTGACTGCTGGAGAAATTGAATATGGCATGAGGAATTTCCACACCATTGCGTTGAATTTCACTCATGATCGCCGCAATGCGTCCACCAGTATCTCCCAAGTCGCCTTTTTGCATTATGACTCTGACACTCTCAAAGATCTTCTCCTTTTTGGCGTCAAAGGCAGTTTGCGCCTCGGGCGACAGTAGCGAGCGGAAGGAATCAAGAAACTTTGACGACTGCCGCGTGCTTGTCGATACAATCATTGTTGTGATTGCGCTTTGTTGTTCTTGACTAAGCTTAGTGGCATTACCGAAGTCGATGACTGTCAGTTTAGTGCCATCGCTCATGATATTGCCAGCGTGCAAATCTCCATGGAAGAAGCCTTGTTCACCAAAGATACCTTCAGTGACCCAAACATCGGCCAAGGCAGTGAGTTGCTTATGTCTGGCTTGTGCTTGGTCGTAGAGCTCCTGGAGGCGAGCTTTGACTGGTTTCAGTTCGTCCATACGGTTTTCAGGAACGTCATATTCGACTTTTGCGCGTTGCCCCTGGTCGTTATAGGTCTCATATCTGCCTAGTGGCTGACCCATGCGTTCAATTTCTTCTCTGGTATCTCTGAGAAAACCGTCCAGAGTGGTCCCAGGAGCCATCTCCATTGCCATGGACGTACTCTTGGGTGGAATGTCCTCCACCACCTGAACGCTTTGGATAGTTTTAACCTGACCGTCAAAGGGTTTGTTGTAGACCGCGCCTGTTTTGGCATTGGTGGCTTCAATGCCGAAATCAAGCTCTTCCATGATGCCGTCCATCTGTCCTCTGAAGGTACCAGACATACCGGGAACTTTGGCCGCAGCATTTTCAAAGATAGGCTGTTCGCGCTTAACGCGGTTAGCCGCATCTGGTCGCAATATCTTAACCACGCATTCGCGCGACTCACCTTTATGATCTGTTAAGCGGCAGCGGAAAGCCTGACCAACGCTAGCTGCACCCAGGGAAGAAAGTACTTCAATTTTGCTGATGCGTCCGTTGGAGCTATTGACCATATCAAGCAAGGTGGCTTCCACGATGTCCGGTGGGATGGGGGCCAAGCGGCTTTTCATGTCCTGGCAAGCAATGCGCAAATCTTGAGGTAGCCCTGGTCCATCCAGGCCTTGAAAAATTTTTTGCAGTACCGGTCCGGCTCCTTTGAGCATAGCACCAAGCTTTTGCATGGGCGTGGCATTGGCCGGAGCATAACGCAGACCAGCTGAGATCATGGCCCGCTTATCTGCAAGCGGTACGCTCTGAAAATAGTCTTGAATGACAAATTTGATGAACTTGCCTACGCCGTCACTGTTGAAATCTGTACCAGCAGCGGCCACAAGTGAATTCAACGAGGTGTTATTAAGATACTCAAGGCGTTGGGCGTGATTTTGGGCTGCATCGGGTGGCGCTGCGGCTTCATCTTGGATGATTTGTCCATCTTGCCCAAGTCCCAGAGCTGTATTGGCCGTATTTAGAGCTGCAGTGGCTGCATTTTTGGCCCTACTTTTATCAGCTTCGGCCTGCATTACGGCTGTCTCAGCATCGGTTAGAGCTTGTTGGATACTACCGTGGTCTTGCATTTTTTTATCAAAATCTTGCTTGGCAGCATCGGCTAAGGCCCTATCTTGCAAAGCTGTTGCATTAGCCGCATTGGCCTGTTCACGCAGTTGTGTGGCTTGTTCACGGGCTGCCAGCATTGATTGACGCGCTGCTCTGGCTTCGGTCAAGACATTGGCATCTACGTTCATGAAGGCAGCATTAGCCGCATTTCTAGCCGTGGTTGCTTCAGTACGCACATTTGAGGCGCGAGTCCTGGCCTCTTGCGCCTTATTACGGGCATTATTGGCAGCGGCCATGGCGTCGTCGGCTGCTTTGCGGGCTAGACGCGCTTTCTCCTCAGCATCAGCAGGAGCACCAGCCACATATGTCTGAAGTTCTGCTTCATCGGCCGTATTCTTGGCCTGTTCGGCTATTTCAAGAAGAGCATTGGCCTGATTTTCCGCTTGCGTCGCCGCTTCTTCAAGGGGGATGGCGCGGCTTTCGGCATCGGTAGCTATTTCTTCTTGTCTTAGACCTTCACGTACTTGCTCAGAAAAGATGCTAACAAAACCATTTGCTATCCCTTCGGCTGCGACTTCGGCATTATGAGCTGCAGTTTCCGCGGTGGTGGCTTTATTTTGTGACTGGCTATACTGATTTTCTTTGGCGTGCCACTCTTCATCAGCATGAGTCACGTCACCCAGTGATCGTTGGATGTCAGTGCGGCACTGCAGCTTACGTTCTTGGGCATTCTCGAGATTCTGTGTAGCATTATTGAGATTATCTTGAGCGTCCTTGGCGTTTTGGGCGAGCCTAGCATACTCTGTGAAAGCATTGCCAGCTACCTTGCTCGCTAAGCGTTGTCGCTGGGCAGCATTGTCAATGCCTGTTATGGCGTTGGCCAGACCATCCAAGGCTGTTGCTAGAGACGCAGGCAGAGGCTTGCGATTTAAGACAGTCTCGGCGTTTTCCTGATTTAGGGGCAGGTTCTCAGATTCAAGTACAGCTTTGAGCTCCCTGACTACCGCCTTGGAAGGGCCTCCTAGGGTTGTATCCATCATTAATATGGCTGTAGTCATCTCCTCCTGCACCATGTTGGCAGCCTGAGTCACGCTTGCGTTGATCTGACTCAACGTATTCTTTAAGGTATCATCTGTAAGATCTTTAATGCCAAACAAGATGGCGGCAGTGTTGGCAGTCATATTTTCCGCAAGCAGATCCTTCTGCACCTTTACAAGCGTATCTTTTAGGCCGTTGCCCATATCTTCAGGTAGAGCAGAAATTAAGCTTTCGCGTTCAGACTCAGGCAACTGACTCTTGTCAGTTAGACGTTGGCCAATAACATTACTTGCGGGTGTATCGAATTCAGAACCGAGTGTAGCAGCAGGCACGCCAGGTTTAGCCGCTTCAATCGCTGCCTTAAGATCGCTAGCCTTTTTCTGATCTGCCGGATCCTGTGTAAATTTAGCCTTAGCTTCGGCACGGGCGAGACGTACGGCAAGTCTTGCTTCGATGGCTTCTTGACGCGTAGGTAGCGGATTTAGACCTTTATCAAAGTCCGCTATGGCCTTTTGGGCGTCTGTGAGAGCAGCTAGCCTGGCCGGATCATCAGGATGGTTATCCACCTCATCCTGGGCATGAGCTAAAGTAGTGGTGAGCTCATTGCGTTTGGCCAGTTCTTCTCGAAGGGCATCTGCTTCGGCTTGATAGGCTATGCGTTCGAGATTAGTGAACTGTGATTCATCAATGCTTTTTTGGCCGAACAGATTACTGAAGAAATTGGAAACTGCGTTGACACTTTTGTTAAGGAGACTACCCCGTAAGGTTTGGGCAGCCAACTGCGCAGCATCAGCTTCAGCCCGTGCGGCTTTGGCGGCAAGTTTGTCAGCTTCAGTGGCTGTGGGCAAGGCAGCTTTTTCTTCAGCCTCTTTGGCCTTATTTTCAAGATCGATGGCATTGAGCCCTGCTTCCACCTTGACAATGTCGCCAATGACTTTGGCATTATTTCTGAGTACATTCCGGATGCGTTCTGTGGAAGCGAAGTTGTCCTCATCTATGATATTGCCTGAGTAGATGAGATCAGCGGCAAAATTGATCTCTTGTTTTTGCGTTGCTGTGGCAAAGGGTTTTACTTCCCCTCTCAAGACGGCCACATTGACTTTCTCCGCAACATTTTTATCTTGATGGCGCAGATCCATGAGTTCCATCACATCATCAGCTGCAATGCGATTGGTGGTGGCGATTTTGAGCACATGGTCGATAAGGTTTTTGGCCGTACCGTAGTAGCCATCAATGGCATACTGCGCAATGCGGTCAAGATACCTTGTTGTGCAACTGTGTAGT
The DNA here is from genome assembly GCA_017455745.1 of Desulfovibrionaceae bacterium. Lineage (GTDB taxonomy): Bacteria > Desulfobacterota > Desulfovibrionia > Desulfovibrionales > Desulfovibrionaceae > Desulfovibrio. The sequence continues at coordinate 8,130 of JAFSZE010000049.1, read as the reverse complement.
TCTCCACCATCAATGCCTAAATGTGCTTTGATGGCCTTAAGGCAGAGGTCACGGTGCCTAGTATCGTTTACGCCCTTGCGATCTAGGGCATCCATGGGATCATTTAAATGGAGTTCTCGCGCATCCACATTTTGGCTATTTTCTGGCGCAGCTAAGACGGTCTTCAAGGCGCTGATCTCGGCCTGTACAGCGGGTGTGTCACGATTAGGTGATGTTTGGAGCTCCTGCAAACGTTCAGTGCCTTTGGCCATTGTTGTCGCATGGTCCAATTTAAGCGTATCACGGGCGTGATTGGCATCCAAAAGTTCTTTGCAGAGATTATTTTCCTTTGCGGCCAAGAAGGCAGCATTTTTGGTGATTTCTGCTGTCTCCAGGGCCTCTTTTTTCACTGTCCGCAAATTCAAAAGTTCAGCTTCGACCTTTCCTTTCTCGGTCATTGCAGAATTAAGCTTTGCTTCAGCATCCTTGATGAGTCCGTCAACATTGCCGCCCTCGGCCTTAGCCGCCTGTAGTGTTTTTAAAGCTTTCCCGGCGTCTTCAAGCTTACTGTTGCATTGCAGAAGATTTTTATTGCAGCGGATTTCTGTCCGCTCGTATTCTGCCTGCAATTGTTTGAGTTTGGATTGCGACTCCTGCAATTCTGTCAGCAGAGCCTTGGCCGTTGGGTCAGCATTGACCGCTGTCTCGGCCTTAGTGATGCGTTCATTGCACTTGGTTAACTTAGAGTTGAATTGTTCAATGAGAGATTTGCCAGCATGACCTTGTGCATTTGGCGAACGTTGATACAAGCCTTTGGTGCCATGGAATAGATCCAAGGCAGCCTTTTTGCCGTACAAATCCGTATTGGCCACAATGTCGTCTTCAATCTTTTCAGCTAATGTTTTAGCATTATAGTTGGAGACAATGGTCTGCCCATTGATTGTGGCTGAGAGAACCCCGTTTTTATTGCTAATAAAGACGGGATTGCCATCCATGCTTATGGTTCGCCCTTTGAGATTTTTGTTTTGCTCAAAGCTATTTAAGGTATCTTTGAGCTTTACAGCGTCTTGCGCTAATTGTTTTTCTTTCTTAGCTTCAGCCCGACACATAATAGCCGGTGCAATGCCAAAGGTGAAAATTCCTGTAATGATTTTGGTAGCAAGCGACCATTTCGTGTGTTTGGTAGCCTCTTGAGTAGACGTCCCTTTAAGAAAGATTTCAGCCGCAGCACGGTCACTGCCAGAGAGATGACGCAACGCCTCCTCATTGGGATCTTGCGGTGCCACTTGGGCAGGCTGCAGATTATTGGCAGGTATGTTCTGGTTCTGCTGATTTACATCTGGTTGCTGCAAGATTTGCTGCTGATTATTGTTCAAAGATATCTGCGACATGATGTCTTCTCCTCAAAAAAGAAGCCGTGAGTTTTAACGCCAAATAAAATCATTACAAATGTAGCTAGATAACACGATAAATGATTTTAGATGTAAATCAATACTTATAATTTATTGTTAATCATTTCTTTTGTTGATTTATTTTAATAATAATCAACTTTGTTATTGCGATTATTTAAGTTTAAAGACTGCAAATTTGCATTTTGTTTAACTAATTTTTTCTTATCTTTGAGTGATTATAGACTTACATTTTCCTTATTAAAACATTGGTTAGCAGCTTTTAATTTTATACCAATAATAAATAAATTTTATAAAGTAAAAACACAAGTTACAAGATTATTAGCACCGAAATCTATTTCTAGTGCATTATTTTGATTTAAATCCATTTGAATTATTTAAGCTTCATTTATTTGAAATATCTGGCGGCATATTACAATTCTACCAGATTTTTGGAACACAGCTATATGTGTATGTCCATCTATCTGATGTCTACCTGGCTGATTTGTTTCAAAATTATTAGGAAAGCGTAATATCTTTAATAAGTTTAGTTATATTTATTAAAAATCCATATTTTTTAATAAATTTGTAAATATTTTTTCGTCAAAGAACAATTTGTATAATATCATCATTTTATATTTCACATCCTTTATTAGTAAAAAACTTGATATTATATCAATTCTTGTGATTTTCTATAATGCCGATAAAATCTGGCTTTTCTTGGATTTGCCAATTTTTGTACTATTTCTTACCAAATATTTTTGTGAAAATCGAAAAAATATTTTGGTCCGTCGCAGCTAAAACATATTAAAAAAATTTTTCAGGCTCATTTTTTGAATTCAGGCACAAATCGCGTAAGCTAGCTTCAAGCGTGATAGGTAGCCTCTCTTCGTTCACGCGTAAGAGACAAGAGTTTGTGTTGGGGGTTAAGACATACTTTCCATGACCAGCACAATCACAGGGGCAAGATGCGGTTTACTCAGATGTTCTGCCGCTAATCCTCTTTCTAGAGGGTCAAATCTTTGCTTGTAGCGCACAGCATGATACAGGAAGCATTCCTTGCTTCAAATGATCTGTCAAGTCAGCCTTGATTCTTGTCGATCCGTTAATCTTGCGAGCACGCAAGCGTTAGGACCTAATTTAGCATAATGATCCGATGATCTTGAGTGTACAGTCAAAAGTTACTCAACTTTCTACATTCTTTTTTTTTCAAATTCAATTGCCACCCCCACCAGATTTTGGCCGACATTATCCTTGATTGATTTTCGTCAAAAATGACGATAGATTTTACGATATTAAAATTTCATGCAATTCTAATAAAAAAATTCATCAACACATTTTATCGTATGTTATAAAAATTTTTTTAACCGCCGTATTTTTGCAATTATAATTTTTTAAACAACTTGACTGTGCATTCAATTAATTATAGAAAAAAAACATCTCATTAATGTTGTAGATATCAATATAGAAAAATCTTCAACAACCCAATCTGACATGGGAATCGTGCCTTGAGAAGTTGCTTATGCGAAATAGCCCATGCTGCATCGCATACAAAAGATACGTTTTTACAATCTTTTTACCGTATATTAAAAAATATTATCTTTCGAAAAAACATAATTTTTCAACAAACATAATAAATCATTCCAGAAATATTTAAATATTTGCATATGACATTTCCAAAATTTCTGATCGGATATAACTGATTCAAGTCTTTATCTAAAATATATTCATGTGGATTTATCGTATAATAAATAAAATAAATACTATAAACTATCAAAAAAGATAGTTTAAATTGTCATAAACTGGATAAAGTAAATAGAGCAAAGAGCTTGACATCATCCGTTGGTGTATAATTACATTATGTTTCGGTTTGTTAACAACTACTTAATAGTCACAACATTTTTTATTTTAAAATACTATTATACTTCCTTTTTAAAATTCTCAGCAATATGTGAAAGTTATTTTAAGCTCAAACATTCTGTTTTAGTTAAATGCTTAAATTATTGGTTGGCTATCTGATATATATGATCGCTACTTTTAAAGTTTTACTGAAATTAACATTCAAATTTATTAATGTCAAATATTTTTTTACGCATTATATCCAAATCCCTAAAGAGATATGGCCTTACGACGCATTTGATAAAACTCATTTGCTGTTGTGGCGCGATCCACCTTCCAAGCAAAAAACCTTGATCCTACTTTGATCCTACTATGATGGCCTCCTGCGATAATCAGTTTTCCTTTCGCGCCTTCTTAGAGTGCCACAGTTCAATTCTTGAACGTTTGTTAAAGTTGCGAGGCTAAGCAGAAATACGATAGTTTCCCATTAATGAAAAAAACTAAGAAAATAGGGCTGTTAGGAAGATTTTATGGATCAGCCCGATGCCACTTTCTCTAAAAATAGTCTGTATACTTATCAAATATTTTATAAGCTTTCTTAATTTTTCTTTTAATCTTGCTAAATCGTTAGGATGAAATACTTTAAAAAAGCCGAAGGGGAGCAGAAACTTACATTTATCGTGTTGACATATCTAATAGTTGTATAAAATAAACTACTTATATTGGAAATATCAAGAATTTAACTAAAAAGTCTTTTCGTGAAGTCAATTATTATTTTTCAAAAAAAAAAAAGCGAAAAAACAATATAAGGATGGAGAGAAAAGCTATTAATGTATATTGCATACAAGTAAGATTTTGAGTATAAACTCTTGGGTAATTTTGGTTAATATATCGAATTGAAAAAATAATTGGTGTCATTGCTATCATAGATAGAAAAGTCATTAAAGAGAAGTATAACTAGAAGCTAAACACCTGGGATGTATTTCTTTATATTACATTTCTCCCATACTTTTGGAACACGGATATCACAATTTTGCCAGATTTTTGGAACAAGGCTATATGTATATGCCAGTCTATCCGATATCGAGATAGATGATTTATTCCAAAATTACAATGGAAGCGTAATATATGAATATCTCTGAATATCTTATGCATAGATGGAAGATTTGTTCCAACATTATGATAGAAACGTAATAGCAATTACAATAGATTGATAAATCCTACATCTAAAAATAAATTTAGTAAATGGATTTTTTGTTATGATATAGAATAAAGAATGAATAAAATAATAGATCCAGATAATTTTAATTCTAAGACATTCTATCAAATATTTAATTCTATAGATGATAAAACTTTAGATAAAATTGAAAGTGAAGTTTTACAAAGTGCAATAATATAAGTGAATCTCGTAATTTAGATGCATAATATTCATACAAATCTTTAGATGCTTCACGCTTTAAGTTTTTCTGGAGCAATGGCTTTAACCACAGCCCTGGCCAAGGTCTTGGTGGCATCAATTGTGGGTATTCCGAAATAGCTCTTCTCGGTCAAGGCTAGGGGAATTTCTGTGCAGCCAAGAAGCAAAACATCTATGCCTTTGTGGGCCAATTTCTCGGCAGCTGCTTCTAAGATATTTTTGACTGTCGCAGTCACCGGATTAGAATGAGCCTTGATGCCATAGGTGTCATTGCTGATAGCATCTTGGACCTTCTGACAATCCTCCGGATCTAAGACAACTGGAATTCGTTTGGCAGCAAGAAGTGCTTTTTGATAGAGTTCAGTGGTCAGTGTGGCCACCGTGGCCAAAAGTCCAATCCTAGATGCGGGTGTACTTATCCGACACACCTCATCAACGGCAGAGCTTATGATATGCACAAATGATACGTTTTTATGCGCAATGCTTTGTAAGGCCACATCTAAAATAGCTGGACTATGCGCTGTATTGCACGGCATAGCTAAAACATCTGCCCCAGCCTCCACTAGACCTAACATAATTTTGCCGATAGCAAAGCCAGGATTCTCTTTAGTTTTACCCAAGAGAAATTCTGGGCGTACTGGTATATCTGAAGGAAAAGAGTGGAGCATAACCCGAAGATGATCTTGATCATGGATAGCTTGGGTGTTATCAAAAATTTTCCTCACCAAATCAAGACCTGCATATGGACCTAGTCCACCAATAATACCAATACAATGTTTATCCATAAGTTTTCCCTTTATATTTCATGCTTAAAGCAGAATTTTTAATAAATTATAAATTATTGGCCGTATATTTAGAGGATAGTAAACTAACTTCCTCTCAATATACGGCCAATTATTTTGTCTTACTAGGAATCTATCGATTAGATTAATATTTTTAAGCTTAGATTTAAATATAAATTATCATTATATAATCTTTATAGATGTAGATAAAAGTTCTTCAAATAAACTTTTAAGGATCAATTTTATTTTCATTTGAAAGAAAACAGTACCCACTATAAATTTTCTTATCCAATGATTGGAGAAAAATGTTAAGCTCAAAAATAAACGTCAAGCTTAAAAATAATTTCTATCATCATCCTAGTATTGATAGGCTTAGGCAGCTTCGGACTGGTTGTCCGGAGTAAGTTGACCGTCTTCAAGCTTAGTTACAAGCAACGATCCTGTGGCGTCACCCAACACATTGATTGTGGTTCTAGCCATGTCCATAATACGATCCACACCAGCCACAATAGCCACAGCTTCTAGTGGAATGCCAACCTGAGTAAAGACCATGGTAATCATGACCAAGGCAGCGCCAGGTACACCCATGGATCCGATGGAGGCCATCACGGCAAGGAGTAAGATTGTTAACTGGGTTGAAAGCGGTAGGGGGATGCCATAAATTTCAGCAGCAAAAATAGCTGAAATGCCCATGTAGATAGCGGCACCATCCATGTTGATAGTATTGCCTAAAGGAATTGAGAAGCTTGATACCGTCTTGGAAGCGCCAAGCTTTTGCGATGACAACATATTGGTCGAAAGAGCAGCAGCGCTTGAGCAGGTTGTAAAGGCAATAATCAGCGGGGAGAGCATACCTTTTAGAAAATCCTTCGGCTTCAAACCTGCAAACTTGATACAGGGCAGATAGACAAAAAGGATCTGGCAGAGGCTAGCCAAATACATCACAAAAACAAGCTTAATCAAAGGCAACAGCACCTGGACTCCATGAGAAGCCACTGTGACAGCCATTAATGCAAAAACACCGATGGGAGCATAAAGCATGACCATGGCTGTGACCTTAATCATGGTTTCAGCACAACCATCGACGGCCCGGCTTAAAGTAGCTCCTTTTTCCCCGATCATGCTCAAGCCAAAACCAAAGAGTAGGGCAAAGAAAATGATTTGCAGCATTTTGCCCTGGGCTAGAGCATCAATAGGATTGAGTGGGATGATGTCCATCAAGACTTTCACCAAAGGAGGAACATTTGCTTGTTTGGCCGTTAAGTTTTCGGTTGAAATGTTTAGACCAAGACCTGGCTGAAAGATATTGGCCAAAATCAGACCAATTGCGACGGCAAGCCCTGTCGTTAGGATATAATAAATCAAGGTCTTAGTCGCAACGCGACCCAGAGTACTAACATCTTTGACACTGGCGGCTCCAGCAATCAGGGTAAAGAAAACGAGTGGAACAACCACCATGCGAATAAGCGTGATGAAGATCTGGCCAAGAGGTTTGAACCAAGATGCATCCAAATTGGCAGCCTGAAAAATTAGGCCAACAATAATGCCTAGGCCCATACCGATACCCATCTGTAGCGGCAGACTCATTTTGTTTTTCATAAGCAACTCCCTGCGTGTTTGGCTGTGCCAGCACGGTCAAGAAAACATAGCTTTCTATTTGGTAGTAATGTCAAAAAAGTTCCATCAGTGAGCCTCTTAAAAAATGGATGTCGACATTTTACTGTTGACATTGTCAACTATTTGTAAAATTGTTGTCAAGACCTACAAAAAACTCGCACATAAAGCTTTAATTGGGTAGTTGTTAGGAAAAAAATTTTTGCTCAGATGCGACACATAAACTAACAATCAATAATACGCTCAGCTATTTCATGATAGTGTGCCCGCAAAGCGGTCTGTATTCCTTGGATATCTTTGGCGTAGATGAACTCAGCTAATTTGGCATGGCGCTCATAAAAGCCCGTTGGAGAAAAAAGCGTTAGCCATTTCTGGTAGCAGAGTACTTTGGAGATACTTGAACAACAATGTCTAGCCATGAAAACTAGCTTAGCATTGTCACAACGCTGCAACAAAGTAGCATGAAAGGTATCGTCAAGTTCCATTAAGGCTGTAAGCTTACTTGTTGCTTGACTTACAGCCTCCATATCACCAAGAACTTCCTGGAGCCTCCGCATATCTTCCTCACTCCAGAGTGGCAAAGATTCAGAAACTCCCGCAGCTTCTAAGATTGAACCCACTGCATAACTATCAACAATCTCCTTGGCACTCATACATCTGACTCTTTTCCCCTTTTGAGGTTCAGAGCTAACAATACCTTCATGCACAAGCTCTTGCAATGCTTCACGGATTGGAGCACGACTTATGGATAGTTGTGAGGCTAAGAGAGGTTCTTTGATTGCATCACCAGGCTTAAGTTCACCTTCCTGAATCATGGTGCGGATTATTTGGGCGACCTGGGAGGGATAGGTATCTTTTTTGAGAGATTTCATCGGAATTCCCCCTAGCTTCTGCTCTGTGTTGCTGTACGTTAGTCTGTTTGTCTGCTTTGCCAAGTCGAAAATACATAATCGTCTAGATAGATTTTTCTACAAGCCCAAAAATTTGAAACACTATGGTTTCATGGTTAAAGTTTCGGGCGAAATGTGGAAACAACTCACTAATACCCACGGGCAAGCCCGTGGGGTGGGGTTGCGGAGAAATCCGTGACCCTGAGTGAGTAGCCTAAGTT
>JAFSZE010000048.1 GCA_017455745.1 Desulfovibrionaceae bacterium | reverse complement strand
CTATATCAGTATTCTTATTTTTATCATTACTTTTATTATATTTTTCTTTTATTCTATTATATTTTTTTTGAGTATATTTATTGTATGAATTATGCATTTTATATTCGATAACAAATACTATATATATTTATCATAAACTATATGTTGTATTTTCTATATCATCCAACTCATAACTTAATTTATTATCAAAGTCATTATTCTAGTATATAAGGATTTGTTTATGAGTCTAAGCATTGGAATTGTTGGTCTGCCTAATGTTGGAAAATCTACCTTGTTTAATGCTTTAACCAAGGCTCAAAATGCTCAGGCTGCCAATTATCCATTTTGTACCATTGAACCCAATAAAGCAACCGTGATTGTACCTGATAAACGCGTTTTAGCGTTGGCCGAAAAGGTTTCACCAAAAAAAATCATCCATGCCAATGTTGATTTCATTGATATTGCCGGTCTTGTGCGTGGGGCAAGTAAAGGTGAAGGTTTAGGCAATCAATTTTTGGGTAACATTAGGGAATGTGCGGCCATAATTCAGGTGGTCCGTTGTTTTGATGATGAAAATATCGCTCATGTTGATAATAAAGTGGATCCAGCCCGCGATATTGAAACGATTACCACAGAGCTTTTGCTAGCTGACATTCAAACCTTGGAGAAGCGTCTGGAAAAAACTCTGAAGATGGCAAAAGGCAGCAAAGAGATGAAACATTTGGCAGAGGTTTGGCAGACTTTGCTTGAGCATCTAAACGCTGGCCACCCTGCGGCATCTTTTGAGCTAGGAGAAATGACCGAGACTTTAGCTCAGGGCTGGAAGGAACTTGGACTTTTGACTGCCAAGCCAACCATCTATTGTGCCAATGTGGATGAGGCTGGCATTAAAGATGGCAATGACTATTCAAAAGTGGTTGAAGCTTATGCCAAAGAGCATAATTTAGGCTTTTGTTTGGTCTGCGCTAAATTTGAAGAAGAGTTGCAAGGTTTATCAGATAAAGAACAGGCTGAGATGCTGGATTCTTATGGTATTACCGCTAGCGGTTTAGAGAAGATCATTCAAGTTGGGTATGATACTTTGGGGCTTTGCAGTTATTTTACGGCTGGTCCGGATGAAGTTAGAGCTTGGACCATTCAAAAAGGTTGGAAGGCACCGAAGGCTGCAGGTGTTATTCATACGGACTTTGAACGCGGTTTTATTCGGGCTGAAGTTATCAGCTATGAAGATTTTATGAAATACAAAAATGAGGCTGATTGTCGGGCTAATGCGGCCCTGCGCACCGAAGGCAAAGATTATGTGGTTCAAGATGGGGATGTGATGCACTTCTTGTTTAATGTTTAGTTTAGGTGGTTAAAGCATAGGATACGAAGAGATCAATTACGTATTTAAAAATTTCAGGCTGTGCGGACGATGCAAGGAGGCGAAATTCTGCGGAGTTGATTTTTTCCTGACTCGCTGTATTCAAAATCAGATGAATTCGATATTTTCGTGTTTAACTCAAATATAAATGGACGATACCACATAGGTGTGTGGCGCTGACAGTATTTCTGCATCAAATCGCGATGAATCAGCATCTGATGCAGATCTAAAAAATCTCACGCTGTCACACAGAAAGTAGATTGTATAGTAATCGGGATAAATAAATTCTCTATATAAATTATAAATTCAAAAAGTAGATTTTTCAACGTCCGTCAGCCGAGAAGATGGAGGATTCTAGAGCGTTTTATAGAATTTCTAGAGAATTTTTTTCGTTTAGTATAATGGTGGAAAAAATGTGAATAGCAAACACCATAAAACTCTAATTGCCATTTTTGCCGACCCTGTTTTGTCGTCAATATTGTGGGTGGACATTGAAAGTCTGTTTATTGCCTTAGGTGCTGAAATTAGCGAATGACGCGGCTCTCGTGTCCGGGTGGAGCTAAACGGCGTACTGGCAACATTTCATCGTCCGCATCCGCAGCCTGTCACCGATAAAGGTGCGGTTAAATCTGTCAGACGGTTTCTTGGCTCAGCCGGAGTACTACCATGAGCATACTTAATTATAAAGGCTATCAGGGATGTTTTAGCTATGATCCCGAGGCTGATATTTTTCATGGAGAGGTTTTGCACCTCACGGATGTGATTACCTTTCAGGGACGTTCCGTCGATGAGCTGAAACAGGCACTGGCGGACTCAGTTGAAGACTATCTCGAATTCTGCGCCCAAAAAGGCAAAATTCCGGAAGAACCTTATTCAGGAAGATTCAATGTTCAAATCGCACCAAAAGTGCATCAGTGTATCGCTTTAGAGGCTGGGCGAGATGATATCACCATTCATAGTTCGTTAAAGCTCTCTCAAGCTCCAACACAGAGAAGAGAGTGTATGCTAGAGCGTTTTAGAAAATCTTAAGAAAAAACTCTTTTAGTTTACTATAGCTCTAACATCTTTATCTGCGTTGTGCTGTGATGTTTGTGATTTTCATAATATTATCTTTAGGTGTTGTAAGGAATGGCATTTCCTCGCCCTATCTCTTAATTCCTGTAAGTTTGCTTGGGATTATCCCCACCGTAATTCTTCTCTGTATTTTGCGTAGCATCTATCCGTCCAAGAATACAGAAAAATTTTAACCTGCGCTCCCCCACGGTTAAAACCGTGGGTTTTCTCGCAGGAGGGCCATATGATTATCGGCATAGGCTGCGATATTGCCGACATTGAGCGTATTGAAACAACCCTTGAGCGTTTTGGTGATAACTTTTTAAAGCATATTCTGTCTGATTTTGAGCGAACCCAAATACATGGTCCCAAGGCTACTTTTCTGGCCGGTAGATTTGCAGCCAAAGAAGCTTGCGCCAAAGCCTTTGGCACAGGCTTTAGTCAGGGGCTAAGTATGCCCCAGATTGAGGTAACCAATGATGAACGTGGGCGGCCAAGTCTGATATTTCAAGGTGAAGCTCAAGTTTTAGCCAAGCATCTTGGAGTTAGGCGTAGTTTTTTAAGCATAAGCCATGAGCGTAAGTTTGCGGTGGCTTATGTGGTTTTGGAAGGAGATCTTGGATGTTAAATGATTGGCCAGAATATGGTTTAGCCCCCCTACCGACCCCAGCTGAGATGGCCACTCTGGACTTAAAAGCTCAAGAAGTAGGCATACCGGGGCAGGTTTTGATGGAAAATGCTGTCCGAGCTTCTGTGGATCTTTTAAAGACCCGCTGGCCCAATTTAAAGTCAAAGGTGATCTATATCGTGGCTGGTAGCGGTAATAATGGCGGTGATGCTATTTCCATGGCCAGGCAGCTAAGCGACCTTGGAGCTCGTCCGTTGCTTTTTTTGCTCAAACCGCCAGCAAGCTATCGCGGAGAAGCAAAAGTTGAACTTGATATTTACTTAAATTTGGCCCTGCCCTGTTTTGATATTGCTGATTTATTTAGTGCCGAAGCTGGTAAACCCGATATTTTGATCGATGGGATCTTGGGTACAGGTTTTAAAGGTGTCTTGCGTGACGACCTTCAACAATTGATTTTTAAAATCAATGATTGGGGAGTGAAAGATGTTGTCGCCATTGATATCCCCTCAGGGTTGGATGGCCAAACAGGTTTTCCGAACCCCTGCGCCATCTATGCCTCTTTAACCATATGTATGCACGCCCAAAAGCTAGGTTTGTTTTATAATCACGCTAAGATCTATACCGGGGAAGTTGAGTCTGTGCCCATCGGCATTCCTCGAAGAGTTGCAGATGAACATAGACCTAAAGCCTACCTTTTAAAACCTGATATTTTAAATCTTTGGGATCATTATCCTAGCAATAGCTATAAAAACTTTTTTGGCCATGTCTTGGTCATTGGTGGCTCGAAACTTGCTTTAATTGGTGCTGGGCATCTAGCAGCTTATGCCGCTTTGCGGGCTGGGGCTGGCCTTGTTACCTGTCTAGTTCCTGATGCCTTGGCTAGTTCTATTCGTTTTAACCGGCCTGAGATCATGGTCTGGCCAATTTCGCGAGAGTATTCTTCGGCTACCATCAACCAGGAATTTAAAAATAGGCTAAAGAGTTTTACAAGCCTAGTCATTGGCCCTGGTCTTGGGTTGGATGATCAGACAGCGGACTTTTTAGAAAATCTTTTAAGTTTTCCCGACCGGCCACCAGTTGTTTTGGATGCCGATGCCTTGAAATTATTGGCCAAGCATCCTAAATGGTCTGATTATCTTAAAGAGTTCGATATCTTAACACCTCATCCGGGGGAAGCGGCAGTTTTGCTTGGCATAAAAGCTAGCCAAGTGCAAAAGAATCGCTTTGATGTGCTTTTGGATTTAGCCCAGAAATATTCGGCTGTTTGTGTTCTTAAAGGGGCAGAAACGCTCATAACATTGGGCAATGGACATATTTTTGTCAGTCCCTGGGATGTGCCACAATTGGCTGTTGCTGGATCTGGTGATGTTTTGGCCGGTTTAATTGCTGCTTTGATTGGTCAAAAACATCTTTTAAATTATGCTACATTGCCTGGTAATACCAATCCACTAACCCAACATCAACTTTTAGCAGGCTTGGGTGTAGTTGTTCATGCTTTAGCCGGAGTTAGGTTAGCTAAAAAAATTTCCGGACGTGGTTTTTTGGCTAGCGAAATTGCCGATGAAATACCACACGTTTTGGCCGATAATGCTAAAAATGATTTAAGTTTCTGATCTATTTACTTTATGTCATTTATTTACTCTATTTATTTTAGGCAAATATATTCTAAGTAACAAACGATATATTGCGTATAATCATGGGTATAGCAATATTTTTATCTTGATAATAAAATAGGTCAAAATATTTGCTAATAGCAAGCTATTTTAGTTTACATTCCAATTAAATTATTTTTTGTTTTTAATTAAACTATTTTTGCCTAATGATAGTGTAAGAGATAGTGTAAGATAGTCTTAGTATAGATAGCATAATTTCTATCTTAATCTTATCTTAATCATAATATTGATAATCTTAAATCTTTAAATATGGTAAACTAAATTCTCCCGCTACTTTCAATTTTTGCCTAACAATAGCCAAAAAATAAAGATATACTTTTCTTGTATATTTTAAATTAGATCTATGAAGTTTTTGTTGTAATCTTGGAAAAAATCAGGATACTTTTTAGTAGATAGATAGGGGTGCACCTAGAGCAGTGTTCCAAAAATCTGGGGTAAATGTAATAACGTTTAATATCTATTTTTATTTTAAGCTCTATTGACATTTAGGATCTAAGCATTTGCTGCAAAAAAAGGCCCACAAGGGGCCTTTTTTGGGACTTAAGCTTTCAAGGAGCAAAATCGATGAACTTATGGGTAGACGTAAAATTAAAGGTCTAAGATTAAAATAGTATTAAATTATCTAAGAGTTCGGCTGCCGTTTTTTGCCAAGAAGAAACGTTTTGCTTCATAGGAAAAGTAGCCATGAGATCTTTTAAGCCTGCTTTAACTCTTCTTTAATGACACAAATTGCAAAGCGTGTCTTAGGCCTGAGCTAAGCCCGCCTTTTTGAAGGCTTCGTTTCTAGCCGTAGTTATCTGCGCGGTGGTTGGCTTGGCCGACTTCAAGTATCTATTGAAGGCATTCATTCCGCTGGCATAGACAATATTATGCGTCGCATCATTCCATCCCAAAACTGTAATTTTCTGCTTGCTGTCGCTCTTGCGGGTGATGGTCATGGTGCCGTTTTTAGGGGATGTCTTTATGTCTGAGGCTTTTAGGCCATTGAAGAGGATGGTCATGGTGCCTGATGTTTTTGCGATCGTGTCCTTTCCCCAGGCATCCTTGTTGTAGACGGCCACATCACGTCCGTTGGTCCCCTTGAATGTGTCGTTGGCCTTGCCATTGGCAAAGACATCGCTATTGTCAGTGCCATTTAAAGTTGCCGCCTTGGTTGCGCCTTTGAGCATTTTTCCAGCTTTGATGGCGATGGTCAGATTGACCTTTTGGCCTGAGAGCTTCACGCTGTAAGTTAGACCGTATTTTGTGAGGGCTGTGCTGTTGAGCTTGGCCTCGCCAAGTTTTTTACTGTTAAGATTGATGCTATAAGCTAAGTTTTTGTTTTGGGCGATGTTTTGTGATAGTTCGTAGACACCTATTTCTTGGGCTCGGGCGACCGTGACTGTGAACTTACCTGCATTCTGCGAGTTCTTGGTGGTTAAGGAGAGCATATAGGTGCTTCCCTTAGCCTTAAGATTGGAGATATTATATGAGACTGTCGTTGAGTTGAGCTTGAGCGCGTTTAGCTTAGAACCGGTCCCATTAAAAGAGAGCTTGGCGTTTGAGGCGTCGAGGTAAAGGTTGTCCATTTTTGTATTGGCACCAGCCGTAATGGAGGCGTTTTTAGCTAGCTGCACAAAATTTGATGCTGTTCCGCCAGACACGCTAGCTGCGGTGAAACTATTGGTTCCGCCGAGCGTGTTGCCCCCAGCGATCCACATATATCCACCAGCCTTAAGCGTGACAGACGAAACAGATGTGTTGGCAGAGGCATAGATGCCCCCATCTTTTTCGACAATGGCTTCAACGCTTTTAGCGCCGCCGCTCCACAGTACATGATACCCACCAGATTTGACCGTCGTGTTGGAGGCCTGGCCCCCGGCATCGATGATCTGATATCCGCCAGAATAGACTATTGCTCCAGAAGCTATGCCGCTTACATCCTGCCAGCCGCCGGAGATTCTCGTGTTATAGGCTCTAGCGCCTGCATAGACGGACTGCATACCGTTTATAAGTGTGACGTCGCTTGCTATGGCCTGTGCGCCATCGCTTGTGCCATAGAGGATCTGAGTAGCATCATCATAGACTTTTCCACCTACCGCCAAGCCATACACTTCCTGAAGGGTATTTGTATTTGTGGCCCCTTTAAGGATCGTGCCAGAGGCTACAGCATGAGCCGACACGATTTGGCTACATCCAGCAGATACGATGGTGTTGATAGATGAACAGCCGCTATGTACGGTCTGATATAGATGTGCGACGATTAAGTTTTTGGCCACGCCGCCACTTATGGAAAAACTACCGCTAGCGTTGGTTCCAGTTAGATATGTGTTTGATTGGACGTGGGTATAGATTATGCCAGAGGTCACATTAACATTGGTGGCCGATCCTCCGGAATTCAGAGCAAGAGTGCCGCCAGTTAGATTTACGTTTGCAGCATACCCTCGCACAGTGAGATTGCCGCCAGATGCGACAGTCACTCCATTGACACTGCCATCTTCCATAACAGTCACGCTGTCGCCACTAGTGATAGTGGCGTTGTTGTATGATGAATCACCTGCAGAAATCCTGTAGTATGCCATGGCGTCCTCCTTGATTGATCTCGTATCTCTAATCACCAAATTATAAGCCAAGATCAATCTGCTTGTCTAGAATACAATGCGGCTTTGCTGTCTGCCATGGTTTATGTCTGGAACCTTAATGCTTTGCTTTATCTTTTTTGGGCCAAGATCTTTACTTTGAGCTTGCCAATCTTTGGATTTTCAAGGTTAGGATTTTAACCAACAAAAAAGGACCTACAAAAAGACACCGCACAAAAAGCACTTACAAAAAAGCCTGCCTCAAGTGATCTGTCGTCAAATTCAAAGAATTTTTGTCCATTTGGATTTGCGAAAGATTTAGTCCATAGAACTATTTAGTT
>JAFSZE010000005.1 GCA_017455745.1 Desulfovibrionaceae bacterium | reverse complement strand
AATATTTTACGGAAAAGTAAAGTTGTGGATCTTTCGATCCTATACTATAGAGGCGATGTGGATACGCCTGTAAGAATAAGAATTGCATAAATTACACTTCTTATGAAGCCACACCCCTTTATGGGGTGCGGTAGTTCACTCCGACTATGCCGGTTTTCAATCACATAAAGAGGAGAATCCAAAGACCCTTTAAGATAATGCTGAAATATCTAGTGAAGAGTTAATGACTCCTCATTTTTGCCCAAAACTTGACACCACAATAGTCCAGCCAGCCAACCATAAAATCACCAAAATCTATTGGGTGATTGGGCCCATTGTTGGATGATCTAAGCAGCTACAAAAAATCTGCAATATCTATCCGTTTTTCCTAGTTGCTAGTTTTTGGCCAACCAGCTAGATTTAGATGCATGGAGTGTAAGTATGTCGATCAAGCCCAATGTCTTAACCATTGCTGGATCAGATTCTGGAGCCGGAGCTGGCATCCAGGCAGATCTTAAAACGATTCAAGCCCTAGGTGGGTATGGTGTCTGCGCCATAACTGCCCTAACCGCCCAAAACGGTCTGCGTGTAGCTGGAATCTTTCCTGCTTCCCCAGAATTTGTCACCTTGCAAATCCAAACTATACAGGAAGGCTTTAGTTTAGCAAGTGCCAAGACCGGAATGCTCTTTACAGCTGAAATCATTACGGCTGTAGCCTGCGCCTTAAAATCAAAGACCTTCCCTCTGGTTGTTGATCCTGTGGCCGTAAGCCAAAGCGGTTATGCTCTCTTACAAGATGATGCAGTGGCAGCCATCAAAAAAGAGATCTTACCCCTCTGCGACTTATTAACCCCCAATATTCCAGAAGCTGAACTTTTCGCCGGTTTAAAGATTACCAATACTCAAGATATTTTAACTGCTGGCCAAAAACTCTTGGATCTTGTACCTGGGGCTGTACTAATTAAAGGTGGGCATCTGAAAAATACCCTAACCGTCACCGATTACCTCTTTCAAAAAAATGCCGCCCCACAAGAATTTTCCATGCCCCACATTGAAACCAACAACAACCATGGCACAGGTTGCACGCTCTCAGCCGCTTTAGCCACCTGCCTAGCCCAAAAACTCCCCCTTGAGAGTGCTGTGCATAAAGCACAAGAATTTTTGAACTTGGCCTTAAAAACCAGTCAAAATCCAGGTCTTGGCGCAGGTCCAGTCAATCATAGCTGCCTTTATGAAGCCTAATTTTCTAAGCCAACTCTAAGTTGGCTTAACTTTTGCATCTTAAGATCTGTGCGATCGTTTTGCTAACAGTTAAAGACTTAAGCTTTGCCTTAAAACTAGGCTTGGCTTGCTTTAGAGCGAAATTCTTCAGCCTACGCTAATTTGGAGAAAAGGCAGTTCTCTGTTAGAAAAAAGCGATCATTCCCCCAATGCGTCAAAAAAATAACGGAATCAATATGCCTTTCAATTTCAAGATGCAAAAGATCCTTGACTACCGTGAGCAATTGGAGGAAGAAGCCAAAGTTCGCTTTGCCGATGCCCAGCATCGCTATGAAATAGCCCAACAAGCTCTTGATGATATCAAAACTGCGCTTGAGCTAGCTCAAAAAAAGGTTCAAGACAATCCCCTAATGAGTTCAGCCGAATTTTGGATCAACGACCAATATATTCGCGGTCTAGAAGATGATTTGACAGCGGCCAATATGCAATTAAAAATTGCTCTGCAGTTGAAAGTTGAAGCCCAAAAAATACTGACCATTCGCGCCGTAGATAAGAAAATGCTCGTTAAACTTAAAGAACGTCAAAAAGCAGCTTGGTCACATGAGGAAAAGTTAAAGGAGCAACACTTTAATGACGAAATCGCCACGATCCGTTACAAAAAAGCTCCAGCTGGCTAGTCTATTTCGCTGGCTGGCTATTCTCTGTTTCATTAAGCTGGCTATTTTCACGATGATTCTGTTGGATGCCCCCTTTCCAGCTTTTGATAAACCGGCCAAAAATGTCAGTGTTAAAACGCAGCTTCAGCCACAAATTAAGGTCCACCTAAACGCTGAGCCGCAAGCACCTGCCCCTGTGGATCAAGCTCTGCCAAAAGATTCCAACAGAACTCTTCTCTCCGAAGCCCCTCTACCACAAGGTGTTGAAGCAGCCAAATTAGCCCAATCCATCAAACCTAAGGCGCGACCTTCATCGGTTTTGGCTGAAAAAAAGCAAGATGAGGTAGTTGCGGACCTTGAAACAGAACAAGCTTTGGTCGGGAAAAGCAATTTACACCTACCAAAGCCCCTGCCAGCACCTATTGCCAAAGCAGGAGATCCCATCCCAAACCAGAGAATGGTGGCTGAAAACACTCTGCCAGTACCAACCCTTGGTTCTGTTACCGCAGCCCAAGCGGCAGCCTCCATGCCTGTGCCAGAAACAGGCCCCTCTGAATCTACCTTTGCCCCAGTTGAACAACAAGCTCCCTTAGATATTCCAGGCGCACCTGATATTCCCAAAGATCTGCCTCGTGGTTCAAGCGCAAACCAACTTAAGCCCTTGACCAATATGCCTAGGCCCGATCTCCAACAGCCACAGCCCAAATCGGCCATTGAAATGACCACCGAAGCACAGGAGATCGCCCGCCAACAGCAAGATATGCTAGTTCTCAAAAAGCAGATGGATGAACGCTTAAAAGAACTCCAAGACAGTGAGGCCAAAATGCAGCGTATGCTTGATGAGGCCCATGGCTTAGAAGAGAAAAAATTAAAAGCGCTCATTTTAATGTACGCCAATATGAAACCCAAAACTGCGGCCAAAGCCTTAGAAAAAATGGATTCCCGCACGGCCTGCAAAATTCTTCGTGGTATGACGGCCAAGCAGTCAGGCGACATTCTAAGCTATACCAATCCCGCTGTCACAGCTAAGCTGACCGAGCTTTTGACAAGAATGAAAACCTATTAATATCATTATACTTAAAAAGCCACCTGCAAATCAATAGATGCAGGTGGCTCATTTATTTTTGTGGATCTATAACTTTAGCTAGATATGATTAATTTATCTGGTTAAATTTATTAGATTTGTTCAAGCGATTCAAGCGACTAAATAGATTACAATAGGTATTTATAACAAAACACTCTAGTAAGTAGAGAAATTATACATATACACTACTATTATTTTGATAATGAGTTACAATACTATGAGAAGAATAAAGAAAAAAAAAGACTGCATAACATATTTAAAGCAATATAGTTAAAATAGTATACTTAAAATAATAAGGCAATGGTGCAGCAACAAATACGACTTGTATTTTTTTAATCCACAATGCAAATCTATTTATAGCAATACACACACAACAAGTTAGGTAATAATATTGACACTAAGTCGATCATTTCGTCCATTCCAGAAGAATTTTACCAAACATTTTTACATAATTTCATTTCCTTAAAAATAAATTCTTATTTTGATTATCAGATTGATTCGTATAATTCAAAACTATGAATAATTTCTTATCGTTTTGTTTAGTAAATTATATAACGATTATGTTTATATTTTTAATATAGCATAAAAAATGGCAAGACTATCTTTAACTAAAATTATTCCTGTGTATTATTTTACCTAAAATACTCAAGATTTTTATGGATATTTAAAATCTGAACTAGCCTACAATGAGACGCATGGCCATTTCTGGCATGGTGTATGCCTGTGACAGCATAGCTACTGCTGACTGTGTTAAAATTTTATTACGTACAAAAGAATACAGTTCTGATGCAACATCTATATCTGAAATATGTATTTCTGCAGATTTCATATTCTCTGCCTGGATTGAAAGGCTTGTAATCGTATTTTCAAGACGGTTTTGAATTGCCCCTAAATGAGCCCTTATCTGGTCTTTAGATCTTATTGCATTATCAATTTTTGTGAGTGAACTTGCTGCTGCTTCTTGTGTAGCTATTGAAAGATATGACACTGAGTCTATATCATAATTATCAGGTGCTTGATCATAATATACCTTTAAAAAACCTTCAATTTCCCCTGGATACCAAACATAAAGATCTTCTATTGCTTCACTGATTTTTAAAATTTCATATTCATAATAACTTTCGCTACTTCCATTATTTACATAAGCTGTATTAGTATCATGATTTTCCGTATCACCTGTATATTCTATTGTCATACCATTATATGTTGATACTTTACCTGTCGTACCTATACCATTATAATCTGCCCATCCTGTATTCAAATAACTTTCATCGATAGATCTAAAAGGAACTAAATTGGAAATAGTAGAAAAATTTGCCTTTGTAAAAACAAAATCAGAACTAACTGTTCCTGCCAAATGTTTTCCGCTTTCAGTATACAATTGTAAATCATTATCTCCAATTGCAGAAGTACTTAATTGGCTATGCATACCTCCATTAGCATTTATAATTATATTTTTTGTTCCTTTTGGTATCTTCATAATAAATGAATTTCTATTTGCTACTCTCCTCACCAAATACCATTTTCCTTGTTCTGGAAAAACTTCATCTATACTATACAATCTATCAGGTGATAAAGATATCGTTTCATATTGTGTAGATACATCATTATACGTTATAGTGGCATCGCTTGGACCAATAATTGGCACAGATTCTGTATATTCTTCTTCTCCACTTTCTTGTAATCCCAATGCATATGTATCTGCTCTCCCAATTTCAACATAATAATAATCTTCTGCAGAATTATTACCTGTTCCAAAATGAACCTTCATTTTGCCAGTAGGTGCTAACACACTTCCATCATGATTTCCGTCCAAATTTCCGTTCAAAAGGTGGATGCCGTTAAAATCTGTGACGTTGGCGATTCGGTCTATTTCAGCGGCCATCTCGGCAAATTCTAAATTAATGATAGCGCGCTGGACAGAATTGTAGGTTCCTGTGGCAGCCTGTTCGGCGAGCTCCTTCATGCGGATCAATTTTTCGTCAATTATGCGCATAGCCTCATCTGCAGTCTGCAGCATAGATATGGCATCATTGGCATTTCTGATCCCCTGGTGCAGGCTTGAAATCTCGCCACGCATCAATTCGCGTATAGCAAGACCTGCAGCGTCATCCGCTGCAGAATTGACCCTAAGACCTGTAGAAAGCCGTTCTGCTGATCGACTAAGTCTTGCGTAGTGCCGGTTTAAAGCATTTTCCACGTCTTGGGCTATGAGGTTATGATTGACCGCTAACGTCATATGCAATCCCCTTAAAAAAGGGACTGCAAACAGTATGCCAGGTAAGCGACCCTCGGACTCAAAAAGATTTCTAGACGGATCGGCATTAAATGATCACTTATCTAAATTAAATACCTGCAAGTATCTTACAAAATAAATTCCAGTTCAGAGATATTTTTTTGAGCAACTTTATCGAAAGTAAACGGTTATAAAAGAATAATATATACAAAAAACGCGCAAAAATAAAATTATTTCTATAGTTTGTGGAAAGGATACCGTTAGATTTATTAAGAAAAAAAATATACAAAAGAATATATGGAATTCATGCATTAAAAGACTCTTGAATACATTAAATACATTAAACATATCCAATAGTTTATTTTTCTAATTCTCTAAACTTTACAACAGTGTGAAATTAATTCTACAAATATAGACATATACTAAAATCATATATCTTAATAACTAATAATTATATATACTAGTCAAAAATGTAGGTAACGCAATAAATAATACTAAATTTAAATTTAAATTTCTTACATCATAGATAATGTAAGATAGATTAAAGTACAATTTATATTATTTTAGAATGCAATATTGGAACAAAGCATATATTTATCAGGTATAATAGATCGATGGTAAGATATAGAAATATCTTAATAATCTATTGAAAATAAAATAAAAAAATTTTCTATGTCTATAAGCTTTAAGCATTTAAAGTTAAAACATAAGTAGCGGTCAATTCTTACCATACAATTGGCTTGATTTCTTAAATTACATATAAACAGATAAATAAAAACTAAAAAAGATAATTATAGTATATGCTAGAAGCCAAACCGCCAACCGAGCGTTTAAAATTAACCATCTGCTATCAAGGCACAAATTATCATGGCTGGCAAATTCAAAAAGAACAAAACCCACCAGATACCATTCAAGGCTGGTTAGAATGGGCTTTGGCTAAATTGACTGGCCAAAAAATCAATGTCATCGGCTCTGGGCGCACCGACTCAGGCGTGCATGCCCTGGGCCAAATTGCCCACTGTGATGTACCTAAGGATCTGCCCATAAACTGGCAAAAGAGCTTAAACGCTGTTTTGCCCAATGACATTCAAGTCTTGGCTGTGTCCAAAGTAGATGCCAACTTCCACGCTAGGTTTTCTGCCCACAGTAAAACCTATCTCTACCATTTTTGGACCGAAAAAAGATTTCTGCCACCCCAGCGTGCGCCTTATGTTTGGGCTTGCGGGGAGATAGACCTAGAAGCCATGCGTCAATGTTTGCCGTACATCCTTGGTAGTCATGATTTTACAAGTTTTCGCAATGTTGGCACGCCAACTTTAAGTTGTGAGCGCGAAATTTTCCAGGCAAGCTTAGATTGTCTTCCTCCAAATCCTTATCTGCCAGCCCACAGTCAAGAAATCTGCTTTAAAGTCACAGCCAATGGTTTTTTAAAGCAAATGGTGCGCAATTTAGCTGGTTTTCTCTTTCTTGTGGGCCGCAAGCAAAGTAGTCCTAAAATGATTCCAGAGATCTTTAAATTAAAAGATCGCGCAAAAATTCCCTATCGCACAGCACCTGCCAAAGGTTTAACCTTGGCCTGTGTGATTTACTAGCGAGAATTTTTGCGCGACCTAAATGTTTAGATCAAAAAAAATGTTAGGCCAAACCCAAATATTTATAGCCTGCTTGAACCACAGCCTGTTTTAAATCATCCTCGCTAACTTCCTGGCTCAATTCCACATGGACCAAACTTTTGGTATGATCAGCTTGAGCTTTGGTTACTCCAGGAATCTTTTCTAAAGCCTCTTTGACGTGCGCTTCGCAGTGGGGGCACATCATGCCCTCAACTTTTAGATCTTGTTCCATAGCTTTCTCCTTGCATAATCCTAGATATTTGTAGCCAGCGCCAACTATGGCCTGGCTAATTTGGTCTTCTAAAGTCTGAAAATTAGCATCAGTTTCGATCAAAGCTAAATTATCTGTATGCTGTACAGCCAACACTTGCACACCAGGAATAGCTTTTAACACATCACGCACCCGACCTTCGCAATGGCTACACATCATGCCGTCAATCGAAAGCTTGTACTTGGGACCAACCTCGGCAGACTGCGCGGTTACTAGACGTGGAGTGGAAGGTCTTGGGTTTGAGTTTTTACTAGCTTTATCTTGACGATAGGGATCAAAAAGATTTAGCCGCAAGGCATTGGAGACCACGCAAAAACTAGACAAGCTCATGGCCAAAGCACCCAAAATAGGGCTCAACTTCAAGCCAAACAGGGGATAGAAGAGACCTGCGGCCACAGGGATGCCTATGATGTTATAGCAAAAGGCCCAAAAGAGATTTTGGTGGATGTTGCGCAAAGTCGCCCGACCTAAACGAATAGCTGCCGGCACATCAAGTAAATTGCTCTTCATCAGGACAATATGCGCAGCATCAATGGCTATATCAGAACCTGCTCCAATGGCAATGCCTAGATCGGCTTGAGAAAGAGCGGGAGCATCGTTAATACCATCACCAACCATGGCCACTAAGCCTTTCTCTTTGAGCTTTCTGATGACTGCCTCTTTTTCCGCTGGCAGGACGTTGCTTATAACCTCATCAACCCCTGCTTCCTGGCCCATAGCTTTGGCTGTGGCGGCATTGTCGCCAGTCAACATGACGACCTCTAAACCCAAATCATGCAGCTCTTGCACTGCTTTAGCGCTATCATCTTTGATTTTATCTGCGCAGGCAATGATTCCCATGAGCTTTTCGTCTTTGGCAAAAAAGAGCGGTGTTTTGCCAAGATCTGCCAAACGCTTCCCTGATTCTAAAGCATTCCCTTCATCTTTAACGTACTGGCTTATATATTGCCAATTGCCGCCCCTAAGCACACTCCCATCAAGATTGGCCGAAACGCCACTACCGGTTAAGCTGGCGAAATTTGTCAATTTAATTGACGAAATGCCCTGCTCTTGGCCCATTTTCACTACGGCCTTGGCCAAGGGATGTTCACTATAGCTCTCTAAACTCATAGCTAGGCTTAAAAGCTCTTTTTCACTAACACAAGCCATGGCCATGACATCGGTTACTTTTGGCTCACCAGTCGTTATGGTGCCTGTTTTATCTAAAGCTACAGTTTTAATTTTGCCCACCTGCTCAAGGGCTAAAGCAGTCTTAAATAAAATGCCCTTCTTGGCGCCAATGCCGCTACCAACCATAATTGCCACAGGTGTGGCCAATCCTAAAGCGCAGGGGCAGCTGATAACTAAGACCGCGATGCCCCGAGCTAAGGCAAAGCCCAAATCACCATCAACCAAATACCAAATGGCGAAAGCCATTAATGCCAAAATGATAACCACAGGCACAAAGATGCCTGAAACCTTATCGGCAATTTTGGCCACAGGAGCCTTTGTCGCCTGGGCATCGCCAACCAATTGAATGATCTTGGCTAAGGTCGTATCTTCGCCAACCCGTTTCGCCTGACAGCGCAAATGGCCTGAAATATTGATGGTTGCAGCCGTAACCAAATCGCCAACGCATTTATCAACCGGAATACTTTCGCCAGTCAGCATGGCCTGATTGACTGAGCTTACCCCTTCAAGCACAAGACCATCGACAGGAATATGAGCGCCTGGCTTAACAATGAAGATATCGCCCATCTTTACTTCACCAATTGGAACTTCAACTTCCTGCCCATCTTTTTCAATAACAGCTGTTTGCGGCGCTAAACGCATCAAACTCTTCAAAGCATTGGTTGTTTGACCTTTGCTCCTAGCTTCAAGCATTTTGCCAACCGTAATTAAGGTGACAATCATCGCCGCAGATTCAAAATAGAGATCATGGCCATAGGCGCTAACTAACGCTAGATTGGCATCCACTTGGGCCCGGCTCATGGCAAATAAGACAATGGTGCTCCAGACAAACGAGGCTGCCGAACCCAAAGCTACCAAAGTGTCCATATTGGGGGCATTATTCAAAAAGCCCTTCAAGCCATTGATGAAAAATTTCCTATTGATGAGCATAACCACAAAGGCCATGATCATCTCTAACAAGCCAATGCCTATATAGTTTTGACTAAAAAAGGCTGGCAGTGGCCAATTCCACATGATATGGCCTGTGGCCACATAAATCAGGGGCAGTAAGATGATAAGCGAAACGATTAGTCTAAGCTTAAGCTTTGGAGTTTCCACATCCTCCAAAAGGGCCTCGTACTGCGACTTTGAGCTAGGAGCATTAGATCCTTTGGCATTCAAACTTTCTGCGCCATAGCCAGCGTTAACCACAGCGTCGATGATCGTTTGAGCATCCACATCCCCTTCTACCCCCAGAGTATTTGTCAAAAGACTTACCGAACAAGAAGTTACATTAGGCACTTGCTTAACTGCCTGCTCGACTCTGGCACTGCAGGCTGCACAGCTCATGCCTGTAACGATAAATTTTTGCATTTAAAGCCTCGTCCCAAAATCTCGCAAGCCCAAAAGATCCAGAAAACAAAATTTAGCCTTGGTTCAAGATTCGGCTCCGAGTGTTGGGGATAAAATTTGAATTACTTATATCTCTTTGAAAAGAAAAATCAATTTGGTTTTCAAAAAGCAGTCAAAAACGCCCACAAGGTCATGCCGCTAGCCTAAAAGCTAAGACCTGTGATGGCAAACTTAAGGGATATAGATCGCTAAATTAAAAATGCTAGAGATAAGGCAATTGTATTGCATAAAAAATGGAGGATTTAAGCAAGATTTACTGTTAGTCGCCTTTATGTTTTCAAAAAAAATAATTTTTTCGATTTAGATTGGATTAAATTCTGACATATAATATACTAAAAGTAAGTTTTATAGATATTATTTGTAGCACGGCTGTGTATTTTTTATTTTCCACAAAAACAATTGTGTGTGATAAAAATAGACTACATATATGTTCATATTTATATCTATATCCGTATTCATGAAATGAAAGAATATATCTTATGCACTGTGTCGATGTATAATTATATAATTAGATAATTGAATAGTTAAATCTAGTTTAGCACATCAAAAAAAACTTATCATGTAAATAAAAATACCTAATATTTTATTTTTTAGCATTAAGGCTGCGAGTTTTCATATACTCTTCGATCAGATACATAAGCATATAAGCTTTATTGCCAAAATGTTCTTCTAATAATGGTAGCATCATATCGTAGATACTTTCCATTGTATGCCCATTACATCCCTTTAAAAAACAAGCATCCAAGTAGACAAAATTAAAGAAGTCATAGATAGCCTTTTTTAATCTCAGATCATTAGAAATCTCAGGCATCTTTTTAATATAGCCCTCCAAATAGTCAAACAAAACTATATATTGGTTCAGCATCTTACGAGGTTTTGTCGCACTGATTCCTCTGGTTATACTCAAGGGAGTTTGTCGAAAATTATAAAGATTGTCAGGCAGAAGAATATATTTTTCAGCATAGTATAAAAGTTGAAAATGAAATAAGACATCATCGTTTGGTATATTAGCAGATTTTATATCATATTTTTTTAACAATTCAGTTTTAATTATTACTTTTGCCGCTAAATTTGTGAACAGCCAAAGGGCCTGCTCGGGATTCCTACTCTGCGTCATGCCGCAACTTTATTATCAATATTATTTTTTTCTTGTTCAAATATGCGCTCTATATAACTACACTCCTTATTTTT
>JAFSZE010000047.1 GCA_017455745.1 Desulfovibrionaceae bacterium | reverse complement strand
GTTGTTTTTTCGAGTTTACTATTTTTTTTACAAAAAATAAATTATACACACTTCTCCTACCCTCAGAGATGTTTAATGTATAATCGCAGAGCAAGAAACTTGTGAAGCATTCCTTGGTGCCTATAATCTATTTCGAAAAAACGGCTGCATATTTTTTAAATATACCGACTAATCAATTAAGCTTATAATTTTCTTACAAGCCTCACCCCTTTACGGGGTGGGGTAATTGACCCTAATGATCCGAGCTATTGTTATCCTGACCTAAATTTTCAGACGCAGCTTGGGCTTTAAGACTAATTTTGGCACCGGCAAAGCGGCGACCCCAAAAAATATAAACTAGACCGGCAATGACCGGGATAAAAACTGCAAAACATAGCCAGCTAACTTTTTGCTGAAAGGAGTCAAATTCGTGAGTCCAGATATGCCAAATGCTCCACAAATTGGGCAAGGGCAAAATGACCACAAGGACATACCACCAATGAAAAGTCATAAGAACTCCAGCAAAAAGTCAATAAGAAAGAAAATGCTCTAAACTGAAAAGAAAACTAGGAAAAAATCTATTTGTAAAAACTCGGGGCTACAGACATTGGGGCAATCCTAAAGAAAGCCCCCTAATAACCTAAATTCTCTTAGTGCATCAAAACAAGTATCATCTTGAGGCAGCCTTAACTGCCAAAGACTAGCCACTACTCAGCATCTTTTTTTGTCACACAGAGCAGAAAACAGACCAAAAAAGCTCCCACACAGATCGCACTATCGGCTAGGTTAAATGCAGGCCAATGCCAGTCGCGCCAATAAACATCCAAAAAATCAATCACCGCTCGCATCCGCAAACGATCACAAAGATTGCCTATTGCCCCACCTAAAATTAGGCCAAGACCTAGAGGCATGGCAGTTGCTTTTTCTTTTAGACCACGCGCCACAAAAATTATGGCGAAAGTTGCAATGATGGTTGCTACCAAAAAAAGCCAAAACTGCCATTCAATATCGGAGCGATTCAAAAATCCAAAAGCCGCTCCACGGTTACGAATATTGATTAAATCAAAAAAACCAGGAATGACGGTTATCGTGCGATATTCTGGAATATGCTGCACGACAAGCCATTTGGAGAGCTGGTCTGCCAAAAATGTAAACAGCGCAGCCAGCCCCAAAAGCTTATAATGTCGTTTCACAAAAGATCTCTTAAAATCAGGCTAAAATCACATCTGTACAACGCGGACAAAGCGTTGGATGCTCAGGAGATTTGCCAAGTTCAGTGCTGTAGATCCAACAACGCTCACATTTCTCACCATGAGCCTTTTCAACCACAATGGCTAACCAGGGAAGCTCTGGATCTCTCCACGCTGTCTCGGGCGCATTGGCTAAAGGCTCAAGAACTAACTGCGAAACAATAAAGTAAGCCCGCAAATCAGTGCCTAAATTTAGAAAAGCTTGCTCTTGGCTGCTCTCAAGATAGAGCGTAACTCGAGTATCCAAGGGATGGCCAACTTCTTTGGAAGCACGCAAAGGCTCAATGGCCTTGGTCACACCATTGCGCACCTTCTCCAAAAGCTCCCACTGAGCACAAACATCATCTGGCATGAGATAGTCTTGGCAAGATTTTTCCTGCAGAGCAAAAACACTAGCCTCGCTAGTCTTCAAACTAGCCGGAATGATCTGCCAAATCTCTTCAGCCGTAAACGACAGAATTGGCGCCAAATCACGCAACAAGAGATCCAAAATCAACCATAAGGTCGTTTGAGCTGACCGTCTCTTGATTGATGTCTTGCCCTCAGCATACAAACGATCTTTTAAGATATCGCAGTAAAGGGCTGAAAGATCAGTTATGCAATAGTTGTAGAGAGCATGAAAAACCTTGTGAAACTCATATTCCGCATAGGCTTTTTGCGTCGCCAGATGAAGTCTGCCTGCCCGATCAAGAGCATAACGATCAAGGGGCAAAAGTGCAGAGATTTCAAGCAACTCATCACGCGTAATGTCATTTAAATTGCTCAATAAAAAGCGGCAGGTATTTCTAATCCTACGATAAGCATCAACCAAACGACTCACAATCTGGTCAGAGAGTCTAATATCCTCACGATAGTCAACAGATGCGGCCCAAAGTCTGACAATTTCTGCACCATACTTATCGATCAAAGCTTTAGGCGCAATAACGTTACCTACAGATTTGGACATCTTCCGGCCTTCGCCATCGACCACATAACCATGGGTTAAAACAGCCCTATAAGGAGCCGTATCATGGGTACCTTGAGCAACCAATAGCGAACTATGGAACCAGCCACGATGCTGGTCAGATCCTTCAAGATAAAGATCGGCAGGAAAACTTAATTTTTCTCTAGGCAAAAGCACAGCCGCCCAGCTAGAACCTGAATCAAACCATACATCCAAAATGTCATTTTCACGCTGCCACTTGGTTCCATTGCAATGGGGACAATGCAGATCATGAGGTACAATTTCAGATAAATCGGCCTCATACCAATAGTCACAACCTGTTGGGTGCTTGGCAAAACGCTCACAGAGATCATACATCCAAGCAGCATCATTCCAGGATGCACCACATTCTTCACAGCGTAAGGCCATGATAGGCACCCCCCATTGTCTTTGTCTTGAGATGCACCAGTCAGGACGAGATTCAATCATACTGTAAATGCGATCACGTCCCCAGGCTGGGATCCATTGAACCTCATGGTCAATGCTGTGTAAAGCTTTTTGGCGCAAGTCATTGGCAGCCATGCTGATAAACCATTGAGGCGTGGCTCTAAAGATAACAGGCTTTTTGCAGCGCCAACAATGCGGATAGGAGTGAGAGATCTCCCCTTCAGCCACTAAGGCCCCGACCTCTTTTAACTTCTCGATAACTTGAGGGTTGGCCTTAAAGACATTTTGACCGGCAAAAAACTCTACGTCTTTCAAATAGCAGCCAGCATCATCTAACGGGGAATAAATATCCAACCCGTAAGCTAAACCCACTTCATAGTCTTCACGACCATGACCTGGAGCTGTATGCACGCAGCCAGTACCGGTATCTAAAGTGACATGGGTGCCTAAAGTTAAGAGTGACTCACGATCATAGAAAGGATGCCGTGCGTGCAGACGATCCAAATCTCGGCCCACACAGCGACCTAAAACGGTCACAGAATCAAAACCAAAGATCTTGCTGCAGTTCTCCAAAAGTTCTGCCGCCACAATAAACTGACGCCCATTGGCTTCAGCCAAAACATATTCAAAATCTGGATGAACACAGACAGCTAAGTTGTCTGGCAAGGTCCAAGGAGTGGTTGTCCAAATAATAATTTCAGCCCTTGTGGGATCTGCGGCTGGGAAAACTTCTTTAAGCTTAGGGTCAGGCAAGGGGAAACGCACATAGATAGATGGCGAAGAAACATCGGCATACTCAACCTCTGCTTCAGCTAAGGCTGTATGACAAGAACAGCACCAATAAACGGGCTTTTTGTCACGCACGACACTCTTCTTCTCCACAAAACGGGCCAATTCACGCGCAATCTCAGCTTCATAGGCTGGTGTCATGCTAAGATACGGATCGTCCCAAAGACCAAAGACACCGAGACGTTGAAACTCGGTCCGCTGAATATCAACCCACTTGCTGGCATATTCCCGACAGAGCCTGCGCACCACATGAATGGGCAAATCTTTTTTCTTGCCTTTAAGCTCCTGCTCAACCTTGAGCTCAATGGGCAGACCATGACAGTCCCACCCTGGCACGTAGTGTGAGCGATAGCCCTGCATATTCTTTGACTTGACAATAATGTCCTTTAAAACCTTATTTAAGGCATGGCCCATATGCAAATGTCCATTGGCATATGGGGGGCCATCATGCAGAACAAAGGTCCCCTTTGATCCAGAGGCTTCCTCCATAACCACACGCACATCCATCGCGGCCCATTTTTTCAGCATTTCTGGTTCACGTTGGACCAGATTAGCTTTCATGGGAAAGGCCGTTTCTGGCAAATTCAACGTTTTTTTATAGTCACTCATGCAAAACTCCCACGCGTTGGTTAAAGATAAGTCAGCCTCAAAAAAAATACGGCTTATGACTTATGGGTAGAAAATTTGACAGATCCAAGGCGAAATCAAAAAAATCAAAGGCCCAAGACAAAAAAAGAAGAGCTAGCTCGCCAAAGAAGCTAGGCACGCAAAAATTAAGCCACCTATTATGCGACTAAAAGCACAAAAAGGCAAGACAATTGGTTGTAATTTCTCTAAACAGAATAAAACATTTAAAATTAAGATCTAGTGGTAAAAGAAAATTGTAAACAGAAAAAATAGCGAAAAAAGATTAAAGTAACATAGAGATATCTGGAGATAATCCATGCATATCAAAAATAAAAAATACCTATTGTAAAGTATAGAAAGATCATTTGTACTCTAATAATAAGAAACCACAACGATGATCTATTTTTTCAACTATATTTTTCTAGTTTTGCTAGACAACACGCTAAAGATTAGAGAAATTAGAAATAGGTTTACAATTTAAACAGTTAGTATTAAAATATATTCTTCGTATGATCAAAGAAAACATCTAAGATAAATATCCAAAAAAATAGAAATAAAAAAATAAAACCATGGTGCATATAGATTAATTTCACAGTACTTGCCTCGATTTTTTTAACACTAAAACATATTTATTGATTTTTATATTTGTAACTTTTAACTTTAAGATTATTGCAACTTCCAACGTTTAACTTTTCACGTTTTAGTTTAGTTTAGTTTACAAATCCAGATATATGTATCAGATATTCAAATCTAAAATCAAAATTTACGATTCTAAATCATCGATCTAGTTTAAACTAGATACGCACAAATAAGTCTACATTCATTTAAAATCTCTCAAAAATAAACAAGTTAAAGCTTATTGTTAATATTTACCATAAATCCAACATAACAGGATTTCATTAAATTTAATTATAGCAATATACAAACTTCACTTAAAATAAATTAAAATCATTAAAATTAATAAAATAGATTAAAATAAACCTAAAAAAATAAATATTAGATTGTAAAACTGTAGAACTGAATACAAAAACAATTACAAAATTAAGCACCCAATCAACAAATTGCAAAACAATTATCAAAATCATTCCACTCATCCAAAACAGACTAAACCAGCAAAACACATAATCAGTGATTTTACCAAAACAACACTAAATCACTAAAACAAACCGTCCAAGCCATCACCAAATCAACAACGAACCATCAATAACATAAACAATAAATCTTTTAAAATTTTAACATCTCACCAAATTATCAAATCATCACATTAGAATATCAATCCATTAATATATTCCAAAATTGCACGCACGAAATTAACTGATTATCTAATAACCAAATTAACATATTAGAAAACTGTCACATACCAAATTAACTAATTACCTAATTAAAAAAATTAATATTTTAACAAAATATCATACAAATCCATTAACATACCACCTAAATTACCACACACTACAATTAACTAATCAACCAATTACTTAATTACATGATTAACAAATCAACAAATTACAAAACTACCAATCACCAATAACCAATCACAAATACCCAATTACCATATTAACCAATCACCTGTTATCTCCAAATAACTAAAAGACTAAGCAACCAAACACCAAAATGCTTAAACTCTTAAACGATTAAACCATTAATAATTGATCTCATATCATATTAACACTTAATCTTATCATCTTATCTCCCGTAAAATTTAATATAAAATTTAATCTCTTAATCTAATACTCTCTTAAGCCTTAGGCCAAACAACATCACGAATCTCTGGTTTATCTGCCCCTTGATCTTTTGCCTTACGATTGCGATCTACATCAGTGCGAATTTGTGTCTTAGAGTTTTGTAAAATTTTCTCCGTCAACTCAAAGAGATTAGATAAAATAGAATTGGATACGAGCATACCACTAGTTGTCAAACGCATATGGCCATTCATAATTCTAACTAGACCATTTTCATGGAGTGCCTGCACCATCTTCATGTGATCGGTTAAAAAGTCCCGTCCAGTCATCAATTGATAACGTTTAAAGGATAGACCTGTAGATGTGCGCAGACTAAGCATGATCATTTCTAGGACGCGAATCAAAGGCGTAAGCTCTTCTTCATTGCCGCCAAGAACTCCACAACGAATACGCTCTGCCCATATTTTTTGGTCAGCTGGATTGGTCAGACGCAAATTATCGATGGTCGTTGTTGCTGAAGGTCCAAGACCTAAATAATCTTCTCCACGCCAGTAACCCAAATTGTGGCGACATTGATAGCCCATGCGAGCAAAATTGGAAATTTCGTAATGCAGATAGCCTTGAGACTGAAGAAAATCTGAACCATCCATAAACATGATGTTTTGATCACGCTCTGGGGGCAATTTCAATTTACCGCTTTGACATTCCTGTTCTAAAACCGTACCTGGTTCAAGGGTCAAACCATAGGCCGAAATATGCTCCGGAGCCAACTTGACGATCTCTTTTAAACTATTGATCCAATGCCTGACACTCTGTCCAGGCAATCCCCACATCAAATCCACACTTAGATTGGCAAAGCCAGCCTCACGGGCCGCCGATAAAGCATTTAGACCATCGTAGCTTTTATGGACCCTGCCTAAAGTCCGTAACATATCACCATCTAAACTTTGCAGGCCAATGGAAAGACGATTAACACCGGCCTCAAGATACTGGGTTGGCTGCAAGGTGCCTTTAAGGGATTCTGGATTGGCCTCTAATGTCACTTCGGCATTGGCATCAATACTAAAATTCTTGGCAAGCCTATCCAAAAGAGTTGCTACAAATTTAGCTGGCAAAAGACTTGGTGTGCCGCCGCCAAAAAAAATAGTCTCAACTCTCTCGCCCCGATAACGCTGCCCCCAAAGAGCTGCCTCCAAAAGCAACGTATCCGTATAAGCCTTAAAATCAGCGGAATTTTCCGGCCTTTGATTTCGTCCAAGAGGCAGAGAAAAAAAAGCACAATACTTGCAGCGCAAACGACAAAAAGGCACATGAATATAGATCAACATAGCAAACGAACATTAAAAAATTAAAAGGCGCAAAAATCCTCAAGAAGAGCAAAACTCTGAAACTCTATTAGGCTTCCCTCGCAATTTTGGAACAAATCAGCCACCTAGACATCAGATAGACGGAGATACAGATATAGCCGTGCTCCAAAAATCTGCCAGAATGGTAATATGGCCCAAAGCAAAAAAAACCGCTCACCAAAGACTAACCCAAAAGAGATCTAAGCCCCAAAAAAGCACTCAAAATATTCCTTCAGACTATTTTGCCAAAGCAACCACATCCTGCTTTTAAGGAAAGGGCTTTTTCTATATAATGGCACGTCTGTTCGAAGTTTTCATTGGCTTTAAGACTTAACTCAATCTTTGCTAAGCCTTGTTTTGATCTGACTAGAGATTTAGAAGTGATCCAGAGCCAGATCCAGTTGACCTACTCTAGGCCAAATAGTTCGCGATTGCGAAGGAGATATCATGGAAATTAAATTCCAGTCGGGGGGATTTTCCGCTTGGCAGGGCCAAGTAATGCTTATCCCGCTTCCTGAGAATGTTGATATTTTACGCAACTACCCTGATTTCGACAAAGCTTTTCCCTGGCTAGCCATAGCCCCTGCTATGCGCGATGTCAGCCCTAAAAAAGGCGATCTTAGTTTGGTGCATGGCCACCCAGATCTCCCTGTCTCACGTATGCTGTTTATGGGGTTAGGCGAAGAGAATGAGATTACCCTTGATCGCATTCGCACAAGCATCGCTAAAGCTATCCACTACTGCCGCAAAAAAAACTTTAGCCAGATCCTTTTGCCCATTAAATTTTTCCAAAACTTGCCTGGCGGATCGCTACGTCTAATTGAAGAAGCAGTTTACGCAGCCCAAATCAGCCTCTATGACGCTGGATTGCTCAAGAAAACAAGCAAAAAAGATCTCCATGATCCTGAATGGCTAGCCATAGCTTTTGACGAAGATAAACCCAACGAGGATCTTCTGGCTGCCGTCAATCGTGGCCAAAATGCAGCCCAAGCTGTGGCCATTGCCAGACGCTTAGAGAATACTCCAGCCAATCTCTTAACACCCCATGACCTAGCCCAAGAAGCAGAAAAATTAGCTAAAGAGACGGGCTTACAATGCCGCATTTTGGATGAAAACGAAATGCTTGAAAAAGGCATGGGCGCCATATTGGCCGTAGGTCAGGGCTCAGTTCATCCACCACGCTTAGTGATTCTTGAACATAACCCAGATGGTCATAGCGAAGAAGCGCCCTTAATCTTTGTGGGCAAAGGACTCTGCTTTGATTCCGGCGGTATAAGCTTAAAACCGCCAGCGAATATGCACCACATGAAAGGTGATATGAGTGGAGCGGCAGCTGTCTTAAGCGCTCTTTACGCCATTGCCAAAGAAAATGTAGCTCGCAGAGTTATTGGCATCTTAGCCTGCGCTGAAAATATGCCTGGTGGCGCAGCTATCAAGCCTGGTGATGTGGTTTGTGGGTTGTCTGGCGATACCATCGAGATAACCAATACCGATGCTGAAGGACGCCTTGTACTCTGCGATGCCCTAAGCTATGCCCAAAAATTCTATCAACCTGCAGCCATTATCGACATAGCCACCTTAACTGGTGCCTGCATAGTGGCCTTAGGCGATCAATTGGCCGGTCTCTTTTCCGATGATGACAACTTGATCACACGCATCAAGGCTGCTGGCCAAGTCTGCGGCGAATATTTCTGGCCCATGCCCTTATGGGAAAAGTATATCAAAAAATTGAAGAGCGAAGTAGCCGATATCTGCCATATTGGTGGCCGGGAAGGTGGAGCCATTACAGCAGCCCTCTTCTTAAAACACTTTGTGGCCAAAGATATCCCCTGGGCGCACTTAGACATTGCTGGCGAGGATTGGCTAGAGAAAAAGACAGCCCTCTGCCCCAAAGGCCCCACAGGCTTTGGCTGCCGCACATTACTTGAAATCGCTCGCGGGGGTGTAGAGTGAAGGTCTACCTTCTAGGAGCAGGCCCGGGTGATCCGGGTCTTTTAACCATCAAGGCCCGGGATATCTTAAAAATTGCCGACGTTATCGTCTACGATGCCTTGGCCAATGTCGAACTTTTGTCTCTGGCCAAAAAAGAGGCTGAGATTATCTATGTGGGAAAAATTGCTGATCAACACGCGCTTCCCCAAAATGAAATCAATCAGCTCTTAATCAATAAAGCCAAAGAAAAAGGGATCGTAGCCAGACTTAAAGGCGGGGATCCCTATATTTTCGGACGGGGCGGCGAAGAGGCACTTGAACTGCTAGCAGCCAACATTCCCTTTGAAGAAGTACCTGGCATTAGCAGCACTGTGGCCGCCCCAGCCTATGCTGGCATTCCCCTAACCCACCGCGATCTAGTATCATCGGTTACCTTTGTCACTGGCCATGAAAAACCAGACAAACCCAATTCATCCATCAATTGGTCTGCTCTGGCTCAAAGCAAATCAACGCTTGTCTTTGTGATGGGGGTTAAAAACCTAAAAACAATCTGCGAAAACTTAACCCAAGCCGGACTTGCAGCAGAAACGCCAGCTGCCATCATCTATCGCGGCACAACTGAAGAACAAAGAACCCTCGTGGCCACCTTGGCCACCTTGCCAGAACAAGCTTATGCCCACAACTTTACCAATCCTTCAGTCATTGTTGTTGGTGAAGTTGTCAAACTTAACGAAGCACTCAACTGGTTTGAAAAGAAGCCCCTCTTTGGCCAAACGGTGGTTGTAACCCGCGCCCGTGAACAGGCAAGCGATTTGGCTTTGAGCCTAAAAGAACTTGGGGCCAAGGTTGTGCAGTTTCCAACCATTGCCATCAAGGAACGTGCCGATCAAGATGAGCTTAAATGGACCATCCAAAACCTTGCCAACTATGATTGGCTCATCTTTACATCGGCCAATGGCGTTAAAATCTTCTTTAATGCCCTTTCGGCCCTAAATTTGGATAGCCGAATCCTTCATCACAACAAAATTTGCGCCATAGGACCTGCTACGGCCCAAGCTTTAGCTGACCATGGCATTGTGGCTGATCTTTTGCCCAAACGTTTTGTGGCTGAAAGTGTTGTGGAAGCTTTTACATCTGCCAATGCGGATAATCTTACAGGCCAACGCATCTTAATCCCTAGAGCCTCCAAGGCCAGAGATGTTTTGCCTGAAAAATTAACCGCAGCTGGCTGTACTGTTCAGATTCTACCTATCTATGACACGGTTCCTGATGATAGCGACAAAGATGATCTTTTAGAACTCATCAAAAATAACGAAATCACCTGCCTAACCTTTGCTTCATCATCAACAGTGGAAAACTTCTTTAACTTAATCCCCAAAGATCTGATACTTGAACATAAAGAGATCAAAATTGCCGCCATCGGACCTATTACAGCTAAAACTCTAGATCAAAAAGGCTTGCCTTGTCACATTCAACCAGAAAAATATACTATTCCAGATCTTGTTCAAGCCATAAGTACACATTTTACAAAAAATTCTTAACCCATACATCTTCTATCTTAAAACAATTTATTTTACAATTGACTTTTAAAGACCATTTAATACACATTTAATAAATTGTTAGTAAAATATTAGCATATTGTTAAGAAACATTTAAAACACCTAAAAACCTTTGCCTAACCTTTAAATCAAAAACTAAAATCAGAGGCTTAAACCAAAAACTTGATAAAAGTTTAAATCAAAAAAACTTAATACAAACTTAAAACAAGTTTAAAATAAATTTATTTACTTCCAATAAAAATCGTACTCACGTATTCCTAGCTGCACATCTGCGAATCTCTTTTATTTCAAGGATAAATGTATGCCACTCAAACTAGCCATTTTGGCTTCGGGCACAGGCACCAACGCTCAAGCCATCATCGACAAAAGTCGGGCAGGCTTGCTTGATGTCGAAATCTGCCTCATCGCATCCAATCGCCCCAAGGCCATGGTTTTGGAGCGAGCCAAACAGGCCAACATTCCCCATATCTGCGTAGATCATACTCTCTTTGCTAGCAGAGAAGAATTTGACTTGGCTATGCTTGATGCGATTCAAAAAAGCAATGCTCAAGCCATTGCTTTGGCTGGCTATATGCGTATTTTATCGGCCACTTTTTTGCACGGCTTCCAAGGACCGGTCTTAAATCTCCACCCTGCCCTTTTGCCAAGCTTCCCAGGTACCCATGGTGGCGCTGATGCCCTTGCCTATGGCGTGAAAATTTCAGGTGTCACTGTCCATTTTGTGGATGAAAAAATGGATCATGGCCCTGTCATTATCCAAGCTGCAGTTCCGGTCAAAGACGCAGATCAAGAAGACGATTTGATGAACCGCATCCATAAGCTTGAACACCGCATCTACCCTCAAGCCTTACAGTGGCTAGCACATGATCGCCTTAAAATAAAGGAGCGTCGCGTTCTCTTAAGCCCTGGATCTGCAAAAACAATAACCCCAAGCGGAGAATTTTTTATCTATCCGCCTCTTGAAGAAGGTTTCTAGAAGAAAATTTTTAAATGATATGCCTGCACAAATCTGACAGATAACAAAATACTTGCTAGATATTTATTTTTACATTAGATTTGTGACACAAGCAAATATATACAAAAAAGGGGTAGAATATTATTCCACCCCTTTTTTGTCGGCATTATTAAACAAGATCATAAAATAAAAAAGCTAGCTAAGAATTTCATACAAACGTAATACAAAAAAAAGAAGAGCTCCGACAATCCGAAGCTCTTCTTAATGTATATTATCGTAAAACGTCAATTATTTTTACAAAGCAACTAGCCTACAAATTGGCTGCTTGAATCATTTCCAACATCTTGTCTGAAAGAACGCGCATATCTGGTTTTGCAAACTGGGCATCAGCACCAACGGATTCACACTTTCTGGCCAAAGGTTCATTGATCATTGATGAAAAGATGGCTACAGGTAGCTTTTTAAGCATAGGATCATCCTTAACCCGCTTGCAGAGGTTTAAGCCATCCATGAAGGGCATCTCAATATCAGAGATGATCCCCTGCAAATGATCGGTAATATTTGTACCATCCGCTTCACATTGGCGCTTTAAGTCTTGCAGATAAGCCCAAGCATCTTGGCCATTGACATGCTGCACAAGCTCAAAATTACCTTCCTTCTGGAAGAGATCAAGGACCAAATTGCGAATGCTATAAGAATCATCCACATGCAGAATGCGGTAAACTTTATGATCAGTGTGGGAGGTAACCATGGAACCTTCAAAAGAGATGGCCATACTTGGTTCCAACTCAGCCACAATGGCTTCTAAATCCAACAGGAAGACCACCCGATCTTCTAAGCGCACAACGCCCACAACCGAACTGCGACTAACATTCTGTAAGAAATTGCCCGGAGCTTCAACTTCGGTCCAACTTAAGCGGTAGATACGGTTAACACCGGAGACGAGAAAGGCAGTAAAGACCGTGTTAAACTCAGTAACAATCACTTTGGCGTCTTCATTATTAACCGAATCGGCCCCCAAAAATTGCGCCATATCAATCAAAGGCACGATGCGACCATTGCGATGGGAGAATGCCCCTCGAATAGCTGGATGGCGCATTTCAGGCATAGCTGTCACTGGCTGGCGGCGAATAATTTCGACCACTTTGGCCACGTTGATCCCATAGTGAGCCTGATAACCATCTTGGTTAACAAAAAACTCAACTATTTCGAGCTCATTGGTGCCCGATTCCAGCAAAATATTTGTCTGAGACATAAAGTTGCTCCATCGCTTCTTAAGCCGACTTTCACAGCCCAAACTAAAAGGCGAATTTTACCGCTTCCTTCAAGTATTAACTCAATTTTTATCGGCTACAAGGGCTAAGTTATTATACTTCGCAATAAGTTACAAGACTAAGTCTGGATCAAAGAAATTTTTCAAGACATAAACCAGACAGTCAATTGTATTTGGCTAAAAATTAAGGCTTACAACAATCTTAGTCCAAAATGGCAAGCCAAATTTCTTGAAGCAGTAGTTTAATTTGTTTCAAAGAGTGCGGTTGATAAATAACGCTCGCCACTATCGCAAATAAAGGTAACAATGGTACGTCCAGCCATTTCGGGCAACGCAGCCAGCTTTAATGCCGCATACACATTGGCACCGCTAGAAATGCCACAGATGATTCCTTCTTCGGCTATGAGACGCCTGCTCATTTGGATGGCCTCGACATCATCCACCTGCACTATCTCATCAATCAATTTTAAATCAACGATTGCAGGCACAAAACCAGCACCAATGCCTTGGATGCCATGAGGGCTAGCCTTTCCACCAGAAAGCACTGGCGATTTTTTTGGTTCAATGGCGATCATTTTAAAATTGGGCTTCTTTGTCTTTAAGAACTTGCCAGCCCCCATCAAAGATGAACCAGACCCCACTCCTGCCAGAAGATAATCAACTTGACCTAAAGATTGCTCATAAATTTCGGGGCCCGTTTGATTAAAATGCGCTTCAACAGCCCAAGGATTGGTGAACTGGCCTGGGATATAGCCATGACGCTCTTTGGCTATCTTTTGACTCATCTCCACCGCAGCGCTCATGCCGCCACTAGCACTAGTCAACACAAGCTCAGCTCCAAGACCAGCCAAAAGCTTGCGGCGCTCAAGGCTCATGGATTCTGGCATGGTTAAAATGCACTTTAGGCCCAACTGTTTGGCCACCAAGGCTAGTCCTATGCCCATATTGCCACTAGTGGCTTCCACAATCGGGGAGCCTTGGGAAATTTTTCCACTATCCAATGCCTTGGTCAATAAGTACTTAGCCACTCGGTCTTTAATGGAGCCACCAGGATTTTTATTTTCAAGCTTAACCAAAACTTGGCCTGGCAAATTCTTTCCCATATTTAAAGAAACAAGCGGTGTATGACCGATTGTGTCAAGAACTGTAAAATTCACCATCTTCCCCCCAAAGTCAAAAACATACGCTAGAAAGTATAAAATTTCCTTGGCTAAAAAAGGTGCTTGCGCCGTATTAAGATATACGGCGCAAGTCAAAAATACAAAAAAACTATTTTGCCTGCTTCATCCACTGCTCAGAACAAGCTTTGACCTGCGCACGCAAAGGTACAACACCTGGCTCAACGCCAACCGAGACGAATGCAGCGGGATTTTCTAGCAAAAGCTCCAGATCGTCTAAGCCTAACTCTACACCATGGCGACTCAAAACCTTAAGTTTGCCCGGATTTTCAATAAAGGCAACAATATTCTCCACAATCTTTTGATTGATGGGGTCAGGTCCAAACTTTAGGGTCATATCTTTGGCTTCTTTGGGCAGTTCCTTTTCTAGCGCATCAATAACCCCGACGTTGAAGATACCCCAGGCCAAGGCGCCCTTATCTTCAAGGGTAATGGCCAAATCAGACAACTTCATGGTCTTAAGATTGGAGCTAAAGGTTATATTTAAATCAGCCAATTTATTGAGGGTGAAGTTGAGCCTAGAACAAGGCTTATTCAGCATATAGTTGGCGCCCAAGGACAAATCAGCTTGCAAGGGGAAAGGCAGCTTAATACCCAAGCCCTCTAGGGCTGCGCAACTTACCCCGTTAACCCATAAAGTCATTATGCTTTGATTGGTTACACCTATCCCCACAGTGGACACTTGGACAGGAATACCTGAGATCGTCAGATTTAATTTATCAACAGAGATCTTTTCAAAAATGGGCTTGGGCTGAAAGAAAAGGGCCCGACCTAAGGTTAAAAAACCATCTTTGGCTAAATGCTCTTCGAGGGCTTTCTGATCGGCCAAGACTTTTTGCCATTCGGGGGCTGGCATATTCATATTTTCAAAGGTGATTTGGCCAACTGAAGCTTGAAAGTCATCATTAACGACCAACTGTTCCAAACTTATCTTGCCTAATGCACCATCCTTAAAATCATAAATGCCAAACTGGCCCCAAGAAAAACCATCCTTGCCCTGCTTATCTTTGGCGGCCAAATTGGTTATGGTGACACTCTTTACTCTGGTATTTTCCACAACAATCTGTGGGGTAACATTTTTGCCAGCTACAAGATCGCCAAAAAGACTTCCGCTCATGGCAGCATCAATTATGGCTATTTCGCCAATCTGCGCTTGCTCCTTCTCGCTTCCCTTGGCCAAGATATCCCGACAGATTAATTTTGGCAAAACCAGCTCGCCGCTTGGAACAACGTGAGCCGTTAAAGCCAAGACCAATTCTTTCGTTACAACAACGGTAATTTCGCCAATTTTTAGGTCCGTTTGGCCATTCACAACAATAGTTAGGTTGCGCAAAATTAAATTTTCACCACTCGCATCCAAAAGGGTCTGTTCAACCTTTAATTGAGCAGGTGCGCCATTAAACTTAAATTCACGTGAGTTAAGAAATTGCCCCAATTGGTCAACAATGGCCTGGTCAATGGGCGCAGCCAAAGATGTGGTTGGGCTTGTACAAAAAAGAGCTAAGCCCAAGAAAAAACTTAAAAATAGGATGGAAAGATGGCTCTTACGAACTAAGAGGCGGTTAAATATATGCATAGAAAATTTGCTCATGCCGATTTTCTCGTAAATTTTGCTAACAGTTGGGCTAAAAACATCCAAACGCAATCAAAATTAGGAACTTTAAGATAATCTCAAAAGAGATTTCTTGAACAAAGCTTAAGCCTAATTTGATGCACCAAGCAGTGCGGAACGGATTTCGTTGGAGCCATACTTTTCAACCATGGCCTTAAACGTGACCTTTTCGTTTAGATCAGAAATTTCCACATTCTGATCGGCCCCTTTGGCCAACAATAACTTGATTAGCGTCAAATTTTCCTTAGCCAAAGCATAGACCAAGGGCGTATATGATGCTTGATTGACCACATTGGGATTAGCACCAGCATCAAGCAAAAATTTAACCATCCCCTCATCATTGGCTTCAACAGCGCAGATTAAGGCTGTACTCTTATCGGGCAAGGCAGCATCTATTTTGGCGCCAGCTTTAAGTAAAGCCTCCACAACATCTTTGCGCCCACAACGCACAGCAGCCACTAAAGGCGTTAAACCATGACGTTTGGCAGAAGCTAAATTGGGATCGGCACCGCCAGCAAGCAAAGCCTTGATAATCTCAATTTTGGTACCATAGTTATCACAAGCCACGAGCAAAGCCGATTCATCCTTGTCATTCAAAGCTTTTAAAGATGCTTTTTGACGCAGTAACAATTGCATATGCTCTTCGGCATTGGCCTTAACAGCATAGATTAAAGCCGTATCTTTCTTAGCATCGGTTATATTGGGATCTGCCCCAGCAGCCAACATAAGCTTTAAAAATTCCGCCGGCCGCGTACCAAAAACCCCTTGTGTTTGGATGCATTCAAACACAGCTGGGGTGCGGTAAGTATGATCAGCCCGCTTGGCATTGGGGTTAAAACCGGCCTTTAAGAAGGCTTGTAAAATTTCTGGATCGTTTTGATTAAGCGCAAGCCAACTGTGGAGAAGATTGTAGCCAGTTTTAGGACCTGTCCAAGTTAAATTGGGCTTGGTCTGCAAAAGCAGCTTTAAGAGTTCTGGATCATGTTTGGCAATGGCCACACGCATGAGGGATAGTTTTTTATCAGCACTAACCCAGTCAGCTTTAGCGCCTGCAGCTAACATAGCACGCACTACATCTAGATCAGCCTTTGGCCCATTTTTTGGGGATGTCAGATAAACCATTAATGCTGGATGATCTTTTGATTTGCCGCTCTTAACATGGGCATTGACATTAGCCTTGGCCTTAATGGCCGCTAAAATAGCTTTGGGATCGCCCCCAGCTAAAAGGGTCAAAAATTCTTCATCGGTTGGACCCTTAGGCTTATCTACAGGCTTAGCAACTGGTTTTGGCTCTTTGGTTGGCTTAACCTTAGATTCTGGCTTTTCAGGAACATTAATTTCTGGCTTTGCTTGCTCGCTAACCTTAGGTTCTGGCTTTCCTTGAGCCTCACCCGAAACATCTGGTTTGGCAGCAGGAGTATTTTGAACACTAGGAGTTGTTGGTAGAGGAGGTGTTTCGGTAACCGCCACCTGCTGTGACTTGGCCTTTTTATCTAAGATCTCCTTGATTTCTGGAATTTTGGCCAAACGGGCTTCAACCTCGGCTTCATTGACATCAACGCGAGCTAGCAGATGATGGTGATTATCAATCACCTGCTTCTTTAAAGCTGTAAGCTCAGTTAAATCTTTAGCCTTTTGCAAGATGCTAGTACGAATTACCCCAGCATGCTTTTTGGCAATATCAATCGGAATCAAATCGTGGATACATTGACGTAAAGCTTTTAAGCGTGCAATGCTCACAGATGCTTCTTCAGTAGTCGCCTGCGACTCAATCTCCAGAGTTTTGGCACAAGCGAAATCTGCCTGAAACAATAATCCAAATGTTAAAAGGCCAAACAAAATAAAAAGGCGTAAATGCATGCAGTGACCTCTACCTTGAAGATTGGATTGACTCCTTCCCCAATCAAAGGATTAGAGAATTATAGTCTCTACCAATAGGATCTACTAACTAGTGTTAATAAATCCTATTGGTCGATTTATATTAAAATTATTACCTTTTAAGAATTTGTGTGTGCCAAACATCTTGGCTAAGAATTGGCTCATCTGATCCATCTTGTGGCCCAAAATCCCCACTAATCTCGATATTCTTCATTGTAGTTCTTTTTTTCTCTTAAAATCATCT
This sequence comes from Desulfovibrionaceae bacterium, assembly GCA_017455745.1. Classification (GTDB taxonomy): domain Bacteria; phylum Desulfobacterota; class Desulfovibrionia; order Desulfovibrionales; family Desulfovibrionaceae; genus Desulfovibrio. The sequence continues at coordinate 13,622 of JAFSZE010000047.1, read as the reverse complement.
TTTTCACCTAACTCAATCCTAGAATGCAAAACTATTTTTCAAGGAAACCTTCTGTTAGCTTCCTATCCAACCGCCTATAAGTCCAATCAACACAATTTATCTAGCTACTTTATTGAAAAATCGCGACTCAAAGGCTTGGCATATTTAACTAACTCTTGATGAATACAAGAAAACAAATTTTTTCTTGAAATTCATTTAGAGGCATATTTAAGATTAAAAGTTATTTTTGCAATAACGCTAGCAACATTTTTTGTTTTATCACACGCCTCTTGGTCTTATTCATCAATATTTAAATTGCGTACAGAATTTTATAAACTAGAAGTTAAATTAAATTAAACTAAACTAAATTATATTTACTACTTTCCAAAGTCTGTAAATATCAGTTCAAAATATTTTTTACAGTTTAATCCTCTCACGTCTAGCCATTAAAATGGATGGTCTGTCTATTACTGTAAAAGTTAAACTTTGGTAGTTCTATGACAAAGCCAGATATTTCCCAGGATTAATTAATAAACACAATAGTATTACCTTTTAGTTTTATGACATTTCAAGTAAATTTCCTAATGATTCAATAGCACACGATCTACCACCAAAACCTATTCCTAGACCATATATTTTTGTATATTCAGATGTATCAAATCTATCAACATATTTTTTTTGAATAATCTGCTTTGTTGCATCTTTTGCTGCGGAAAGACGATCTTGAGCGTTATCTTCGGTCTTTTTCAATTCAAGAATAACAATTGTTTTTAATTGTCCATGCGAAATAATTATCTCAGAGTATCCATCACCTGTTTCTTGAGCTGACTCTAATTTAATATTATCATTAGCAGCTACCATAGTTGAAAGTCCAAACATGAAACCATGATAAAAAGACTCGTTACCTTGATTCCGTATGCCTATAAATCGCGTAAGGAGTCGTTTTAATATTTTCCTTGCATCATCAGCCTCATTAGCTAATAAATGCAAAAACAATTTTCTTCCTCGGTTCAACCAAACTGGATTTGAGCTATCATACAAATGAGCAAGTCTTAGCTCAAATCATTCACGGATTTCACGGTTGGGTATTTTCAAAAAAACATTTTCATAAAGCGGTGAATCGTCTGTGAAAGTCAAATAACCAGTGTGCAAGAAAAAGGTCATACAAGTATCAAATTCTACACCTATTTTTCTGATATCTGGATAGGTGTTAAACACTTCTAACGTAATTTCCTGTGGCACATTATTTAATAGTTCGTCGATTCTCTGAATGTCTCGTGTGAAATTTCCATTAACTAAATGCTTAAAATATGACTTTATTGCATCAGTTCCAGATGTATTAACTAAAAAAGGTTGTGGTTCAACGTTCGATTGTTCTTCTAGAGCTTTATCGCAGAAAGATATAACACTCCAGGGGCAAAGGATGTGTTCATCACCAATGCGATAGCCATCGTACCAATCCTTGACAACTTCAGTTTGTGCTGAAAGCCCACAATCATTTAAGAATTTTTCTGTTTCAGATCTCGTAAAACCAAAAAATCCAGCAAATGTTTGATCATCTAGTCCGTGAAGATAAAAGTTATTGGGACCAGTAAATATACTTTGATATACAATATTAAGACATGCTGTAGCTATACATGTGTGAAGCCAGTCTTCTCCATCTGATTTAAAAGTTGTGCTGCTAATAGCACTTATAATAGAGAGCATTTTATCATAATATAGTTCTTCAGCCATAATAGATTTTTGCAGAGGAACATCATACTCATCAATTAATACTATCACCCTACGATTGTATTCCTCATATAGCATCATGGCAAGTCGTGATAAAAACCCTGTAATAATGCGCTCAGCACGTGATAAATTATTCTTTTTATATAGATCTACAGATGTATCAGCACAAAATTCAAAATCTCTCATAAAATTTTCAGTAATTATGTTTGATATTTTGGTACTATTGGCTAGAAACTCAAATTCAAAGTAAATATCAGTGATAGTATCAAGAAAATTACTTATTGCTTTTATGTAAGAATGGCCTTGAATGTCTTTAAAAGAAACTGATATAACAGGAAATTCACCCATGAAATTATCACGAAGATCTTTATATGAATTACTAGATACGGCTAAATTACGTCCATTATCAAGAAAAAGCTCTTCCTGATACGATTTATCACCAGGATTTTGGTAATTAAGCTCACAGAAAGATTCTATCATCTGCATATTAAGTGTTTTACCAAAACGTCTTGGTCTTATAAATAGATTAGCTTGTGCATCAGTTGATCCCATAAAAAGTTCTTTAAGATATGCAGTTTTATCAATATAGTATGAACCATTTTTAATTAATACATCAAATTTTTCCCTACCTATTGAAAATCTGTTTATACTCATTGTCACAATCCTTTATTAAATTATTGATACTATTTGATCTGTCACTTGCTTTCAAAATATATTTTAAAATTATAAATGACTATCACAATAGTTCGTTTTTAATATTTTAGAAAAATATTTATGTAATATAATGCAAACATCAACCAGCCTATTCAATACGAAAGTATACAGCGATGTCATTAAATAACTAAATCTTAAAACGATAAACAGACAATACCCCATTAATATTCTCATTGGTATTTACATCCAAACATCGAATAGATGAATAGACATATTTTACAAATACTTAGTGTATAATCAGACTAGAAACGATCGATTATCATTGAAGGGCAAAATATGAAATTTACTCAAGCATTTCACTATAAAAGTAAAAAACGACATCTACCAGCTAATGGTTGCTTAGACAGTTTTTAAAAATTATATTACCTTTGCCGACAAATTCATGAACGCTGTTGGGCTCATAAAGTAAGGCAAGCTTTCTCAGGTAGCTCGGGCCATCTCTAGTTTTTGTAGGTGACAATTTTGCCGCAAGATACGACACAGGTCAGCCTCACCTAAGGTTTAAGTCAGGCTCTTTGTTGTTCACGAAATTAACGGCAAAGGTAATAAGAAATTTATATGCCTTGAAATAATCTGGTACATTGCCATTTTTTTTCTGTTACCTATATGATTAAAAGAGTTTTAGTGTAAAAAAATAAAATATAGGACTATAGAATTTTAAAATTAACAGTAAGACAATAACAATAAATCATCAAAATTGTATTCAAAACATATTATTATCGCTACGGGAAAAATAATATACGATAATCAATTTATCAAACTGATAATATTTGACGAAAATATGAGTAAAAACGAGAGTGGTAAGTCTGAAAGCTAAGCCAGTTTCCAAATTTTGGGGGAAATGTAATATGTAAAGATAGTTTTAGTCACATTCATAAGTGTATTGAAGTAACTTTTCTACACGTACCTTCTTTCCTAAAGAGTATGCCATGCTTAGGAAGATCCCAGAAAAATATTTGGTAAGAAATAGTGCCAAAATCGGCAAATCCCGGGAAAGATAGAGTTTATCAGCATTATAGAAAATCACGGGAATTTGAGACCTTGTATCATATATCTTTTTTATTATACAATTCTCTTATAGATCTTGGCTATCAATCCAATTCTGCGCTTCTTGTAAGTCTAAGCTTCCTGTGTAGAGAGCTTGACCTGAAATAACGCCTTCCAAATGGCCTTGGCAGCTAAAAGGATAGAGATCTTTAATATCACTTAGGCTAGATATGCCACCTGCTGCTATGACTGGGATGGGGGAGTTTATGCTCAGCCATTCTAGCATTAGCAGATTGGGACCACTTTTCATGCCATCCCTAGAAATATCGGTATAGATTAGGCAGGCAGCACGTGCAGCCACTATTTTGGGGAGCACTTTGACAATGGTTAATTTGCTTTCAGAGACCCAGCCGTGAGTTTTTAAGACACCATTATCATCGACATCCAACGAGACACCGATTTTTTTGGGATATTTTTTGCAAAGATTAGCAAAGCCTATAGGATCTTCTACGGCCATGGTGCCGATGATTATTTTATTTACGCCAAGATCAAGGTAGCGCTTAGCAGTTTCTTCATCGCGAATGCCTCCACCAAGCTGCACAGGAATGGTCAAGGTTTGGCAGATTTTTTCGACAATGGCATAGTTGCGTGCTTGGCCATCAAAAGCGCCGTCTAAATCGACCACATGGAGGGCTTTGGCCCCCATGTCTTGCCACATTTTGGCTTTTTCGCAGGGATCGTCGCCAAAAACAGTGACATCGTCTTTGCTACCTTGTTTTAAACGTACCGCCTGACCGTTTTTAATATCAACTGCTGGCAAAATGATCATAGTCCCAAATCCTTACAGGCTTTAATCATACCTTCACGGGCTAAGTCTGTGGCTGAAACCCAGCTGCCCTTACGTTGAATGAATTGGCCTATTTTTAAGAAATTATCCGTCAAGGGTTCTTGTTCCTCTTCATAAAAAGATCTGTTCATCATCGTGCCAGAGTTAATTTTTAGTAAGAAAAATTCCACTCTGACCCAGGCAGATTTGGTTACACCGGCAGCAGATCCTTCGCGTTCATGCCAGTTAATAACTTGTGGAACCAATAAGAGATCTGCCCCTTGGCTTTGGCCATAGGCTAGCCAATGTTCCAAGCCTTTAGGCTGAGCTGCGCTGTGGTAGGTAGTTGTAGGCTTTTTGGGCGGTATGGTCAAAAATTTAAAGTTGCGAGTTTGTTTGCGCTTTAAGATCTGTTTAAATTGATCGTCAAGTATACGCAAATCTTCATCTGTGATTAGGCCCTGCGGTTCAGGAATGCGTCCCAAGATCAGTTCATAGGGTGTTTTGGGCTGGGTAAAGGGAGCTACACTGACTGTATAGGTATGGGAGAGCACTGGTGGAAGATCGGCTGTAGATTTGATTTGCCGCTTGCAGGCTAGGCTCATTAACGCGAGGATAAATATTAGCGCAATAATGATTCGTTGAGATTTGATGTGCATTAATCTAGCCCTCCTTTGGTGCTGCGAATGGATGTGCGTGAGATGTTACAAGCTTGGGCTAAAGCTAACCCTAGACCTTTGGCTGCAGATTCCAAAAGATGATGTCCGTTTTGACCGTAGCAAAACTCCACATGGAGATTGAACTTGCCGCTCATAGCTAATGATTTATAAAATTCCCGCCAAAGATCTTTTTCTTCCCGGGCAATAACTGGGGGCAAGATTTCTGAATTTCTCCAGACAAGATAAGGGCGACCAGAGAGGTCAAGTGTAACATTGGTTAGCGCTTCATCCATGGGTACCCTGGCAAAGCCAACCCGGTTAATGCCTTGGCGATCGCCTAAGGCATTTAAAAGTGCTTGCCCCAAAACTAGTCCCACATCTTCAACTGAGTGGTGGGCATCAACATGAAGATCGCCTTGACAGCTAAGTTGTAAATCAAAATCAGCCCAAAAGGTGGTTAGAGTCAGCATATGATCGAGTATTCCAAAGCCTGTGGAAATGTCAGCTTGGCCGCTACCGTCAATATTTAGCGTTAAACTAATATTGGTTTCTTTGGTTTGCCTAACCAGGGTATTTTGGCGTTTTTGAGACATAATGTGCTTGTTTTAAACCTTTTGAGCCTAAAGTTAGAGAATTTATTTTAAGTCAATGCAGGTTAAAAGTTTAAAAGATGATCTTTAAGAGTTAGAGTTAAGAGTTAAGAATCAATTTATTAGATTTATTACATTTCTGCCTAATTTTTGAAACACAGATCTGTGGGCATATCCATATCTATGTCCATCGCTATGTACATATTCGTCTCTATGTGTTTGCTTGTCTATTCTAGCACATATCCGTGTATATGTGGCTTATATGATTCAAGGATTATGCATAAAATGTAATAAGCTGTCTTTGGTCTATAGTAATATTTCATCTATAGTAGTAATTAAGTTTTAAATTTTTGCTAGTAAAAAATAGTCAGATATTATCTTAGATATTGCCACAGAGATTGTTTGTATATTTTGTCAGAGTTTGTCTTAGCCATCGTTCAGATGTCGTATCAGATTATATTTAAGATGCCGTTTAAGATATTCTCTCAGATATTTTCTTAGATGCTGTTTAAGGTATGGTTTGAATGTTCTGTCAGATGTTGCTTAAAATATTTTTTATATGCTATTTAAGATATTGTTTTGGTGTTTTGTCAGATATTGCTTAAGATATTGTTGGATGTTCTATTAGATATTGCTTTAAAATATTATTTAAGATGCCTTTTCAGCACTTGTGCTCTCATTTTTCTCTTTCTTTTTTCTTTTCTTGCCAAAGATAGCGGCAATAAAGATACTTAATTCATAAAGCACAAGCATGGGTCCTGCCATAAGCAATTGAGAGACAACATCAGGTGGCGTTAAGATGGCTGCTACAATAAAGATGACTAAGATGGCGTAGCGTCTAACATTGCGCATCATGTCAGCTGTGATTAAACCTAATCTTGAGAGAAAGAAGGAGAAAAGCGGCATTTCAAAGATTAGGCCAAAAGCTATAAGTAGCTTTAAGACAAAATTAAGATAATCGCTGACTTTGGGCATAGCCACTATTTCATCGGTGGCAAAGCTGACAAAAAAGGAAAAGGCGTAGGGAAAGACGATATGGAAGCAGAAAAGACCACCACCAATAAAGAAGATGGCAGAAATAAAGGCTACCGGCAGGATAAAACGTTTTTCTTCATCATAGAGCCCTGGAGCGATGAAGGACCAGATCTGATAGAAAAAGACCGGGCTTGATGCAAAAAGACCCGCCACAAAGGCAATGTACATTCTGGTGAAGAAGCCTTCGGGCAGAGTTGTATAGATGGCATGGGAGCCTTTGGGCAAAGCTTTCAGTAAGGGATCGACCAAAGTGTCAAAAATGGGATCAACCACGATAAAACAGAGCACAAAGCCCATAAACAGAGCCACACTAGCCTTAATCAAGCAGCGTCTAAGCTCATTTAAGTGATCTAGAAGACCCATGGACTTATCGTCAGGGTGGGGTTCGGCCAAATCTGTACCTGTGGGGGGATTTGGCGGATTGGGCGGCTCAGATGAACCTGTAGCTGTATCTGGCGTTGTATCTGAATCTAATCTGGAAGTGTCTAATTTAGATGCATCTAGGCTTGATCCTTGATCTGCATCTTGTTTGGACGCATTTAGGCTAGGATCTATTTTAGGGTCAGTTTTTGTTAGATTACTTGTGATTGTATCTGGCAGGTTTTGGGGCGTATCTTGGCTAACTTCAAGATTTAGTGCTGGTTTATTTGTTTCTTGGCGTATGGCGCCTTCTGGTTGTAGTTGAAGAGTTGGATCTTTCTTTTTGCGTTTATATCTAGGACGGGTCGTTAACTGCTCTTTTTTTTTGGGTTTGGGTTGGCGGCTCATGACTCTTTAGGATTTTTGGTTGGCAGTTGGGTTGGCAGATTGTTTGGCCTCAAAAGCATCAGCTTCCATTTTGGTTTTGGCTAAAGCCTTCTCAAGGGGGCTTAGGTCTTTCTCACTAGCATCGTTTGTATCTTGAGTGGGTTTGGCTAAACTAACCTTATTTTCCAGATCTTCTTTGTCTTTTTTGGCTTGGGCGGCCTTGTTCAAAGCTTCCTGTTTGCGTTCGGCAAGCTTAGCTTCTCTTAAAGCGTCTTCTTCTTTTTCCTGTTTGTAACTTTCCTGTTCGGAAGTTGACATCTGGTTCATTTTAGCATTTTGCTCTTCAGCAGCGACTTCAGCATTTAAGGTTCGCTGAAAATCTGTTGAAACGCGCCTAAATTCACCGACAATTTTGCCAAGGGTTCTTGATAGACCGGCCAAGCTTTTGGGGCCTAAGACGATTAAGCCAACCAAAAGGATGACCAATAATTCGGTGCTGCCAATACCAAACATATATTCCTCAAAAAATAAAAGGCTAAATTAGAACTGTTTGTTGGAAATTGAAAATAATTTTTGATTATTATATTTTAGACAAAAATAATATAGCAGCAGAAACTGTGCTATACTATTTTAAATTCAAAGATTAACTGTAAATTGACTATTTCTAATCAATCAAAGTTTTTGATAGATTAAGGATTTTGGCAAAATTAAAAGATCAATAGAATAGATTTGGGGGATTTTGATCTCCCCCAAATCTAGTGGCTAATTATTCCCATTCGATGGTGCTTGGTGGTTTGCTTGAGACATCGTAGACAACACGATTGACACCTTTAACCTCGTTGATGATGCGCGAGGAAATTTTGCCAAGCACAGGGTAGGGCAGTTTGGCCCAGTCGGCGGTCATGGCATCAACGCTTTCCACAACGCGCAGAGCAATAGCATTTTCATAGGTGCGATTGTCGCCCATGACGCCAACGGTTTTTAGTGGCAAAAGTACGGCAAAGCTTTGCCAAACTTGATTATATAAATCGGCAGCTCTCATTTCCTCTTGGACAATAGCATCGGCCTGGCGCAAAATTTCCAAGCGTTCAGGAGTGATATCACCCAAAATACGAATGGCAAGACCTGGGCCTGGGAAGGGCTGACGGTGGATGACAGCTTCAGGCAGACCAAGTTTTTCGGCAATGACGCGGACTTCATCTTTAAAGAGTGCGCGTAAGGGCTCCACCAGTTTGAGGTGCATATTGTCAGGCAAGCCGCCTACATTGTGGTGGCTTTTGATCACAGCACTGGGGCCTTTGGCTGAGACTGACTCAATTACATCGGGATATAAGGTTCCTTGAGCCAAAAAATCAACTTGGGGCAGTTTCTTGGCTTCTTGTTCAAAGATTTCGATGAATGTCTTGCCAATGATTTTACGCTTTTCTTCAGGGTCGGTCGTGCCTTGCAGTTTTTGCAGGAAAGTCTTTTGGGCATCGACTACGGTGACGTTCAGATGCAGGTCTTCCTTTAAGCAGGTTGTGACTTGTTTGGCCTCATCCTGACGCAAAAGGCCATTGTCGACAAATATGCAGTGCAAATTGTCGCCTATGGCCTGTTTTAAGAGGGCAGCCACAACTGTCGAGTCAATGCCGCCTGAAAGTGCACAAATGACATGTTTATCACCGATGGTTTGGCGAAGTTTCTCCACTTCGTTTTTGATGAAGTCGGCCATTTGCCAATCGGGAGTTATACCTGCAATACCAAAAAGAAAATTTTTGAAAACCTGCGTGCCTATGCTTGTATGTGACACCTCAGGATGGAATTGCACACCATAGATTTTGCGCTCATCAGAGCCAAAAGCAGCTACTTTTAGATCGTTGGTGTGGGCAAGTATTCTAAAGCCTTTGGGCGGGGTAATGACGCGATCACCATGACTCATCCAAACGTCGTATCTGTAGTCAGTTAATAGATTAAAGAGAGGATGTATGGGTTTATCAATAAAAAGACTGGCCCGTCCGTACTCGCGATTTTTGCTTTGATCTAAAGTACCACCCAAGGTCTTAGCCAAGAGTTGCATACCATAACAGATGCCCAGGATAGGCACATGGAGATCCAAAAGACCTGGGATAATATCAGGAGCACCGTTGTCTCTGACACTTGCTGGGCCACCAGATAAAATGATGGCGCCAGGCTTCATCTGCATCAGATCTTTTAGTCTTACGGTATGGGGGAGAATTTCTGAATAAATGCCTATTTCGCGTACGCGTCTGGCAATCAGTTGAGTAACCTGGGAACCATAGTCAATAATGAAGGCTTTTGATTGGGGCATATATTTTACAGATCTTTTTGTTAGTAAGTTTAGTTATTCTTTGAACAGTAAATCCAAGGATTAGCCACTAAAATGTAAAAAGTTAAACATTATCTAAAATGTAAATATGTGAAAATAGATCTAAAACTATTTTTTTGTTGATAATTTTTATTTGATAATTTTTGTAGGCAAGCATAAAGATAGTTTTATCTTTAGACTTGCCAAATTGAGCTAAAAAATTGTAACTTAAAGTAAAAGTTTTAAATAAATCGATCTATTTTCGTTTTAATCCTGTTTGATATCGCTTGGTACGTTAATTTTTATAAATTATTTTTACAAATTAACTAAAGTATTGCCGTGTAAAAGAAAAAAATACAAGTATAGTTTTTTTATGGATTATTATTTAGATGCTAATATTACAATTCTGCGAAATTTTTGGAAGACGAATATATGTGTATGTGCGTCCATCTTACAATATCTATCTGTTGTCTAGTTGGCTGATTTGGTCCAAAAGTACGGGGAAAGCGTAATATAAGTTTTGCTTAAAAGATCATTATTAATCTTCCATGCGGTAGTTGGGGGCCTGTTTGGTTATAACAACATCATGCACATGACTTTCTCTAAGGCCAGCAGCAGAAATTTCATAGAAGGACGTTTTTGTTTGCAGCTCTTGAATATTGTGGGCGCCAACATAGCCCATACCACTGCGCAAGCCACCCATAAGTTGGAAAACAGCATCAGAAACGTGGCCTCTGTAGGGGACTCGACCAACGATTCCTTCCGGGACAAGTTTGGTGCTTTTTTCCTGGAAATAGCGGTCAGAGCTACCTTCCTTCATGGCATCAATGGAGCCCATGCCACGATAGGCTTTATAGGTGCGGCCTTGATATAAAATAGTTTCGCCCGGGCTTTCTTCGGTGCCAGCAAAGAGAGAGCCAATCATAACTGTATTGGCACCAACAACCAAAGCTTTGACAATATCACCTGAAAACTTGATGCCACCGTCACCAATGCAGCAGCGATCCATTTCGCGGGCAGCCCGACTAGATTCAATGATGGCTGTAACTTGTGGTACGCCCACACCGGCTACGATGCGCGTTGTACAGATGGATCCAGGTCCTATACCTATTTTTACTGTATCGGCTCCAGCTTTAAGGACGGCCTTAGCGCCTTCATAAGTGGCCACATTGCCGGCAATGAGTTCGCAGTTGGGAAAGGCTGTTTTAATTTTGCGGATGGCATTTAAGACATTGACGGAGTGACCATGAGCTGAATCTAGGACCAAAACATCAGCTCCAGCTTTCAGTAAAGCTTCAGCCCTCTCTTCACAGTCGCGGCCAATACCGATGGCAGCGCCCACTCTTAAGCGGCCTTTATCATCTTTGCTGGCATTGGGGAATTTTTGGACCTTATCAATATCTTTAATGGTGATTAAGCCACAGAGATGATTGTTTTTATCAACAACTAACAGTTTTTCGATGCGGTGTTCGTGTAAATGTCGTTTGGCTTCGCGTAGGGATGTTCCTTGGGGCACAGTAACCAAATTTTCGCTGGTCATGACATCTTTAACTAGAACTTTTTTGGGATCCTCCACAAAGCGTACATCGCGATTGGTTAAGATTCCAGCTAACTTGTCATCATCAACTACAGGTAGCCCAGATACGCTGTATTCCTGCATGAGCAGCAAAGCGTCATGGACGGTGCTAGAAGATGTAATGGTGACAGGATCAACGATCATGCCACTTTCACTTTTTTTAACCCGTTCAACTTCTTGGCGTTGCGTGGCAATGGATAAATTTTTGTGAATTATACCAATGCCACCCATTCTGGCCATCGAAATGGCCATGGCCGATTCAGTGACTGTATCCATGGCAGCCGAGAGCAGAGGTAGCTTCAGGGGAATGTCCGGCGTGAGTTGTGTGGAGATATCGACTTGGTCTGGGGTTACTTCGGAATGGGCGGGTACAAGCAGAATGTCATCAAAAGTAAGAGCTTTTCCGCGATTTTGAAGCATGGTGAACTCCCTATTTGACTGCATGAAGCTAAAAAAATTTAAACGTTTACTGTAGTAGCGGAAGGCCCTCTTGTCAAGGTAGAAAAAATCTAGATTTTATGAATTTTTTCTGTCTAACGCCTTGAAATTATAGAACTTTTATTTGTTTTCACAACTAAAATTGGTTTGGCAAAAATTGTGTCGTAAAATGGGCTGGTCAAGTTTGACAAGTTGCAAGTTGTTTTGTCTGCCAAGTCCTAATTTATCCGGCAGAAATGCCTAAATCTTGCAGTTTGAGGGGGCAAGTTGTAATCTTTAGGGCAAGTTTGGCCTAGGACTTGGTAGAAAAATAGTCTTTCATTGGCCATTTTGATCTTGATTTTTGTTTAAAATTTTTTAGCTGTCCTAGGAGGGGCGGCGCATGCTGGCGAAAATTAAGGCGAATTTGTCTGCTTTATCCCATTTTGGCAAGCTTAAACCTCTGCTTAGTAAAAAAATGCTCGCCGCAAGTCTGTTTGGTCTGGCTGCGGTTTCGGGAGCGACCTTTTGGTTTGGGCAGACGGCAGCAGAGCGAGCTGCTATGATTGAACGTGCAGCTAAGATGCTTGATGCGGCCACAGCTGGTACGCCTTTAGCTGGCAGCGGTAACTTGTTGCGGAAAAATCAGCCCATGGAGCCCGAGGGCATTTTGCATCCACCGACCAATCCGGGTACTTTGGCTGGTCCTGTCATTCGTGGCGAAAGTGGTCTTGATGGCATGGTTATGCCTGATGGCAGTGTGCGCAAGGATGGCGAAAAAGTCTTAAAGCCTGTGGTTGAAGATAGTCGTCTGTCTAAAAATTTTTTGGCTGATTTGGCAGGTTTTATCATTAAACATTATCAGCCAGGCAATCCCACAGGTGTGCTTAATCTTAAGCTTGCAGCCATCAATCAGCATTGTGCCACGCTTTTAACCACTGAACCAGGTGGTGGACGTCACGCGCTTTTAAATTATGCCTTTCGGCCTACAATGCTCAGAGCGCTTTACCAATTTTATGTGGATTATTTTTTGGACTGTTTGGCAGGAGTTTATGGAAATTCTGGGCAAGTTTCTTTTGGGTCCAATCAGGCTCATGTGGCTGATTTTTTAAAAATCTTAGCAGCAAAGCTTGATGCTTTAGCTAGCACCATGAATCAGATTTTGGATCTGAATGATTTTACGCCAGGCTTAGAAGCTTATGAGACATCTTTAGAAGAGTGGGAGAGTTTGAGTGCGCAGTTGACTCTAGCAGAATATGATTTGGCCCAACTAGCAGGTCTTGATCCAGAAGCTAGTGAATTGGATCTAAAAAGGGCCCAAATGCGAGTTGCGGAATTGACCGAGCGTCTTGAGCAGGCCGCAGTTAAGCGTGATGAAAACTATGCATTTTTTTTGGACAATCTGAAGGGAACCAATACTCCAGTGGTTGATGATGAGACCCTTCTTTTTGTGACGCTTTGGATGCAACGCAGGCTTAATGGCGTTGATGGGGGTAGGGAAAGTTTGCAGATCTGTGTGGATATTTTGGATGATCTTGCCAAGCGCCTTAAACATAGATCGAAAGATTTGACCGACAATCTCCTAGCTAGTGAGTCTAGGCAAGAAGATGGGCGTAAAGATCAAGAGCAAGAGCATGATCAAGGTTTAGTCAAAAGGTCAGATCAAGATTTAGTGCAGGGTTCGCCTGCAAATTCGCCAGAAAAATCTGAAGCTCGTGCCCTAGATGATTCTCTAGATGAGGTTGGAGCAGAAAGGGATGTAGTAGGCAGGGATCAAGCCGAGAAAGTTGGAGCTGAGAAGATTGAATCAGGGACGGTTGGAGCAGAAAAGACTGGAAGAAAAGAGATTGGGTCAGAGAAGATTCGAGCAGAAAAGGATGGAACAGAAAGGGATGGGTCTAAATCTACATTGACTAGCGAAGATCAAGATGTGCATAAAAACAGTCTTATTTTGCCATCAAGCCAAGAAACAAAACCTTTGGTTCAAGATCCAAGATTAAATAAGCCAGCAAATAGAACATCTTTGCGAGGTGCTGCAACTTTGGATGCGGGG
>JAFSZE010000046.1 GCA_017455745.1 Desulfovibrionaceae bacterium | reverse complement strand
TGAGACAGACGATGTGCCAATTAAAACTAGCCAACGCAAAGTTTTGATTCTAGGTGGTGGTCCTAACCGCATAGGGCAGGGCATTGAATTTGACTATTGCTGCTGTCAGGCATCTTTTGCCTTACGTGATGCAGGCATTTGCGCTATTATGGTCAATTCCAATCCCGAAACTGTCTCCACCGACTATGATACATCGGACCGTCTTTATTTTGAGCCACTGACCTTTGAAGATGTGATGAACATCGTTGATCGTGAGCAGCCAGAAGGAGTCATTGTCCAATTTGGCGGCCAAACCCCTTTGAATTTGGCAGTGCCTTTGATGCGCATGGGTGTACCGATCATGGGCACATCCCCAGATGCCATTGACCGGGCTGAAGATCGTGAACGTTTCCAAGCTTTGATCCAAAAACTTAAACTTCGTCAGCCAGACAATGGCACAGCCATGAACCTCTCTGAGGCCTTATCTGTTGCTGAACGCATTTCTTATCCCGTGATGGTTAGACCAAGCTATGTTTTGGGCGGTCGAGCCATGGCGGTTGTCTATGATGCTGATGAACTTAAAAGCTATTTTCACGAACATGTGTTTGGCAAACCTGAACATCCCATCCTAATTGACAAATTTTTGGAACATGCGGTTGAGGTGGATGTGGACGCTTTGGCTGATGGCCATGAGGTCTATGTGGCAGGGATCATGGAACACATCGAAGAAGCAGGTATCCATTCTGGTGATTCCGCCTGTGTTTTGCCATCTTTTTCTCTCTCCTATGATCATGTGGCTAACATTGCAGCTCAAGCCCAAGCTTTGGCTTCCGAGCTTCATGTAGTAGGCCTTATGAACATCCAATTTGCCATTAAAGACGACGATATCTATATTTTGGAGGTTAATCCTAGAGCTTCCCGCACAGCCCCATTTGTCTCAAAGGCCACCGGTGTACCACTGCCATATCTGGCCACACAAGTGATGCTAGGCAAGACACTAGATGAACTTGATCCCTGGAGTATGCGTAAAGGCGGATTTGTGTGTGTCAAAGAGGCTGTGATGCCTTTTGCACGATTCCCCGGTGTAGATGTTATTTTAGGACCAGAAATGCACTCTACAGGTGAAGTGATGGGCATGGGCGTAACTTTTGAGGAAGCCTATCACAAGAGCCAATTGGCTTCCGGCCAAGTGCTGCCTAGTTCAGGCAAGGTCTTTTTATCGGTCAATGACCGCGATAAACCATATCTGGCCGATGTGGCCAGATTATTCGTTCAACTAGGCTTCACCCTTTTGGCTACAGCCGGTACGGCTGCCATTCTTCAAGAAGCCAACTTGAAAGTTGAAGTGGTGCGCAAAGTCTATGAAGGCCGCCCGAATATCGTTGATCTAATCATTAACCATGATGTTGACCTGCTGATCAATACACCATCTGGTAAAACTACAGCTAAAGACTCCAAAGCTATCCGCCGTACAGCCTTAACCTATGGCATACCATATTGTACTACCTTGGCGGCAGCTAAGGCTACCGCACTATCCATGCATACCAAAGAATTGCATCATGTGGAGAGTCTCCAAGAATACTATGCCCGCAAGTAAACTTTAAAGGCTAAAAATTTGCCTAAATATTCTTTACGCTTGAATTGAGGCTAGTTTTTTTGTTAACACCTTGCCATAGAGGAGGCAGCGTTCTCCCTGTAAGTCAAATACGGGGTCTTGACGCTGAAAAATTTGATGAAAGCTTTGCTTGTGCTTGAAGATGGCTTTAGCTTGTACGGAGATTCTTTTACAGGTGAGTTTGAGACAGGGGGTGAGGTCATTTTTACGACTAGCATGACCGGCTATCAGGAAGTTTTGACCGATCCATCATATTATGGCCAAATGATCTGTATGACCTATCCTCTGATAGGCAACTATGGCATAACCGCCGAAGATATGGAATCATCAGCCATTCATGCCAAGGCACTTATTGTCAAGGAATGTTGCCATCATCCATCCAATTGGCGATCAATCAAGACTTTGCCCGAATTTTTGCAGCAATTTAACGTGCCTGGTTTGGAACATATTGATACCAGAGCTTTGACTAGACACTTACGCTTAAATGGTGCCATGCGTGGCCGCATCTCAACTCAAGATTTAGATCCACAATCCCTTTTGGCTAAAGTTTTGACTCAACCAACCATGGAAGGACAAAATTTAGCCAAGTTTGTTGCTTGCCAAAAACCTTATATCTTTACAGACGGTAGCCCTAAGACTGTGAGTTTCGATGGGGCAGGGCGGTATAATTGGCAGAATTTGGGCCTGCCATTGCTAGTTTTTGATTTTGGCATCAAATGGAATATTTTACGCTTGCTGGCTAAACACGGTTTTGAACCGTTAGTTGTCCCACCAACAACAAATCTTAGCCAAATTAAAGCTAGTGGGGCCAAGGCTGTCTTTTTATCCAATGGGCCAGGGGATCCTGCCACATTGGCCGATGCCATTGAAAATGTACGTGAAATCATTGCAGCTAAAATTCCGGTCCTAGGAATTTGTTTGGGCCATCAGATTATTGGTCATGCTTTGGGGGGCACAACGCGTAAATTGAAATTTGGCCATCACGGCTCTAATCACCCGGTGAAAGATTTGCGGACAGGAAGAGTCGAGATTTCTTCCCAAAATCATGGTTTTGCCGTGTACTTTGAGGATATGACCGATGTAGAAATAACCCATTTAAACCTTAATGATCAGACAGTTGAAGGTTTACGTCATAAAACACTACCTGTCGAAAGTGTACAATATCATCCAGAAGCAGCTGCTGGACCTCATGATAGTGAATATCTTTTTAATAGATTTTATGATCTTGTTGCAAAATCGATTTAATATTATGATATTGATTATCTTTGCGATATATTTTTTAGATAAAAATATGATCTTATCAGATTACTAATCATATATTACAATTCCACTATATTTTTGGAACACGATACATATCTATTTCCGTCTGTCTGATGTCTATCTGGCTGATTTGTTCCAAAATTACCAGGGAAGCGTAATAATTCATCAAGGGTGATGCACAACGACCAAAAGCAAAAACTGTATCCAATTCATCAAGCTCAACGCCATCTGAAAATAACTTAGACCACCGATTGGGAATCGCTAAAAGTATGCTCTCCGCAGACAGCGGAGATGACAGAATCGCAATATGCAATTCTTGAATCTTTTATTGTGAGCCTAGATCCCTATAGTGAACCCATAGTTAATTTCTGCCCCATCTTGTAAAAAACTCATAAAGATGTATCTGCAGCCAGTCCACCATATAGGTCGTAAAAAAGGGGGGTATCACACCGTGTTGTCACACAGTCGATATGGCGGGTCCCTTTTAGTAACAAAATTTGAGGAATTAACGGTTATACCCGCGCAAAATAAAACTAATCATTGTCTATTATAACACATATCCGAGCCAACTATTGCCTATATTCACGAATCAACGATTGGTCTCGATCAGATATACTTATATTAATCTTTGACACAAAAATTCTCGCGAGCATATCCGTATGTTCATATTACATTTATCCCTGGATTTGTGAACACGGATGGGGGGTAGCGGGGCCTGAATCAGGCGTTAGCTGCACTATTTAATTTTAATTCATTATAAACCTCATCATAAATTTTTTTGATGTAGCTACATTCTTTTTTGGAGAATAATGAATTTATTTTTGCCATTTCAACAGATCCCTTTGCATTATACTTATCACAAAGTAAATAGGCTCTTTCAACTATACTATTTTTTTGTGTTGTGCAGTTTGTTCTTAAATCTTGCTTAAATAAATTGTTGAAGAACTCTACCACATTTAATTTTGGTGCATATGGAGGCAGAAAACGCACTAAGCAAAATTTTTCATTCTCAAAATACCAGTTATAAGCTTCTTTAGACGCATGAATTTTAGCGTTATCCATGATAAAAAGAAATTTTTTACCCTTATATTTTTCCTTTATAATTTCAAGAAACTCTATAAAACCTTCTGTTGTTAAACTTCCTTCGTAGATAAATGTTCTAAAAAACCCATTTATACCAATAAAAGTACATATTGAATGGGTTGAATGCTCCATGGATGGGTCATAAGAGCATATTGTAGGTGTATTACGTAATGAATAACCCCTTAACTTATGATCAACCATCAAACCCATTTCATCTACACTTACTACTTCTCTATCTTCTTCCAGTGCTTGCTTAGCTATTTCTCGAAAGCCTTCTGTTACAAAAAAATCAACTTTTTTATCATCTTGCCGTGGATTTTTTCTGGTAGCAGCTTTTGATGTAAGTCCAACCTTTTGGCAAAATTTATAAAAATATGATAATGATACATGGATATTCTTCTGTTCAAGATATGTAATTACATCAGCTGCTTTCCATGCACACGACTCAATCCCTACATCCATTGGACCTTTATCCTGAAGTACCTCTACCAATTCGTCAAATTCATCTTTTGTTATTTTTGAATATGGATTCGGCTTTGGTCCCCTTGGCTTCTCTCCAAGATCGTCATATGTTAAGTTGGGATTTTCTCGGTATAAAGCCATAATTTTATTAACTAATCCAACACTTGCATTAGTCATTTTTGCCATTGTCCTTTGACTATAACCGTGCCCAACAATATCGTCGTCTCTAATTAAATCAAGAACTCTACATCTCCTTTGAAAATCATTTATCATCCTTATTTCACTTTTAGTTGGGACTATTGTTTTTTTTACGGCATTAGGATCATAATCGTTCTTTTTATTTTTAGTCTTTTTTCGTATATTTGTAGTTTCTTCCCTGTTAGATTGTGTTGATCCATTTAGATAAAGCTGCAAAATTTCATTAATTAGATCATACGTACCAAAATTATCGCCCAAATCTATATGTTGAGGATTAGGATCAAATTTATAGTATTCAGTGTGAAAATGTTGTGCAATTAATCTAGCAATATCTTCTCTACAATAACCTAGAACTTGCATAACGCTTTTGTACTCTATACAATAACAGTCGGTAAGATTTCCAAAAGATATAATAGGATCATTAATGTTTAATGAATCTGGAAAATCTATCACTGACGATTTCGAAGAAAAATTTTTTTCGAAGCTTGCTATCTTGAACAGCTGTTTATAAGAGAAATCAATCGATTTTACCGTAAATAATTTTTCGCCGTCGTGCAATGTTCGATTCATAGCATATGCTGTTTCGAGTGCCATAGGACCAACGAAAGGTCACGGTAGATCCGGAACGAACAGCATATAGCGGGGCAACCTGAGCGCATGACATACCCATTACTCCTTAAATCTCTCATGTGATTTTTAAACATATTATAATATAGGTTCAAAATTATCAAGAAAATCTTTATTTTTTGTGTGTATTTGTCAAAATGCGCCTGAAGCTTACTAAATTTTAGCCAACGCGATTCTTTTTAACCAATCATTTTCTAAAAATTGGAAAATATATAAATAGTTTGTTTTTTTTACAAAAAAATATCTGCGATTTATAAAAAAATTAAAATACATAATAATTTCAACCAGTTATGTCATGTCAGCCAAGATTCGCGCCCATGAGGATTAGGGCCGCATCCATGTTCACAAATCCAGGGGTAAATGTAATAGCAGCCATCCCTTTTACGGTTTAAGTCGCTTCACAACTCACCGCAAAACGAAGTCTACAATTATATCACTAAATCCGAATATTTTTTTTGCGGTTTCGCCTGTTCGCGGCTTACCACTAAAAGGGATGGGCTGCCATTGCTGCAAAAGTCAAACTTTGGGAGTCCCCCAGCAAAGCTGGGGGTTTACCGGGTGTAATTATCAATCTTAATTTCAATAACAGCATTTTTTGTCAAACGCAATTAAAAATTATCAAACTTAATTATATCTCTACATCAAGACTCGCTTTAAATTATTCGCACTGAATTCCTTGTGAGGATATAGGCCGACCGTGAATGTTCAAATGAATTCCGGAAGCATGGCTTTCCGATGGATTTGACCTTGAGGTCTCCAATTTTAACGACTTCCATACCCTTCATATTCCCTTTCACATCCATGCCCGATTTCTGCGGCATCGGCTCTTTCTTTAAGATCTTCTCAATTCCAATCTTTTTATCCCATTGTTTCAACGTATTTGGCGAAATGCCGACTTTTCTGGCAGATTTGGCTAACTTAAGACCACTTCCATGCCATTGCTTGAGCCTAGCCTCGCGTTTAGCTGCGTCCATAAAAAAACCTCCACTGATTTGCGTGGAGGTTAGCAAAAATTAAAATTTGGGAAAAGCCTGCACTCGGACGCTTACGTTTAACGGCGTTTTTAGCACAGCCGTTAAGATTTTAAGGTGCAAGAACCCTGGATGGCATATCGAATTCGTCTAGCAATAGTTGACTTAATGCAAGTAAAGCGTAGTCGATTAGCTTAGTGAATATTCCGGCCACGGAAAGCCACCGAATCCGAAATTGCGGATCCACGTTTCCACAAATTCATAATCAATAAATCCTGGACCACATTACATACTTTGCCACATTTTAAAGCAACGTAATCCATAGCGATAAGGCCCGTGAATATTCTTATTTCAGAATACAGATGTTCTGGCAGAAATGGACATACGTTCTGTTGATTTTTGTACAGCGGTTCTTGAGTGGATTGGACAACCGTTCTGCGTAAATGAACACTTTCACCAGAGACGATTGTCCCAATGTTTGGGTTATAAAAAAGCTAATTCTGCAATTTCTTCAAAGCGCGGGTTAAGAGGACCACACCATTGCACACGAAAAAACTGAAAAGTTATTCAAAATCGTTAATAGGGACAAATTTTTTTCTGCTTTAAGCCATAAATTTCCCGCATAGAGATGTCTCGGCTTGGATCGAATGCTTGGATGTTTACTCATACGAAGTATGGACGATTCGATCTAGGGTTGCAAGATTATGGGTGAGCTCGCGATCCAACTTTCTACCGCTTTCTATAGTTAACGCCGAGTATTGTAGCTTGCGGTTGATCAAATTCGGCATTGCTTATGGGTCTCTTTAGATGGCTATTTTTGCCTATTCGTATACTCAATGTCGACAAGTGGGACGACGACTCATGAGATGATGAGAGGCTAAACTTTCGCTAGCCCTCTCATCACAACTGTGGCGCAAGGTCAGTAAACAGTTAGTCCTTGGATTCTCTAATCTTTTTTATGCAATAAAAACCAAAGGCAGCAAATCCCATCATGATAAGGAAAACAAGCCACTTAACTTCCATCTGGACCTCCAAGAGTTAACAAGATTCCAACTGTAAACGTAATTTAACTTTGGTAAACCTCCGGCTTTGCCGGAGGACTCACAAAGTTTGACTTTTGCGGAAGTGCACCAAACGCCCTGAAGCTGCTGATGTCGCTCAACGGTGAAGTCGCAAGCCGCG
>JAFSZE010000045.1 GCA_017455745.1 Desulfovibrionaceae bacterium | reverse complement strand
TGTTCAGTCTATCTAGTTTTTAGGCAAGCCATAAATAATACGTATCTTGGCCTGTTCAAGGGGAAAGCCTTTGGTTAAACAGGTTTGGCAACTTCGCCTAGCAATAGTTTGAGCTTTTTTAGCTTTTTACGGTCTTCTGCCGTGAACCAACGATTACAGTCTATTTCTGTCTAATTTTTTGGGCCAATCTATATTTAGCCCAATGAGCGGAAGTCTGCAATTTTTACTGCCGTATCTTAAGTAACAGAGATTCTTGCTATTTGAGTCACTTTAAGGAGTCATGATGTACCCAGCATCCGTCATACCCTGCCTGGTATTGGCTGCCCGCATCTGTAAGCTGCCCATACCGTCAAGTATCGCCATGCCGCCTGAAGGCTTATCAGAGCAGGGGCTTGCGGAATGCGCCGAGCGCTTAGGCTTAAGCGTAGTTTCCATTCGCGAAGAAAGTTTGGAGGATATTGCCTCCCGTCCCTTGAAGGGGCCTGTGGCTTTACCACTCAAAGATGGTACAGCCGTGCTTTTTGTGGGTCGCGTCAAAGACAAGCCTGTGGCCTCCATCATCGACCCCATGGCTCAGCCCATTCAGCAGGGCAATATCTCTTTTGCCGAGTTAAGTGCCAAATGGACCGGAACTTCTCTGCTTTTATCGCCAAGGCTCTTAGCCCATCGTCATGTGCATGCTCTAGTTAGCATTGCCAGAAACTATGGCAAAGACTTATCGGTCGAGGATTTGATCCATACTTACGTCTTAGAAGGGCGTGAGCCAGATCCAAGTCTCTTTATGCGCATGATCGGTGATCAGGGCCTTGAGGGCCATACGGCCAAGGCATCTTTGGATGAGCTTGAGCAGATGCCAGCAGGTTTACCATTTTTGCTCCACTGTCAGAATGGTGGGCTTTTGGTCCTCTGGCAGATGGAAGGGGATACTCTTGAGGTTGAAAACCCAGATCGGCCTCATTTGGGGCGGATTAAGGTTGAGCGGGGTGAGGTTGAGGCCCTTTTGAATGGCGAAGTAACTTTTATTAAGTCCAAAACCCAAGGTGTACCCAGTCTTGTGGCCGGTCCCAAGAAGTTTGGCTTAGGGTTCTTTGTCAACGAAATCAAGCATATGTTTGGCAATATGTTTGAGGTGGGCATTGCCGCTGTGGCCATACAGGTTTTGGCTCTAGCTACGCCATTATTTTTCCAGGTGATCATCGATAAGGTGGTCACCCACCATGCTGAGCTAACCTTGCATGTCTTAGGCATAGGTATGTTGGCCGCCATAACCTTTGAGGCTCTTTTTGGTTGGTTGCGTTCATATCTTTTGCTTTATGTAACCAGTGTTATTGACCTTAGGCTCTCCATTCGTACCTTTGAGCATCTAGCCAGTTTGGCTTTGCCTTTTTTTGAAACCAATCCTGCTGGTGTTATTATCAAGCATATGCAGCAGCCGGAAAAGATTCGCGAGTTTTTAACCGGTCGGGTCTTTGGGGCCATCTTAGACTGTATTTCATTGATTGTCGTTTTGCCAATCCTCTTTGCCTATAGTTGGCGTTTAACTTCGGTCGTCCTTTTTTTCTCAGGTCTAACAGCTTTAGTTATCTGTTTAGCCATGGGGCCTTTCAAGCGTAGGCTGCAGGATCTTTATGCGACAGATGGTGAACGTCAGGCTTTTTTGGTTGAAAATATCAGGGCCATGCCCACTGTTAAATCATTGTCGCTAGAAAAATTGCAGCGTAAAGGCTGGGATAATCGTACTGCTGTAGCCACCGGAATGCGTTTTAGGGTTGGCAAGATGGGCATTAGTATCAATGCCTTTATCCAAGTGATTCAGCAGGCCATGATGCTCTTTATTTTATGGTGGGGCGTTTATCAGGTTTTTGACAATGTCTTAACTGTTGGTGCTTTGGTTGCCTTTAATATGTATTCCCAGCGTGTCAGCGGGCCTTTAGTGCAGTTGGCTGGTTTGATCCAGCAGTATCAGGAAGCCAGTGTATCCTTAAATATGTTGGGCAAGATCATGGATGAACCCCAGGAAACAGGTGGGGTGCGAGGAATCTTGCCGCCCATCCTTGGGGGTATCAAGTGCAAGGGTTTAACTTTCCGTTATAACAAAGAAGGGGCACCGGCTCTAGCAGATATAAATTTTGAAATTCCTGCAGGCAGTGTTTTGGGCATTGTGGGGCGATCAGGATCAGGCAAGAGTACTTTAACCCGTCTGATTCAGCGTTTACAGCCCATGCAGGAAGGCGATATTTGGATCGATGGTCACAATATTCGTGACGTGGATATGATCCATTTGCGCAGATCCATTGGGGTTGTTTTGCAGGAAAATTTCCTCTTTCGTGGACGCGTTCGCGACAATATTGCTGTAACTAGACCTACAGCTAGTCTAGAAGAGATTCAGCATGCGGCCAAGATGGCTGCAGCCCATGATTTTATTTCCAAGTTGCCCAATGGTTATGATACTTATTTGGATGAGGGTGGAACAAATCTATCCGGTGGTCAGAGACAGAGATTGGCTATTGCCAGGGCTCTTTTGACAGATCCTAAGCTTATGATCTTTGATGAGGCCACCAGTGCCCTTGATCCTGAATCTGAGGCTGAAATTCAAGAGAATATCAAATCCATCTCCGTAGGTCGCACCATGATCATTGTCAGTCATAGATTATCCATGTTGCGTTATGCTGATAAGATTTTGGT
This sequence comes from Desulfovibrionaceae bacterium, assembly GCA_017455745.1. Lineage (GTDB taxonomy): Bacteria > Desulfobacterota > Desulfovibrionia > Desulfovibrionales > Desulfovibrionaceae > Desulfovibrio. Next base: position 4,390 of record JAFSZE010000045.1, on the reverse strand, counting down.
TTTGGAGAATGGGCGTTTGGTTGGTTTAGGCACCCATGATGAAGTTTATGCCAATTGTCCCCAGTACCAAGCTCTTTGGGATAAACAGAATAAGGTCTTGGAAGGGGCAGTCTAATGAGTCTTTGGTCAAAAATTACGCAGCTGTTTAAACGTGATCCAGATGGCCATGCCAGTCGAGTACCAAGTGGCGAAATCCTACGTTTTCAGCCTGATAGTGTACTCTTAGAGCGGGCCACACCGCCCATAGGCGCCAGAGTTTGTCTTTATTCTATAACCATCGGTTTGACGGCATTAATTTTGTGGTCAATCTTTGGTCATATTGACCGGGTAGTTGTGGGTGAGGGCAAGATTGTCACTGCCACCCAGCCGATCATTTTGCAAACTTATAGCATATCGCTAGTTAAAGATATTCGTGTCCATATGGGTCAGGTGGTCAAAAAAGGTGAAACCCTAGTTGTCATGGATCCAACTTTTGCCCAGGCCGATGTGGATCAATTAAAAGACAGGATAGCCAGTCTTACGGCCCATTTGGAGCGACTTGAGTGTGAGCTTGATGGACAACCTTATCCCTTGTTGCGTGATCGTCAGGCAGCCTCTGAGGCCAAAAGGCGGGAAGAGCGTTATCAAGCTGACATCTATCGCAGTCGCAAGGAAGAATATAATGCCAGGCTCAAAGCCTATGATGAATCCAGAAAAAAGTTAGCTGCTGAAATAAAAGCTACATCAGAGGATCTGGAGCGGCGTGATTCCAGACTTAAGATTTATCGTGAATTTGAGAAAATGCGGGAAAATCTCTATCAGCGCGATGTGGAATCTCGTTCAGCTTTTTTGGAAATAAAGCGTGATCGTTTGGCTGTTGAGAGTGATGTAATTAGACTTAGGAGTAGTGTTCAGGAATTGCGTTGTGAATTGGCTGGTGTTGAGGCTGACAGAACTGCTTATGTGACTGGTTGGCGCAGTGAAGCAGCCCAAGAGCTTGTGACCGTTAGGCGGGATCTTGATCAGGCTACAGAACAGTTCAATAAGGCCAGAAAGCTTGGCGATCTGGTCAATATCAAAGCACCTGTTGATGGGGTTGTTTTGGAAATTGCCAAGCGCAATGCTGGTTCTGTGGCCGATGAGGCTGAAACTTTGGTCACCCTTGTGCCATTAGATGCAGATCTTGAGGTTGAGGTTGAAATTCAGCCACAAGATATTGGTTATGTGCAGCCTGGCCAGACAGCTAAGATTAAGCTTTCCACCTTGCCCTTCCAAAAGCATGGTAAGATTGAGGCTAAGCTTATTGCAGTTAGTAGTGATGCTTTTGAGAAAAATCCCAATATAGCTGGTGCTAGTGTCTATAAAGCTAGATTGCAATTGCCGCAAGATCCATTGAAATATCTTCATGCTGTACCTGATACATTTACCTTACTGCCTGGTATGACTGCCACTGCTGAAATTAATGTGGGTGATCGAAGGATTATTGAATATTTCCTCTATCCTGTATTAGCGGGATTTGATAAGAATAAGGAAGTTGTGCAGTAGTTGGTGACTGTAGTAGGGAAGTGTTATAGTAGTGATGGTTGGATAGTTGTGGAGTAGAGTATTTGTGGAGTGGGGGAATTGTGTGGGTATGAAAGTATATGGTTGGATGATGGTGGAAGTGTAAGAGAGTGAAGTATGGAGTTGTGGAATAGGAGAATTGAGTTGGTGTGAAAATGTATGTTTGTGGTATTGTAAGAGTGTAAAGTAGGTATATGGTTGGATGATGGTGGAGTAGAGTATTTGTGGAGTAGGGGATTTGTGTGGGTGTGAAAGTGTATGTTTGTGGTGTTATAAGACTGTGAAATATGGGAGTTGTGCGGTAGTGAGATTGTGTAGGTGTATGGTTGGATGGTTGAGGAGTAGGGGAGTTGTTAAGGTGTGAAGAGAAAAGATTTGGTTTTGTTGGAGGAAGTTTGTTAAAGGAGTTTTGTTAATAAAGAAGTTTTTTTTGATTGGAGGGAATATTTGTGAAGAAAAAAAGGTGAGGAGTTTTTTGGTGGTAGAGAATTTTTGTGAATTAAAATGTTTTTTTATGGAGAGACTCTAGTGAACGAAGAAGATTTTTTTTGTTTTGTATGAATTTTTAGTTCTGCGAGAGTTTTTGTGATAAAGATGATTTTTTATGGGGAGAAAATTTTTATGTTTTTGCGAAATGAAGAAGATTTTTTTGATGAGATGCATTGGTTTCGATAGTTTATTATCTTGTTTTTTTATATTTGATTGAATTTTGGTTTTAGGTTTTGATTTTATCTTCTTTGCTACCAATTCTTTACATTATCTGATTTGGTAAAAACTTAAGGAGATAGCGCACATCCACCTGTAAGGCTTGGTAGTTTCTGCGCTGTGAAAATATTATGAAGAAATTTTTTTGCATCTTAAGCCTACTCTTGGTTTGGGTGGCGTTTGTTCCATCAATTACGCCGCAGGCTAAAGATAAAATGGCTGGAGATGCTTCAAAACCCATCCATAAAGGGCGTAAGTTGGCAACAAAGCCTTTGCCTGTGCCTAAAAATGCCCTTGATATGGATCAAACTGTGCGCAGGGCTATTCAGTTTAATCCAAGTTTAGGTTCCCATGAAGCTCAGCAGGAGTCATCTGAAGCTGCTAGAAAGTCAGCTAGGGGTGCTTTTGGTCCTAAGCTTGGCATGACATATTCGGCTAGCAAGCAAGAGCGGAAGATGGAGACGTATTATTCATCAACCGCTAGATTGCCTGAAAAGGGTACCTATACTTTAAGCATTGAAGTTTCTCAGCCTATTTTTCAAGGTTTGGAACTTTTAGCCAGGTATCAACGTGCGGCTTTGCAGGCTGATAGTGACAAGGCACAAATTCGCAATGCTGAATTGGCTATGGCTCAGAATGTGCAGTCTGAGTTTTTAAACTATCTCCGTTATGTAGAGAGTGCCAAGAGTCGTAAAGAGTCTCTTGATCGGTTACTTGATCAGTTAGCTATTACAACGGCTTTTTATGAGGTTGGTTTGCGGCCAAGGATCGATGTTTTGCAGGCTGAAGTGGATGTGCGGCAGGCAGAAAATACCTTGATCCAGATGGAAAACGGTCGTGATACAAGTCAGGCGCATTTAAACACTTTGATTGGTTTACCTGTGGGTTCGCCAGTCAAATATGTTGGCGATTTGGCCTATGTACCGTTCAAGCGGACCTTAGAGCAGTGTTTGGAGACCGCTTATCGTATGCGGCCTGATTTATATATTGCCATGTTGGCTGTGGACATTTCCCGCAAATCGCAACAAGAGGTCCAGGCTGGCTATTATCCGCACATTGAAGCCTACTGGAATATGACCAATACTGGTAATACTCCAGATCTTCAGAAATCCGGTAACTACGGTAGCCGCAGTTCGGTTTGGGAAGTAGGTGCTCGGGCCACGTGGGATGTCTTTCAGTGGGGCACAACCTATTATGCAGACAAAGAGGCTGGTGCTTTAGTTACCAAGATGCGTTATGCTTTAGAGGATTTGCGTCTAAACGTTGGTTATGAGGTTAAATCACGTTTTTTGGCTGTTCGTGAGGCTGAAAAACGTATTGCTGTTTCGGAAAAAGCCGTGGAGCAGGCTAAAGAAGCCTACAATGTGGCGCAGACTCGTTACCAAGAGCAGGTTGGCACCAACTTTGATGTCTTAGATGCCTCCTCCAACTTAACCTTGGCTGAGTCCAATTTAACTGGGGCTAAGGCTGACTATTTTACGGCTCTATCCCAGCTTTATGTGTCTATGGGTGAATATCATCCGAACCTTTTGCGGCCTTAAAAAATTATGTTTGGGTTTGTTGAAAAGATCAAAAAATGGGCCAATTCTTTAGGCCATGATGATAAAAAGTCTAGCCAAGATGGGGCTTCGTCTAATCAACCGACTAAAACGCCTCTAGCTAGGATCAACGTCAAGACTATCGCTGTACCCGCTGATCAAGCGCAAGCTATGCGGGAAGGAAAGATTCCCGTTCGAGGCCGTGAGGTTAGCCGCGAAGAGGCCAAAGCCATTAGAGAGGCAGCTAAGTCTAAGACTTCTGCAAGTGGAAGCGAGCAAGTATCTGGTCAAGCTGCATCTAATGTTCAGGTGCCTAAAGAAGCAAAGGTTAATGCCCAGGCTGCAAAGGAAGGACAGACAAAAGCCAAACAAGAAGCTTTGGCTAAAGAGCAAGCGGCCAGAGAAGCCGCAGAGGCACAAGCCAAGGCAGCCCAAGAGGCTCAGGCCAAAGCTAAGCAAGAAGCGCAAGCCAGACAGGCTGCAGAGGCACAGGCTAGGGCAGCTCAGGAAGCTCAAGTAAGGGCCAAACAAGAAGCGCAGGCTAAAGAGCAAGCAGCCAAAGAAGCCCAAGCCAGACAGGCTGCAGAAGCACAAGCTAGGGCAGC
>JAFSZE010000044.1 GCA_017455745.1 Desulfovibrionaceae bacterium | reverse complement strand
GGTGGTCTCTTTGATGACACCAGGCCCAGCAAAACCCAAATTGGATGACCGCACTGCAAACTGGTAAGGCGAACAACCCAAAAAGCTTGCCACAGGTCCAGCAAAAGAGTTGGTATCATAAAGGACAACATAGAGTCCACCAGACTCAATGTACCTGCGCACAGCCACCGTACATCGCGGCATTTGAATCAAGGCGTGGGTGCCTTCTTGAATACGCATACCGGCTGTGCCATGAACATAAGCCAAAAAGGGATAATGCTTTTTCATGGCCAGTTCTGCGGCCTGAATAAATTTGTAACCTTCAGCAGCACCTACAGATCCGCCTCTAAATGTTCCCATAAGCATGGCGACGATCAAACGGATATTGCCAAGTCGAGCTTCAAAGGTTTTACAGCCACTTTTAGTGCCGTTTTGGGCTTGAGCTTTGGCGATACGTTCAGAGAAATTGGGGAAATCAAGAGGATTTTTGGCCTCAATTTCACTATTGAACTCCATCACCGAATCATAGTCAAACACGTTCTGGACATACCATTCAGGCTCCATGGGGAAATGGTAGCCACAGTAACTGCAGACACCGGCAAATTCACCAAAGAGATCTGGACCCCAAAGATCCATACAGCCGTACTCTTCGCTATTAGGACAGGTCACAGCCTGATCAACTAGATAGCGGGGAGATAGATAGCGCCACTTTTTCTGGCGATTGTCTTCTTTCCAGGTGGAAAGAGTGGTCAACTCCTCAGTTTTCACCTCAGGCTTAGCCATCTCCAAGCCTTTGAAAAAGCGATCCAGTGGCTTCAAAACCTTGTATTTTAAGGTTTCCCACTCATTATCGAGCTCTTCCATGATGGTTTTTATCTTGCGCTTATGCTTACGATAAAAATCATACTTGAGGCTGTTCCAGGGTTTGGTCACAAAATCTACGCAGTTAGCCCAGACCTTGGTGTGCCAGGCCCGTTTATCGGAAACTGCCGACAGGGACATTTGCAAAAATTTCTTCTGCCGTAAAGCAACCAAGCGTTTTTGGGCTTGAGCTGTTAAGCCCCAGCGAATATAGAGATTTTCCAAATCAACCTGCGGTGCGTGGTGGCGCTTCATGGCAAGCCCACGAAAACCAGGAATGATCCTGGTGGAAATGATCACTTCATCGGTGGCCCGAATAACTTCCTGCCGCAAGGTTCTGAAAAAATCAAAATGCCAAGGTCTAGCCCCAAGGGCCGGCTCCTGAATCACAGCGTCGATATAACCAAAATTGAGATTATCTTGGGCTGTAATATGTAAGTTGGTGGCACAGTGTTCGATCAATTCTTGGGAGGCCCTCTGTCCTTGGCGGATATGTCCCTCAATGGCCGCAGCACCTTCGGGCGAAATGACAGAATAGTAGCCATGAGAAAACATCAAGCGCTTATCAGCTAAACTTATGGCTTCAGCCCCACCGCTGCCTCCTTCAGAAAAGATGGCAATGATTGGTACACGCAGCCCTGCCATACCATAAAGATTGCGGGCAATCTGCTGGGCAGCGCCTGGATAATCTTCAACAGGATATGAACCTGGCGTAAAAACATAGGCGTGAATGGGAATACCTTCAGTTTCAGCCACTTTCATATACTGCATGGCCTTGGCATTGCCCCAAGGTTTGACTGATCCGCCGTTACGAAATTCCGCCCCATGGCCTTTTTCTTGACCAATAACCATCACTTGCTGATGGAAGGTCTTTTTGCCCCTATGCCGTGTAATGACAGCACGAGCAATGAGCATACTTGGATCTAAACTGTATTCGTCTTGGCCGCCAACCTCAGTATAAGTGTCATAGACATTTTCCAAGATGTCTTTTAGGCAGATGCGTTGCGGGTGCCTAACAATTCTAACACGATCCATGGGTGTGATGGTCGCGTCGAGTCGGCCCTCCACATAGACAAAAAGATCTTCAAGCGAGGCTATGTCGGTATAAGGATCAAACACCAAGCCCTGCACAAGCCTATGGCTCAATGAGCTTAGGCGCTCCTCCAACAAAGTCGCACTATCGGCATGCTTGCCGGCAAAAATATCTTTCAGATAGACCAAACGTTCTTGTAAGGCCTGAAGTCTTTTCTCAATATTACTATCAATCATGTTTGACCGAAACCGCCTAATCCTCTTAGAAAACTAGAGCTTACGCCTTAAGTTTAACACTGCAGCTTGGGGCGCTCTAAATAGAGAGCCCAAGCGCAATCTTCAAAAATTAATCTGCAAAGCATCTCGCCAACTAAAGTGAACTACCGCACCCCATAAAGGGGTGTGGCTTCATAAGAAGTGTAATTTATGC
>JAFSZE010000043.1 GCA_017455745.1 Desulfovibrionaceae bacterium | reverse complement strand
TTTTTAGAGAACGTTGGAAGGTTTATACCACAAGACAGGAAAAAAAAGAAGAGAAATTTACCCATTTTTTCCCCAAAAACTTGCTAATCCGCATTTATAGAAATCTCGCATGGCCCGGAAAGCCCCTATTCCCTAGGGGAACTTGGTGAAAGCAGTTATTTTTTTCTATAATGAAAAGCTAGAGTTTTTGAGGGTTTGTAGAAAACCATGGGAATTTGAGATATATCTTTTTTCAGCATTTTTTTGAACTTGCTTTATGGATTTCAAATTTTGGTAAATTGGATTTAAATTGCAGTTTACTCTTAACTTTCTAGGGGGATAAGTCTGTGTTTGGCCTCTATCAGATCAAAGCATCTGCTGGATCAGGTAAGACTCATACTCTAACAAAGCGGTTTTTAAAGCTCTTATCCACAAGTAATAATCTTGAAGAAATAGTTGCTATTACTTTTACTAATGCCGCTGCAGATGAAATGCGTCAACGCATTATTCGTACTTTAAAAAATATTGCCTTAGGATCTGATCCATATGGCAATGATAAAAATGATCCACTCAATATCAATAAAGACCAAGCTGCAGTTTTTTTAAATAAAATTTTGGATAATCTATCCAATCTAAATGTACGTACAATTGATAGTTTACTTATGCAAATTGTGCGAACAAGTTCATTGCAATTACATCTTAATCCTGATTTTACACCTACTTTTTCTACTGAAGATACTATTGAACCATATTTGGATAAAATTTGCGATCGTGCCAAAAGTGATGATGCTAATTTATATGATTTTGTGGAAGATGTTTTACGCAATCTCTATATTGAAAATAATACACAAGGGTTTCTAGCATCAAAAAAATTACCTTCAAAACTAAACCCATTATTCGATGATATTCTTTTAAAACGTTGTCATGATATTACACCGTTGGATACGCTTAAGAAAGCAAGAAAGAATATTCGTTCAAACATTGCAAAAACAGCCGAGATAATACTTAATAGTAATGCGCAAGCTTTAACTAGAAATTATAACAACCTCCTGCAGACCCTTACTAAAATAGACCTTGACCAAAAAGACTTTGAAAAGAAACTTGACTCAGCCTTTTTTAAAAAAGAGAGCTTGGAAGGCGCTTTATTGAAAGGCAATGTGGCAGATCCGGCTAGCCAAGAGGCCTTTGCTCTTATCTGTCAACAAAAGAATAATTATTGGCTTTTGGCTGATGCCATCAAAACACGGCCACTGATAAGTTTAGGCGAGCTCTTGAACGAAGAATTCATGCGCAGTGAAGCCTCAGGTCTATATCTTCACACAGCTCAGGTTCCAGCCCTAGCATTGGCAATCTTTGCAGGCATAGTCGAAATTTCTGATGCTCTCTTTCGCTTGGGCAACCGTATCACCCATCTTTTGGTCGATGAATTTCAAGATACTAGCACCGAACAATGGAATGCCATACGTCCTTTAGTCCAAGAAGTGCTTTCCCATGAAGGCTCCTTTACGTGGGTCGGCGATATCAAACAATCCATTTTTAGCTGGCGTAATGGCAATCCGAAACTCTTTGATGCCATCTTACAGGATCAAGAGATCACTTCCATCGCCCAAGGTCACATTCATCTCGAAACATTGCCTGACAATTGGCGCAGTTGTCCCACAATCGTGGAATTCAATAATAGCCTCTTTGCATCTTTAATGGAAAGTCAAACGGCCTTAGATGTAGTTAATGGAGTTGTGGCCAAGGATATGCCCGATGAGATTAAAGAGGAGGCTGCTACTTTATTGTCCAACGTCTTTGCATCTGTCGAACAAGAGATTCCTAAAACCAAGAAGAAAAATGCAACTGCCAAAAATCAAGGATATGTGAAAATAGTCGAAATTGAAGATAACGATGAAGATGAAGAGATTTTGAAAGCAATAGCTGAACGTTTAAAAGATTTGCATGAATCCAGACCATGGAATGATTTTCTTATACTTGAACGTACAAATGATGATAGTAATGTCTTAGCCGATTATCTTACAAGCTTAGATATTCCTGTCATTACAGAAAATAGTCTTCTTTTGTCCCAGAATAGTTTGATCATCCAGAGCCTGGCCTTTTTACGCTTCATGGTGCAAAAAGATAATCTTTCGCTCTTGACGCTTTTAAAAGGCGACATTATGCATGAGCATGGCAAAACTGCTCATCTTAATTTGGAAGAATTTACCGACTTAGTCTTTGACGAAGAAGATAATAACACTTTGGCCCAAATTTTAGAATCTGGTTGGAACGATCTCTGGAAAAAATGCTGGGAATCTTTTTTTGAATATAGTAATTTTCTCTCACCGTACGATTTGTTGCAAGAGTGGTATCATTTCTTTGATGTGGAGCAGCGTTTTCCCAACGAACAGGTATTTTTGCGTCGTTTTTTGGAAATGATGCACGCAGCGGAAGATGAAAATGGGGGAACCATCTCCAACTTCCTAGAGTTTTGGGAAAAATATGGTTTGACTGAAAAAATACCCATGCCGGATAATATGGATGCCTGCCGGATTATGACCATCCATAAAGCCAAGGGGTTAGAGGCTAAAGTTGTTATTTTACCCTGTACAAAGGGTAGAATCGGCCCCAGAAGCGATTTAATTTATTTTGATTATCAAGACACAGATGAGGAACCACTAAGGCTTGCCCTAAAACGTAATAAGCATGTGCCTAGAGCCTACTATGATGACTATTTGCGCAATCTTGGGGAATGTTTTCATGTGTTATATGTGGCTACAACCAGAGCCCGTGAAGAACTCTACATCATCCATAAAGCCAATCCTGCCAAGGCCAATGAGCCCGAAGACCAAAATCGCGGTGACATTTTAATGCAACTTTTGGCCCAGGCAAAATTAAGCTTACCTTTACAATTGGGTCAAAAGGTTGCTCAAGGTCAAAGCAATAACTCGCCAAAAGCAGGGACGACCTTTTCACTTTCACCCAAAAATAAAGAGAATGATTTTCAACCTGCAGTTTGGATCAAATCGCTCAAGGTGGCCCATACCAGAGACAGGGAAACTCAAGAAACGGCTAAAAATTTGGGAAAACTCTTTCATACAGCCTTAGAATTTATCCCAACCAATGCCGATCCTCTTGATTTGAGGGTAGATAGTGCCATCCGCTATGCTTTGTGGCGCAACCATTTACCAGATACGCTCGATCGAGATCTTGAGCACTTGCGTGAAAGTTTGCGCTGGTTTTTAAATCAGCCTGGAGTAAACCTCTGGTTAGAAACAGGCTGGCGTGAACACTCATTTATGACCCCACGCGGAGATTTGTTGCGTTGTGATTTAATTGTTCAAACGAACAAGGGTTTTTTAGTTGTAGATTACAAAAGTGGCAGTTCGCAAGAAGAACATTACAATCAGATTCGGAAATATATGCTTAGTTTGCAAAAGTGTTTAGCAGCAAAAATTGCTGGTGTTTTAGTTTATTTTGATAAAAAATATTTTGAAGCTGTTAATCAAAAAAATCAGTCAAATCCGACCGAAAAGTTAGCTGATCTTAAATTGGATAATTGGTTTTAAAATTCATCAATATCCATCATTGACTCTGAGTAGAAATGATCGAAAATATTGAATTGTAAAATCTTTTATTTCTTAACGATCATAATATTAGGGAGAATGGAGGCTTCCTCAGAGGTTCAATCTGTAGACGCGTTTGACGCATACGGTTAACTCTGCAAAGGTCACAATGTTTGCCCCCAAACCTGCTTTTGTTGTTTTTCCATGGCAACGCTCTTTTATAGATGACTTAAAGACTTACCTAGATGAACAAACCGGCCAAAAACCATGGCAAGCTCTTTTAATCGTACCCCACACAAGGCCTTGGCGCTATTTGATCCAAAGCTATGGTCAAAATCATCGACCTACGCTTTTGCCCAAAGTGATGACGATTGAAGAGGTGACGACAAGATTTTTGTTGGAAAATAATTGCCCAACCTTTCCCCAGGCTTCAATTCTAGATTGCACCTTTATTTTACATCAATGCGTCCAAGAACTAGTTGGCCAGGATCCGTATTTGGCTGATCAATTTGCCGCTTTGAATCCGCTGCAGTTTTGGCCTTGGGGCAGTCGCTTAGCTGGAATTTTGGATGAATTTTATCGCCAGGGGCTGCGGCCACAAGACATAGACTATGCTGAAGATTTGGTTGCTGATCCAGCTAAAGCTCTCTTGGGTGCCTTAGGGAAGATTAGTGACCTCTATCAACAGAAGTTAAAAGAAAACAGGTTATCCACTCAAGGCTTGGATCTTTTGACGGCCTCGCAACATTTAGAACGGATTCCACCCATCATGGAAGCACGTTCGGATCGGCTTGTTTTGATTAGCGGTTTTGCCCTCCTTGATGGAGCCGAAGAGAAACTTTTGGCTACTTTATGGCAAAATGGCGCTCATGTCTGTCTGCATACCGATCCCAACTTGGTTGTAAATCCCAATCTACTCCATCGAGCCTGTCAAATTCATGCTGATTGGCAAGCCTCCTGGCATGCGCAGGCTGAACTGGCGTTTGATAGTTTAAGCCAAGACACATTTACCAGTCCCAAGTATAAATTTTTTCAAGGCTATGACGGTCACTCACAGCTTTTAGGCTTGCAAAACGATTTAAACCAAACTCAAAATCGACTAAACTCCACAGCCATAATTTTACAGGCACCGAGTCTTTTATTGCCGCTCCTCCACCATTTGCCACAAAAAAGAGTAAATGTGACTATGGGCTATCCCCTACGCCGCACTCTTTTAGGGCAATTGGCTGAAATTTTGCTTAAGCTTAAAGAACGTTCCACAGGTCAAACCGCCTATTGGCGGGATTTACTGCATTTTCTCCGCCATCCCTACATCAAAAATTTAGACCTGCCTAAAATTGTACCTCAGGAAAAACCCGGCTATCATCCAAATCAAGAAGAGCGCGTTGCTGTACTAGCCATTGAACTTTTGGAAGAAAATATCTTGGCTGGCCAACGCTATCAAAATTTAGCTGAGATCATTAATAACACTCTCAATTCTGAGCCTAGTGCTTTAGAGAAACTAGGCTCGGCCTACGATCTTATGATCGTGAAATTGGGTTCGGCCACGACTTTACGCCAATTGGCTGAAGTCTGGGAGGAAATTCTTAATTTTTTGAGCGTCAACTGGAAGACTGATTGGCTGGAAACGCCGTTGGATGCTGAGGCTTTTGCGCGTATGCGCGAAGAAGTGCTTACGACTTTGAAGACTTCGTTAGCCGCCGATCTAGAAGTTCCTTTCTTGCTGGCCAAAAATGTTTTTTTGAATTTAATCGACTCAACTCGCGTGCCGTTTGAAGATGAACCCATCAGTGGCATCCAGATTTTGGGTTTGTTGGAAACACGTCTGTTGCATTTTGAGCAGTTATATTTTTTGGATTCGAGTGATGACTATTTACCAGGTAAGGGCAGCCAAGATATGCTCATGCCGGAACTATTGCGTAAACAGATCGGTTTGCCTGGTTTAGAAGAAAAAAATGCCCGCCATGCCTACAATCTTTTTAGACTCTGTGCCAATGCCAAGGAAGTTAACTTTTATTGGCAAGAAGGAGCGACCAAATCTGCGGTTGAGGATGTAAAACGCACCCGCAGCCGCTATGTGGAACAATTGATTTGGGCTGAAGAACAGAAGTTAGGACATATTCTGCAAGCAGGTCAGGATCCACTTAGGATTGCTTCCCAGAATTTAACAACCACCAAGCGCAAGCCAATCGCCATAAAACGCTCGGAAGGTTTGGAAGAGGCTTTAAATAGATATCTTCTCAATGGCATTTCACCTACAACTTTAGATACCTATTTGCATTGTCAGCTTAGATTTGTCTATGAACAGCTGCTTAAGATTCACCCTACTCCTGTTGTTGCCGAAGGCGATGCGCCATATTTGACAGGTCAATGGCTCCATAGAATCATGTATAATCTTTTTCATGATAAAGAAAACATTGAGCTAGATAATACCAGTATCACCCGGTCTGAACTTTTGCAAAATTTGCATGATCAAAAAACAAACAAAATTATTGAACCATTACCTGCCTTGAGCTATTTTTTTGCCAATATTGCTGGTGAAATTTTGCTTGAAAAATACCTACGCGGCATGGAACCAACAATCGTTTTGGCTCTAGAGCAAAAAATTTCTGCTGCTTATGGTGCTAGTCAACAAGTAAACTTAACTGGTAAAATTGATCGTGTTGATAAACGTGATGATAATTTAATTATTCTTGACTATAAATCTGGTAAATTAACAAATCCAAAAAGGAATTTTTGGCAGAACAAGGATCTACTTGATAATATATCTCTGGCTCATGAACAAAATTGCCAAGATGATCAAGAGCTTAATGATCTATTCTTTAAGCTAAGTGAAGAATTACCTAGTATTCAATTGCCATTTTATATTGTTTTGGCTAATAATGCTAAAAACTACGAAAATGATAATAATGTTTTTACAAAAAATATCTATGATGCAGCTTTAATCAATTTAGCTAAAGATGGTAAAGAGCAGTATTTTTTTGGTAAGGCAGAATTTACATTAGAAGAACGTACAAAAATTTGCGATGATATTGTTTGGCTTACAATATCATCTTTACTAAATACTCAAGAATTTCGTTCAACAGATGACTATGATCATTGTAAGTTTTGTCCATATATTGACTTATGTATGTTATAGATAGTTTTAAAACGCAGAATTAAAAAAATATAGTCTAACTAATTATTTAATGGCATTTTAAAATGTTTTAAAGTATTTTAAATTATTTTATTCACCATAAACAAAAACTTTTTTAAATCTCACGCAATAAGTTGTGACCATAAGACAGTTCTATCAAATTTATTTTAGTTATCAAGCTATCCTATATGAAAATATATAAATTTTAATGCATAAAGTATATAAATCAAATCTAGTGAAATTATTTATATCGTTTACTATACGTGATCGAAACATGGAATTTTTTTAGATTATTTATATTAACTTATCGTAGGACCAATTTTTATAAGACAATGGTGAGCTGTCTGGAAATAATATGCAAAACTTTAGAAAATTATTACGCTTCCACCGTAATTTTGGAACAGAAAGAGTCTTATTGTTTTCGACACATCTTAAAAAAAACATCCTTCCGTCCCCAAAAAGCCTAGACCAAGCACCGATGTGCAAGACGAAAATATGGGCGAAAAAGGGCGTTGATGCGAGCTACCATTAAGGAAAAATATATAGCGGGTGAAAGTAAAAAAATATCAAGTTCGACGTTTAAATTTTTATAAAAACTGCCTTTTTCTTAAAATGGATGGTAGTCACATAATCACCATCCTTATACCGATGTTAATGTCGGGTAGACATTGGGATTTCTCCCAATGCCCCCCACGGAACCGTACGTGCGCTATTTACGCATACGGCTCTTCAAACTATTCGTCGGCGATTTACTAGTACCAGATTTTCTCTAAGATTTTGGCTGGAGGTATATAGGCTTCCCAAAGTTCGCTAAATACTTCCCAAGGTATTTTACCTTTTTGGCCGCGTCTACGCAATGTTTTAAAAGTTTGAGTCTCAATGTACCATC
>JAFSZE010000042.1 GCA_017455745.1 Desulfovibrionaceae bacterium | reverse complement strand
TTCGACAAACTCCCGAAAACCCAGTTTATTTTTTCGTCTTTTACTCTAATGATACTCTAATTTAAATCTAATGTATTACGACTATTACTTTTAGGAAATTTCAATAGTACGCTATCTTCAAAATTTTGTAAACTGGTGTTTAGTTTTATATAATCCTCTTTTAGTTCTATGACCACTAAAAGAGTATTTTTGGGGATTTTCAGGATCATATATTGGAACTTAATTTTGATCCTAAAAAGAAGATTTTCAAGTATAGCTTTTTTCTTGTAAAACAAATCTGATCTGGTTTAATTCACATTTAGCTTGTAATTTATTAACTAATTTGCCAAAAAAGGAATATTAGTAAAATTTTGATTATTTTTATAACCAAGACTACAACCACTTTGAAAACTTGGATTATAACCAACAACTAATGTACCAATATTATTATCATTACAATAATTAATAACATTATTTACTGTTTTATTTAAATAATCATCAACTTTATTATTACGATTAGTCCAATTTGAAGCTTGTAAATTGGTATTTTCTTTACAAAACTTTTACTTATCTTTAATAGACTGTAATCTGCTATTTTCTTTGTTAAGCCATTTATTAATAGATTTTAGTTTTTTACCATCAATAATAAATGAATTGCCAAAACTGGAAACACAAGCAACAATATTATTAACTCATAAATCCATCCCTAGTGCATTATTTTGATCTAAATTTCTTTGAATTATTTCAGTTTTATAAATATACTGAATTTCAAAGAACCTAGCATTAGATTTAGGTATAATTCTAATCTCTTTAATCTTTTTACCTATTAAATTTGGCGGAATTGTAATTTCAATTTTATCGTGACATTTAGTAAATTCTCTTGAATAAGGTACTATTAACTTATTACCATTGACTCTAACTTGACCAATAATTAATGTTGTATACCAGTCTTTTGGTAAATATCCAGGTATATTACAATCTATTCCTTTCTTTTTTAATGCAAAAAAAGATTGAAAAGAACTATCAACAGATTTTATTATCTGTTTACCAATATTAGAATTTATTGTTTTATAATTTTTAGATTCCTTCAATGGTTTATATTTTTCATTATAATTTAAATATTCTTCAGTTTGAAAAAATGTTGTCTGATATTATGCAATGCTTCATTTTTTAAAATTTTTTGCAATATGCGATAATTCTCTTAAGCTTAAATATTCTACCTTATTTAAATGTTTTAATTGCTGTTTTATAACTCCATACACATACTCACATTCCTTTTAAATTCAACTTAATTTAACATATATTATTCAAATGTTAAATGTTTTTTGCGCCTTTTATCCCCATATCATAAAGTGATTGGGTTTACGGCGCATTCTATAAACTGGGCAGCAGTAATGAGATTGGGGAAAACGGGGCAGTTGAGTTTTTTGGCAGCTAAATCTTCATCGGCAGATGAAGGATTGGCCCCAAGCTTAATGGATGGCACATGGGCTGCAATTCCTGCTTGCACATCGCGCAAACGATCGCCAATCATCCAGGATTCATTTGGCGAAATCAAATGTTTAGCCATTGCTTCAAGTAAAAGCCCTGGTTTAGGTTTGCGGCAAAGACAGGGGCCAGTAATTTCTGGATGGTGGGGGCAGTAATACCAGCCATCGATGGTGGAGTTCTCTTTTTGTAATTGCCGATCAAGGTCTGCTTGCAGGATCAAGAGATCTTTTTGTGTATAGTAATTTCTGGCAATTCCCGACTGATTGCTAACAACGATTAAGAGATATCCAAGGGATTTAAAAATTTTTAAAGCGGAAATTACGTTAGGCAGCCATTGGAAATCCGCTATTTTATGCACGTAACCGTGATCTTCATTTAGGGTGCCATCGCGGTCCAAAAATATGGCTTTATTTTTTGTGTTATTGCTCATAGGGCACCAGTTTAGCGCAGTTCTGATTGCCTAGCGGCCAAGCTAATTTTTCTCTAAGGCCTAAAATTAAGATTTAATCCGAACTTAGACTTGGCTTTGATCGAAATCAGCAGAAGGAGCAGGGTTTTCGCCAAAGTCGCCAGGATCGCCAGAATTTGCATCGCTAATGCTTGGATTTTGACTCTTATAAGCAGCCAAGCGTTCTTGGCGGGCCGCTTCTTGTTTGCGTTCGCGGGTGCCTTTGGGTTTAAAGTTGCGAAATTCTTCGCTGACAAACTGCTCCCGACAAAAGATCAAAAAGCCTGTATGGGCGGTCATCCGGTCATTGGGGCGCAGGCGATCGGCTACGGGCTTCCAGTTGCGTTTTAAGAGTTCAAAAACTTCAATTTCAGACACGTTCCTTGTTTCAAAGGCCAGTAAAAGTTTTTCCACCTGGTCAATGGTTGGGACAAGAAAGCCTAGCGTTGCGCCATGTTTAACGGCAGCTAAGGCTTGTTCTATGTAGAGCCAAGGCGTGCGCACATCCAAAAAGAGCGCATCGGCTCCCTGAACGTCAAAGCCATTGGCAATATCACGTTCAATCAACTCCACATTGCTGCCTAAGCCGGCCCAGTCGAGATTGCGCCTAGCTAGTTTTAAAAACTCAGGTCTGGCATCAAAGCTTAAAACTTTTCCGGTTGGTCCTACAAAGTGGGATAGAGCAAGCGTTAGTCCTCCTGAGCCACAGCCAGCCTCCACAATCGTCTTATTAGGACCTGCGCCCAATTTAAGGCAGATGGCGGCAATATCTTTGGCATAGATGATCTGCGTTTGGCGCTTGATGCCCTGTAAGAGATCAAAGAGGGTGGCTTCTTGAATTAAAATCGGCACCCCAGTATGGGTGTGGGCCTCAAGCCCAAAGTCAAGGTTGGCCACAGTGTCTGCAGATAAAATGCCATCGGTACTTTGCCAATCATCTCCTGGCAAAAGACGTCTGATATAGCGGCGATTTCGTGGCGAAACGTAAACAACCAGAGAACCCCAAGGGATCATGTCCGCAACTCGCAAAAAGAAAATTTAAAAAATGTTTGAAGGAAGAAAAAGATGTGCGAAAAGGTTAAAACATTTGGCGCATCAAGTCCTCACCGCTAGCTGTCCCGCCATCATCAGATGCATAGCTAGGCGAACTGTCTGGCACATAACCGTCGGTGGCAGCGTTGCCTTCGATGGGTTGGCTGGCAAGATAGGCGATATTGTCGCGCATAATGATATCATCGGGCATGATAAAATCTTCGACAGGATAGAGATCTTCCACCTGTTGGCGGTAAGCTTTAAAAATGGGGGCTGAGGTGCGGCCTCCTTGTTCTGTGCGACCTAATGGTTGAACCTTGTCAAAGCCCACATAGACGCCTGTGACCAGATAAGGTGAGAAGCCAATAAACCAGGCATCACGTGCCTGATTGGATGTACCGGTTTTGCCACCAATAAAGCGACCGTCAATTTTCGCCCGTGTGCCTGTGCCTTTGTTGACAGCATTTTTTAGCATACTGGCCATGATAAAGGCATTTTGAGGCGAGATAGCCTGCCAGTGCTCCACATCCTGACGATAAAGTTCCTTGCCATCGGCATCTTCGATCAATGAGACCATTCTAGGTCGCACGCCAAGGCCCTGATTGGCAAAGGCGGCATAGGCTTGAGTCATATTTAAAGGTGTCACCCCCACAGCACCTAGACTTACAGCCAATTCTGCCGGAAAGTTTTCGGCTAAGCCCAATTGTTTGGCCCGAACTAAAACATTTTCGATACCGATTTGCTGGGCTACCCTGACAGCGCAAGTGTTTCTGGAAAGAGCCAAAGCCAGATAGAGAGGAATTTCTCCTTTAAAGTTGCGTTCAGAGTTATTGGGGCGCCAAACTTCATGGGTATACGGATTTACATAGGAGAAAGGTGCATCCAAAATGATTGATGCGGGGGTAAAACCAAGATCTAGGGCTGCGGAGTAGACTATGGGTTTAAAGCTTGAACCTGGTTGGCGTCTAGCTTGGGTGGCACGATTGAATTGGGTATTACCGTATTCATAGCCGCCAATTAAGGCCACCACATTGCCTGTGCGCGGTTCAATGGAAGCTAGGGCGCCTTGAACCAAAGGTATCTGTTCAAGTTGTAGGGGAATAGGTGTTTCACGGGTGATTTTTTGCGGATCAAACTGAATGGAGGCATTGTTTTTGTCTTTTTGTTCCTGCACAGCCACATAAATTAAATCGCCAGGGGCCAGAACTCGTCTGGCATCACCAATAAAGCCACCTCCAAATCCAGAGACATTGTGGTTGGGCTTGCGGGCCCAGGTCATGGTTTTTACCGGAACTATGCCCGTATATTTTTGGCCGAAAAGGACATGGGCTTGTTTGGCTGAGACTTGATCAACTAGAGCTTTGCAAAAGGCTCCACCGGTAAGATCAGCTGGGGAAAAGTTGCTTTTGGCTAAAAATTCTTTTTGTTCGGCAGCGGTTAATTTTTTGATCGGTCCGCGCCAACCTTGACGCTTATCCACACGCTCTAAGCCTTGGCGCATGGCTAGATTGGCCGCTTCCTGATGTCTTGGATCCATGACGGTATGGACAGTTAAACCGGCTTCATAGACATAATCTTCGCCATACTTTCTGGTATCAACGCCTAAAGCTTTTAGATTTTCTTCGGTGAAGAATTCGATCAGCATACGGCGCACTTCTTCCAAATACCAGCTGCAGGCCCCATCTTGACCTTCAGGCATGCTCCAGTAGACCAAAGGCTCTTTGATGGCCTGGTCATACTCGTTTTGGCTGATCCATTTAAGTTCAAGCATACGGCCAAGCACATAGCGTTGTCTGACCTTAGCCGCTTCTGGGTGCCTAAAGGGATTATAGCTGCTAGGAGCTTTAGGCAAACCGGCAATAACTGCGCTTTCAGCCAAAGTAATATCCGAAGCATGCTTGCCAAAATATGTTCTGGCTGCAGCCTCGACTCCGTAGGCATGTTCACCTAAATAGATGTGATTTAGGTAGATGGTTAAAATATCATCTTTGGTCAGATTCTTTTCAAGTTGATAGGCCAAAATGGCCTCTTTCATCTTGCGCGTATAGCTGCGCTCAGATGTTAAGAGCAGTTGTTTGATCAACTGTTGGGTGATGGTGCTGCCACCTTCGCCGGTGTGACCTTTCTTAAAGTTATTGATGGCCGCACGAGCGATGGCCATGGGATCGACCCCAAGATGGCTGTAAAAAGCATCATCCTCTGAGGCTAAGAAGGCCATGGGCAAAAATTTGCTCATGTCGTTGAGAGTTATGACGAATCTACGCTCATGGGCGAAGGTGCCAATGACGGTACCATTGCAATCAAGGACAGTGGTGGCCTGTGGCGGCTTGTAGTCTGCAATGCGCTTGATGTTTGGTAAATCACGGCTGGCCCAATAGAGGAGTAGACCGGCACAAGTGCCTGTACCGAGCAAGGCTAGAAAGATAAGAATTAGGATCAGCGTGATCGTTTTGCGAAAAACAGAAGCTATACTCATAGGAAAAAGAGGCTGCTTTAAGGCTTAAGGAGCTGTCCGGAAATAATGTGCAAAACTCTAGAAAATTAAATGCAGAAGTGACGCTCTGTGCGCCCCTTTTTTTCTTCTAGAAAACGACAACTTATTTACAGACAGATCCTAACTATTAGGCTAAACAAAAAATGCCCTCCAAAATGAGGCTTGGCCTGGCATATTTTGTGATAGAATTTCCTAGTCACAAGTAAGATTAAGATGACCTGCCAACAATAGTTCAAAAATAAATACTTTAGATACCATTTTATTGGTACCCTATTTTTAACTCTTTGACAACCTTATAATTGTTGGCTAATTTTACAAGGAAAACGAGAATTTTTTGGAGTATTTAAGTGATAGTATTCAAATGACAGAATTTAAAGATGAAATATCTTATAAAGATATAATTAGCATCATTGGATAGTTTTTTAATTGTAAGCTATTTCTGTATAAGTGAATAATATGGCATTAGCATAAAGAAACTTTGATTCATCGTGTGTATTTTTAATAATATACGAAAGGATGCAGAATATAAAATACAGAATATAATAAAAAAATAAAGTTGTATAGATGTCAGAAAACAATTCTAGATCATATAGTTAGTAGGTTATTTTAGCATATTGTTTAATATATTACTTAATATGGTTAAATGTGTATTTATAAATATCGTATTAGGTAAGAGAAAGTAATAAACGAGGTATCTGTTAATAAGATTTGTGAATAAATAATAGTAAAGTTTTGTAGTGGTATTTTATAGCATTATTCTCTGCTAATAAAAATGGTTAGATTGTATCTATATTATAAAACTTGGTAACTTTTCTGTGTTTATGTTTATATCTAGTTTCATGTTAGATCTATATTTAGGTTTATATGTACGCATAATTTCTGTTTAGCTTAGGTTAGGTTAGTTTAGATCATATTAGATTAGCTTGACGTAGCTTAGTTTAAAAAATATAAGGATTGAGTGAAAACTATTGAATATTTACCATAGCTAAATTTTATTTATTCTTTATATTATTTTTTGTATTACGCTTCCCTCATAATTTTTGAACAAATCAGCCAGCTAGACATCAGATAGACGGACATACACATATAGCTGTGTTCCAAAAATCTGGCAGAATTGTAATAGTTATTTAATTCATGATTATTTGATTTATGGCTGAAAATCTTGGTTGTCAGATGAAATAGTATTATTACTCTTAATTTATGTTGGCATTGATTAAAGATCATCAAAGAAATTCTTTCTGGATTTTATTTCTTTTGGTGGCAATTTAGATCATTGGTTAAAATGATACTTTAATATAATCTAAGATTGCCTAGGCCAAGTGAATCAAACGCAGAAGCGGAAAGCATTGCTGCTTTCCGCTTCTGTGATTTTGACAATCCCAGAAACTAAAGTTTATGGGATGCGAAAGAAGTTTGCTGCTAAGTATATTTCCCTTGTGTCTTGACAAAAAAATCGTTGCACGGATTCGTGAAATTCAGATTCTGCTTAATTATCTAGTATCTTGGCACTGTTGTTAAGCTCATCGCTGAGAGTACCAAAGTCAAGGGAAACGACAAGTGCCACGAGGTGGTGACGTAGCAGCACGGCGTTTAACCTTGGGCTAAAAGCTTTAGGTTGTTAGCCGTGATGACTCTATAGAAATTTTTAGTGACTATACACAGCCGGTGGGTTTCGGTAAGCCAGCCATTTTGCAGGCGCCTTTACCGGGTCCGGAAGGAAAGAGTTCGTACACTTCTTTCAGCTTGTAGCCGGTGTTCTTGGAGAGAATACGAACCATCGGGGCAATGCCATTCTTTTTGTAGTAGTCCTGGAGAAAATCTAAGATCTTTTGATGGTCAGGAGTAAGCTCGGAGATACCTTCGGAATCTTTCACATACTCAAGCCATTCAGGGCACCAGTCATCAAAGCGTAATAAGAAACCATCTTCATCCACTTCGAAGCTTTTGCCTTTAAAGGTAATCTCTGCCATGCGCGTCCTCCTTGGACAGGTTGCTGATGTGGGTCTATGTGCCCAGCTGGTATAAAGCCGATTGAGTCGGCAAAAAATAATGGCGTTTTTATGCGACGTAAGGCCCACTCGAAATT
>JAFSZE010000041.1 GCA_017455745.1 Desulfovibrionaceae bacterium | reverse complement strand
CAGTGCAAGAAAACAAATTAACATACAAGACATTGTTAAAATTTTACCGATAGACAGTAAATTTAAGTTATGAAAAATTATTGGTATAGAAATTACAAGGTAAATACTTATATCTTGCCAAGATTAACATATAGATTTCAATCTATATCTAAAGTAATGCTTTGGTTGTTCTAAAAGAACGGTACGATTGTTGGGACAGATCTTTTTTAAGTGCTCTTGCGCCAAATCTTAGGTTCTGATTTGCAAAGTTTTCGGTGCGAGCCTTTTTTAGGATGGGCGATTCTAGTAGATTAGGCTATTTTGGGCTCGTTTTTGATCGGCAAAGGGCCTAAATAGGCCCATTATCCTAAGCAAATGGGCTAAGCTTGGCAATGTTGTCAATGGGCGAAAAGAAGTGTACACTTGCCTAAAGTTTTTGTCGATCATGTCGTTTTAGATAAAGAATCAACTCTCTGCTTAGGATTCTTTTGACTGGCTTTGGCTGCGCAGATTTGGGTTTTCGTGTCTAAACATTGAGACAAACTTTTGGGCCAAGATGGCAAGTCTTGGATGGATTGGGTTGGCTTAAATTTTCGAAGCCATTTTTTTGTTTTCAAACCCGTATCTTGATTTTTTCTAGGAAATGCTACTTTTTTCAAGATCCAAGATCTTAGCGCTAGAAGAAGTGCAATTCATTAAGCAGCATAGCCCTCAAGGCGAAAGTCGCATGGAAAAATAGATGTATCTACTTATCGGTCTTATAGTTGTTTTAGCCTCGGTTGGTGGCGGCTACACTATGTCCCATGGCGATTGGGGCGTGCTCTTGCAACCCGCAGAATTGATCATCATTCTGGGATGCGGTTTAGGTGCATTCTTTGCGGGCCAGACAAAATATACCTTTGGGCTGATTGTCAAAAGCTTAAAGCATCTTTTCGCGGACCCAGGCTCAAGTAAAGCTAAATATCTCGACACCTTGGCTTTGCTTTATGCTCTTTTCACTAAAATGCACAGAGATGGCGTCATTAGTATTGAAAGCGACGTTGAAAAACCTGATTCAAGTCCTATCTTTACTAAGTACCCCAATATTTCGAAAAATAATGTCGTTATCAACTTCATAAGTGATACATTGCGTGTTTATCTGACCACAGGCGACCCGGCTGATATCGATAGTTTGATGAAAGTTGATATGCATACCATTGATGAAGAAGGTATGCTCCCCGCCCACAGTATTTCGCACATGGCCGAGTCGTTGCCTGGTATGGGTATCGTGGCCTGCGTTATCGGTGTTGTTATTACGATGGGTAAGATCAACGAGCCCCCGGAAGTTTTAGGTCACCACATCGCTGCAGCCATGGTCGGAACGTTCTTAGGTATTCTTTGCTGTTATGGTTTCTTTGGCCCGATGGGTTCTAAGCTTGAAAACTACGTCAGCGAAGAACATTTCTACTTAAACGCCATCAAGGAAGCTGTGGCTGCCGCTATTCGCGGAGCTACTCCTCTGATTGCGGTTGAGTATGGCCGACGAGCTATTCCCTACCCGTTTCGCCCAATCTTCTCAGAAATGGAAGAGAAGCTTAGAAACGGTTAGGTCATAGTTATAGAGCGCCGTAGAATCTATTTTGTGGATTTCTACGGCGTTTTCAATTTTGACCTTAAGTCTTTAATTGGTTAAGTTAGTACCATTGGACTTAAGAATCCCTCGACTTTAGTTGTGTTTTTAGTGTCTAAAATGTAGGTATTGTCTAAATTTGGTGATACGCCGCTAGTTTTTTGTTTTTTTAGGATATTTTTTCAAGGAGATCGCCGTGGGTGGTGCATGGAAAGTTGCCTATGCTGACTTCGTGACGGCCATGATGGCCTTTTTTCTCCTCATGTGGATATTGAACATGGTTCCACCGGAGACAAAAGCTGGCTTGGCTGCGTATTTTAGTGGTGAAAGGAACTTTGACTCAAGTTCAACTTCACCTGTCTCCAACAATCCCTTTGTACAAAATACCGATAAAATTGATACCCGCGACATCAAGATCAACGAAACAGAGCGTTCGCATTATGCCATTGCCCAGAAGCTTAAAATGCTCATGGCTGATGCTGTGCCGCAAAATTCTTCTGGTCTAAGTGCTGATGATCTTGGGGTACAGCTTAGAGTCAATGCAGATGCCCTGTTTCAGCGTGGGTCAATTCGGATTACGCCTGCTGCTGAGAAGATTTTTGAAGGCGTTTTGGGAATACTGAACGAGTATAATCTTTATCTAGTTGTGCGCGGTCATGCTGATAGTGAGGAAGCCGCCCCACCATATTATCCGTCGGCCTGGGAGTTATCAGGGGCACGTTCGGCGACTGTTCTGCATTATTTGGCTGATCATAAAATCAAACCTTCTAGGCTTAGAGGGGTCGCCTATGGCGATACTAGACCCTTGAAGCCTGGCTTGGATGAAAATAGCAGGGCTGTTAATCGCCGGGTTGAGTTTTTCTTCCATCGGCCTGAGGTAATGTCGTATAGCGTGGTTTATTAGACTTGATAGAATTTGACAAAAGATTTTGCCTGGCATATTGAACAGGCGTTGCGTCTGTAGCTCAGTTGGATAGAGCGTTGGCCTCCGGAGCCAAAGGCCGTGAGTTCGAATCTCGCCAGACGCGCCACTATTTGACGCCACAATTTTTGCGGCACATCACTGCGGCACATCAGGTAGAGATTCGATGGCTCTAACTTTTTGCTTATCCATCACATACTGGTAGTGATTTAAAAGCATGGTAGGTGAGCTATGCCCCATAAGCTTAGCTACTGTGCCAATGTCTGCACCAGCGGCCACCAGTTCGGTTCCAAACATGTGCCTCAAATCATAGGGCCTGATCCGACGCGTGATGCCCGCACGTTCTAGAGCTGACTCCCAACTACCCCTAATGATCTTTACGGGCTTACCATTATAATTGACCAAGTGCTGCGCACCTACAGCGAGATCTTCCGCTTGCCATTGTTCAAACAATGGTATCAGACTTTGTCTGATTGGAATCTCTCGCCACGGTGCGCTTTCGTTTTTGTGGCTCCCGTGAACCCTAAGAACCCTACGTTCCAAATGACATCTTCCCAAGTCAATTGAAAGAGCTCGCATTGACCTATACGCACACCAAAGAATCCGCCTAGGATGATCACTCTTTGCAGGTGGGGCGGTGCACAAGAAAAAATTGCTGCAAATTCCTCCTGAGACGGTGGAATGAAACGCTGGTAGGAGGGCGACGGAATTTTGGGAAAGGCTATAGGATCTATCTGACTGCTCCCACGGGCAAGCCCGTGGGGTTCTGTAACCCAAGCGTAGCCTGCAATCGTACATCATTTTCAGACTTTGGAGTTACAGGTGTAAGTCTGTTTGAATCAGAACTTTTATTGACCTTGCAGTCCAACGACTACATTAGCGGTAACT
>JAFSZE010000040.1 GCA_017455745.1 Desulfovibrionaceae bacterium | reverse complement strand
TTTTTCAAGGCTTAAGCCTAATTTAGAGCATTTTAACAAGAAAAGTCGCTATTAATGCATGTAGCAGGCCGATATCCGCTAAGCCACAATTTACTGTCGAAAGTCGAGTAATTACGTTTAAACAGATAACAATGTAGATATTAGAACTTAATTTCTAAATTATATTTTTTTATTAATGTATGGTGCTATCGCTTTTGCCGTCCACCTAGGATCTAAAATTTGAAATTTATGAGGTGGATATTTAAGTTTAAGATCTATGTTTTCCCATAGATTTTTAGAAATTTTCCGATAATAATCCTTTGATGGTCAGTGCTTTCGTTCTAATAAATAAACATAATTCAAAAAATAATTTTTTAGAACATTTTTTTAATTCGTCGAACAGTTTTTACATCAACTTTTACTCTTCTAGCAATTTCCTTCTGTGTTAAATATTCATATCTAATGTAATCAAAGATTATTCATTTTCTATGCAACTTTTTAAATGTATTTAAATTTCTAAAATCGTATCTTTGATCATCATAATTAAAATCATTATCTCCCCAAAAAATATTTTAAATCTAAAATTTGTATAAAATTTTTAATTTCATGCTCCTGCGGATCGTAAATTGGGTATATGAAAATTTCTTCTTTTTTGGAGAAGTTATGATCAACTAAATTTTTAAAAAGAAAAGTCAGGTAATTTCTAAAAAAGAGTGCTTTGGCTTCTAAATAAAACAACGTTCAAGGCATGAAGCTACGATTGTACGTCGAAACCTAGTCTTGAAACCTTATTCCGTGAAACAGTTGATCCACCCTAAACTAAAAATTCGAAGGGCTTCTCAAACCTTGTCTCATCTCAAGGACTTTCACCTATCAACCTTTGCAGTTACATACCCACCTCTTTGTTTATTTCTTTTTTAAATATGCTTCGTCACTCAAAGTCAAAAATGCAAGCAGATGACCTTTACTTCAATTTTTTGTAGAATAATAGTTACTACAACCCAAGTAGTTTAACTAAAAATCTTTGATGCAGAGGGCGATCTGCCTAAAGTATTTTTTTAGAATTCTTCTATATTTATATCAAAGAGGAAGTATACAATGCCCCTAAACCTAAATGGATACACTAATCAATTTAATAACTTTGTAAATTTTGCAAACCATGAGATTAAGGATGGTTCTGGTAAGAAGGCTATAGCCTTCATTTCTGGCACAAATGCCCTTAGTGGCCACAAAATCACAGCAAACGATAACGACAGTGTCGGTGCAAGGCTTCGCTCGCAAGATTTTAAGGATGCCAACAACGCGGTTCGAACCATCTTCAAAAAAACTATTGCGGAGATGTTCGGGGGCGAGAACAACATTCCGAAGAAAGTTCTTGACGCCATGAAGCTTGATGACTACGGCAAGGGCAAACCCTTAACAGCTAGGCGTATTCTTGCGGTCAAAAAAGCAATCGACCAGGATGGCTCGGTGAAGCTCAGTGCCTTCAAATACAGTGATACGCGAGCCGTTGCTCTTCAAAAAGGTTGGAATGAGGCAGAGCTTCCAAAGCTGGCCCGGGCGACGCACTTCCTTTGCTCTGCGACAGGAGTTGATGAATTTGAGGCCCTTGAGCAGCTTTCAAAGCCTGGCACACCGGCCAATCGCCTCATGAACTACGGTGGTCGTTTCACAGAGTCAGCCGAAAATTTTGCCAATGGTCTACGTCTCATGGATTCCTTTGCCGACTGGTTCAAAAACCTCTGTAGTACGATGCAGCCGGTCTTTAGTCAGAAAGCCCAAGATAGAGACTACACTCCAGCCAACACCTTTACTAAGCTAAATATCGACCCTAATATTGCCAAAGAAAGTTATCTGAAGGGCTTAGAAAAGTTCGCTTTTGAAGAACTTTCAGTCAACCCAAAAGCAAATCTCTCTGAAAGAAATATGGAGGCGCTCTTCGGATTCCAAAACAACAAGGCTATGAACTTTTTTGGTCGAGGCTTCGGCGGTAGTTTCTATTCAACACTCAGCAATGTTCCCAAAGAAAAACGTGCTATAATCTATACTGCAATCAATTCGTTCACGCTGTCTGCGAAAAATGCCCAAGAAGCCCATGACAAAAACATTGGAGGAGGTTCGCTAACCTGGATCAGGCGTGATAATATTCCAACCGTGATTGCCAAAATGCTTAACAACTTCGATAAGGTCGAAGGCATGTATAACAAAGGCAACCTTACGCCCAAGAATCTCATTAATGCGATCTTCCCCGAGATACCTGAAAAAGGCGACTATAACTACGAGACGATCAATAACTACTTGGATAACATTGCAATAGAGTTGAGCCTTGATAAGAGTGAAGGCGGAAAATATACGGACGTATCCTCAGCTGTACCCCTTGCTATGGAAAATTCAGGCTGCTCTTTTGAGGAAACCGTTCAGGCGCTGCGGGATGGCCAAGCTCTTCCAATACCTAAATACCTCTCTACCGGCACAATACCTCTCGAAGAAATGGATGGCACAGTCACCGGCGGGCGTAAACTTATTGAAAACGATCTCGATCGTCCTGATTTTTGCTACCGTTTCAAAAATGACCTCAATAAGCCTCTCCTTAATCCTAAAATTGGCGGTTTTGGCTTCAATTTCCCAGGATCAGAGAAGTTCTACACAAATGGCACTCAAGAAGGCCGCGCGAACATAAAGCTTGTCGGAGACAAGGTTGTTGAAATGTGTGGCAGTGTCCATGTCAAACAAGCCAATAGTGTTTTGATGATGCTTTCACAGTCTGGCCTAAGCAACCTGCGTTCAGGCCTTTCACAAGTAAACTCCACAAGCAATGAACATGCTCCAGTTGACTACACGCTCACCAAAAACGAACAGACTGGAGACATCACGATCAAATACTCAAGTCCCGAAGATCTTCCCTTCAATTTTAAGTGGACTTCAACCATTGATATTAACGGCAATATTACCTCAACCCCGCTGACCATCGAAAAGAAAAAACTTGATCCTCAAATTGTTTCCACGACCCTTGATAATGCGCTAACACGTATGAACAACAGTCTTCCAGAGGATAAAAAAATCAATTTTAACGAATCCATGAAGGCTAGAGCCTCAGATTTAATTGGTGAACTTGGACTTGCTTACAAGCTAGAAGGCAAGAAGCTCGACCTATTTGCCAATTTCGTTGTACATCTCAAACTCACTACGAAAAGTGCCGTTGAAGAATATAAACTAGCCACCGACATGGCCAAAAACATCTCACATTGGACTGAATTCGAAGTAGGCCAAGGTGAAGAGATCGGTGTAGGTACCGTTGAGAAAACAATTGCGAACCACTTTAACGAACTCGTTGACGATGCCATAGAGGATGCCGACGAGT
>JAFSZE010000039.1 GCA_017455745.1 Desulfovibrionaceae bacterium | reverse complement strand
TGGCTAAGACTGCACCCGTGGTTGAAGCTACACCTTTGGCAAAGACTCCACTCGCAGTTAAAGCTACACTTGTGGCCAATACTGCACCCGTAGTTGAAGCTACGCCTGTGGCTAAGACTGCACCCGCAGCAAATTCTCAGAAGATAATTCATCAACAAAAGTCTCTTTTCCAATTGATGACGATTGTTATGTTTTTAATCTTCCTTTTAGCCTCCATGCAGAATTATACAGGGTTAAACGATCCGCAAGCAGAGCAAATCGACTCAAGAGTCAAATTAGTAAATTTGTCTCAGTCGCTGCCCATTAAAGCAGTATCAGATGAGTCGATTGCGGCATACGAGTTAGGCGTCACCCTAACTTGGCCTACTGCTGTGCCTGTACCTTCTTTATTGAGAAGCGCAAAACCGATGTGTGACAATCGGACGCGAGGGACACCAACAGATTTTGTTTAGGCCAAATTGCAAGTCCGTTTGGCTTATTATGTAGCGCCTGCAGCTCCCGCCAACTACCGTGTTGTTGGGACGCGATGAGCGGTCAATAAATCCCCCCTTATCATTTTTGATAATCACAAAAATTATATTTTTTCCTGGGGGTCTATTTTTGCGCCCAATTTTCACCGGTCACACCCCCCCTTTTCATAGGATAGGAAATTATGTCCTGTAGAAATTTATCTCTATCAGGTTCCGTGGTTATTAAAATCTTTGTTTATTAACATCATCGTATGTGAAAAAATCCATATAGATTATCGCACACTATCTAGTATTGTTTGATTTCTTAAATGTTGGCTGATGTTTACTAATGGTTTCTAATATGTTCTATTATTTTTAATGTTGCTAAAATAAATATAACAAATTGACAGAAAAATATAAAATCAACCATATAGTATTTAAAAGCTAAGATATATTTTGTTATTTTCTTAGCCTGCAATGTATCAAATAAACATTAACATTTTAAATCAATACTCAAATTTTTTACTTATCATTTTTGTTTTTACTTTTTTTGACTGATCAAATTCATGCTCTATTTGAGATTGATAGTTAGGTTTAATTTATTGATCTTGCTGCCTAAAATGAGGAATAGCTATGGGCTTTTTTTCTAAAATAAAAAAATTTTTTAGTAGTGATGACAATCAAGAAGCTCAGCCCACACAGGCTGAGCCTAAATTAACTACGCCTGAAGTAAATAAGCCTGAGGAAACTCTTGCTGTAGATAGTACTAAGCTAGCAGAAACATCAAGCCCAACTGCAGATTCCCAAGATACTACGGCGCAAGCATCTGATACGGGGCAAGCATCTGATAAGGATAGTTCTGTCAAGTCTGAACAGGTTAAGGGTGATCTTTTAAGCATGATCACCGCCGCCAATGCCGCACGGGAAGCTGATTCTAGCCAAGAAGCTTTGCTTGAGACTAGCAAAGATCAAGATCCAAGTCAGCCCTCTACTCTGTCGGAGGAAAGTGAAGCTAAGGCGTTGTCTTTAGAAGCTGAAGATGTAGGCAGCAAAGATTCTAAGGCCATCTTAGATAATGAAGCGCCTAATTTGCCATATGATCTGCCCCAAGGGGAGCAAGATTTAACTAAAGATGACGAGGAGACCCACGATCACGCATCTCTTGATATAGAGATCAAAGATCTAGGTGAGTCCAAGCAAATTATCCAAGAAGAATCCTTTGAAGTTAGTTCCAAGGTTAGTTTTGAAGAGGAACGGTTATCCAAAGAAGAAGTAGCTCAAATTTCTGAGAGTAAAGACTTTGAAGTCAAAGAAGCAGATGTTTTAATAGAACCAGATTCTACGCTTACTTCGCCAGATTCATCGCCAGAAAAAGATTTAGTTGAGAGTGAACCTAAGACCCAAAAAGGACCTAAGGATCAAAAAGAATCTAAGGCCCCAACAGAACCAGAAAAAGCTTTCCATGTAGCTGATTCTAGCCAAGAAACTTTGTCTGAGACTAGCCAAGAAGCCCAAGAATCAGTTGGAGCAGAAGCCACAGATTTTGGCGATAATTTTGCCTCTATTGGCGAAATCAAAGAACAGTCTCACTTAGCAGATTTGGCCGAAAATGATCGTAGAGCAGATTTTCAAAGAGGTCCTCTGTTTGAGGCAGAAGGGGTAGGAGAGAGCAAAAAAGCTGATAGTGCGGTCATTGAAGATAAGGCAGAAGATTTTGAGCCCAAAGATGTTTCTCTTCAAGAAAAAGCTAATCTTGCTGAATCTAAGGCTGATTTATCTAGCTCTCAATTGGCCAGCCGGAAAGATTTGGAGGCTCAAGAGCAGCTAGTTCAAGATTTTACAGAAACTGGGGTTGCTGCGGCGGTATACGACACCAAAGCAGCGTCAAAGCCTTCGGAAGATCTTTCTTCTGAACCTCCATCTGGCGAAATTTCTGGCGATAAGGCTACAAGCTTGGCCCAAGATGATCAAGTCAAAGCCAGTAACGATGATATTTTTGCCAAGCTTTTTGGGGTTAAACCCAAAAACGAAGCTGCAAAAGTTGCTGTTGAGACCAAGCCAAGCGATATCCAAAGTACTTCTGCCCAAGTATCTTTGGATGCGGAAGAAAAAATTGCTGCCAAAGAAGAAATTTTGGCGGCTGATCAATCTGCTGCTAGATCGGTTGAGAGATCTATTGACGCGAAAGATCTGTCTGAGATCAAAGAAGATAGTTTGTCTGCTGACACGGCTTTAGAGGCGAAGGATCTGTCTGAGATAAAAGAAGAGACTTTGGTAGATGACAAATCAGCTGATAGATCTGCTGAAAAATTTATTGACGCTGAAGATTTCCCCAAGGCCCAAGAAGATACTTTGCCTGCTGATAAGTCATCAGATGCTGTAGTGACCGAGCTTAAGAAAGAGGCGCAGGCAGTTGATTTGCCAGAAGCATCTGAAACTCTTCCACCCACATCGACCAAGGAAGATGTCGCTTCCGGCTTAACATCGACCGATGCGCTTAAAAGCGATGTCTCGTTAGATCATGCTCAAACTTTTCCCATGGAGGCTAAATTAGCCCAAGCAGATGATGCTAAAAAGCCATCTGCCCCAATTGCCACTGAAACTTTAGATGAAGATGTGAGCCCTGCTGAAAAAGCTGACCAGCCCAAAGAATCACCAATAGATGTCTTTGAGAAGCTTTTTGGAATCAAATCTAAGGACTCTGGATCAAAGGTTATTTCTGAACCTGTGGCAGATCAGGAGTCTTTAAACCTAGATCAAAAAGAAGCGAGCCTAGAAGGCAAGAAAGAGCAAGCATCAATCTTTGAAGGGCAGGCTTATACAGAAAAGCTGGCCGCAAAAGCTGATACTTTAGCTCCATCTGCCTCACCAAGAGAGGCCGAAGAGATTGTGGCCTTCGGTCAAGATTTAGACCTTGAAAAATCGACGGAATTGCTTGCTGGTTTAGTCGCACCTTCTAAAGTTAAAGAAGTTGAAAGTACCCTTGCCGATCAAGATGCAAAGCCTCAAGTTGAAGCTGATCTAGCCAAAGAAGCGGCTAAAGAAGAGGGTAGGGCAACTGAGTCTCAAGTCCAAGATGATTTATCCAAAGAAGTTCCCAAAGAAGACGTTAAGCCCAGCGAGTCTGAAGACAAAGAAGATCTAACCAAAGAAGCCGGGAAAGAAGAAGTTAAACCTTCCGAGCTTCAAGTTGAAGATGATTTATCCAAAGAAGCGCTAAAAGAAGAAGCAAAACCTTCCAACCCTCAAGTCCAAGAAGACCTGTCCAAAGAAAAGGTTAAACCTTCAGATGCTACTACAAATGATTCAAGTTTATCTAGGGAAGAGCGGACAACTTCAGGCTTTTTAGACTGGATTTTTGGCGGGAGGAAAAAGCAACCAAAACCGTCTGAGCCTAAAACTGTTGAACAAAGATCTGAGGTTGGAGAGGAGGCTTTAGCCAAAGAACCTAAGGCCAGTGATAAAGTTGAAAAGGTTGATTCTGCTGCTGTTGGCCAAGATGACGCTAAAGCGGCCATGACGCTTAAGTTGCGTCAGGCTCCACCCAAACTTTCTGCTTGGTTAGCCATTATATTGGATGGCGTCGAAGAAAAAGGCGACCTTTTGTATGATCGCCTGGAATTTCTCTTAACGTCGTTGGATGCGCCAGCCGACGAAGTCAAAGTCTTTATTGATGACTTTAAGACTTGGCTTGAGCGGATGGACTATGAATATGTGGATGAGTTTCGTTCTGAACTCCAATATCGCTTGGCTGTAGCCTTAGAAATGGAAGATGAGGAGGATGAGCGCAACCGTTTATTGCTCAAGATCCAAAGTGGTTTGAGCAAAACCCGTGAGCAGCTAGCCCAAAAATTGGATGGTTTGTTTACGAGCCATGGCAGTTTGGATGAGGAATTCTGGGAGACTTTGGAAGAAATATTTATCACTGCTGATTTGGGTTATGAAGCAGCTATAAATTTAGTTGAGCGTCTTAGAAATCGTGTGCGTCAAACTAAGGCCACCAAACCTGAGGAATTACGAGAATTACTGCGAGAAGAATTGACGGAGATTTTTAAGATTGAGCCACATATCACAGCTTACAATCCACCAGAAGTTATTTTGATGGTTGGTGTCAATGGTGTTGGTAAAACAACGACCATTGGTAAATTAGCCAATCGCGAGCGGTTACGTGGCCGGAAGGTGATGATCGCTGCTGGTGATACCTTTCGAGCTGCGGCCATTGAACAATTGGAAGTTTGGGCTAAACGAGCTGGTGCCTTATTCTATTCCAAACCACAAGGTAGTGATCCAGCTTCTGTGGCTTATGAAGCCATGGATTATGCTTTAAAGGAAGGAGTTGATCTGCTATTTATTGATACGGCAGGCCGTTTACAGACCAAAACCAATTTGATGGAAGAATTGAAAAAAATTCGTACTGTTACTGGCAAGAAACATGCCGGTGCTCCTCACAGAACGATTTTGGTTTTGGATGCTACAACCGGTCAAAATGCTCTCTCCCAGGTCAAACTCTTCCAAGAAGCCTGTAAGGTGGATGAATTGATTGTCACAAAGCTTGATGGTACGGCCAAAGGTGGCTTTGCCATTGCTTTAGCCTTGCAGTTTAATTTGCCCATAACTTATATAGGCCTTGGTGAAAAAATGGAAGATTTACGCCCATTCAATGGTGCCGATTTTGCGAACAGTTTATTGCAAGATACCAAAGTTGATGTGGCTTAATTTTTTTTGTTTAGCCCTTGACATTTTTTAATCCCAACTTAACTTTGATCTTCTAGGCTTTTAGACATTTTAAATCGCACTAGAGACAAAAATAGGGCTGCCTTGCCCAAATCTTTCATCTTAGTAAGACTTGTCCCAAGCTTTTTTTGATCAACAAAGAAAACTGTTTTTGTTTTAAATGTTATTGCAGGTTGATTACACCGTTCGAATTTTGTAAATTTTTACCTGTTGCCATGCATATCCAAAGTTAGTAGACTTGTTTTTTATAAAAAGCGCCGTAAAACTCCAACCCTTTATGGGTTGGAGATAAAAGGCGCAAAAAAAGCTTGAAATTAATATATAAGTATGTTAAATTAAATAAAATTTAAAAGGAAGGAGGTGGTTATGTGTATGGAGTTATAC
>JAFSZE010000038.1 GCA_017455745.1 Desulfovibrionaceae bacterium | reverse complement strand
ATTTATATTGAAGGCTTGTGCTGCAATACATGTAGCATCAAAATGATGATCCTTAGGTATATTATTGGCTAATCTAAAATCATACGTCATTTTACCTGTTGCAAAATATAATGGTACGTCAAACTTGTTTAATTCTTTTATTGCTTTCAAATGGTTTGTTTTCCGATGGACCATGATTTCGTGTGTAGACTTGTGTTTGGCTTGTTTTTAGCCATGACGCCGACTAGCGGATATGCATATGCAGTTCTTTCGGTCGTAGTCTCCGCATGGATACGCTGCGCCATTTTGCCAACTCAGCCACGCTGCGAGACGCCTGCGTCCGTCTTTGCGGCAGAGTCGTACTTGAAACGGGCATAGTTGTATTCGATGAGCCATTTGGTGAATGTGTCTTTCGTTTTTTAGGAAAGTAGTCCGTCGGAGATGGTATATCGTAACTCCTAAAATCACTTTTGTTACGATTTTATTTTACGGATGTTGCATCAACTTATGCTTTTTTCTTGCGAATATTCTTGGTAATTTGATATAAAACTAAAGAAGTTATAAAATTGAAAAATGCGGCATTGGCCGCATTAAGTCAAATTGAAACGTAAAACACTAGTATCTAATTTTTTAAAGAACATTTTTTTGAATTTATAAATTAGATCAGTACATTTTTAGTAAAAGATCTAAAAATTTTATCGGGCCAATTTTTGCCAAATAGCGACAATAGAAATTTATCTATCGTAGTTTTAACTGGAATGCAATTGCATATATATGTATAATATTATGTTCAAATTTGCTGACAACTAATTATAAAATTCTAGGTATAGCTATTATATTGATAACCTAAAAATAGCTAAAGAAATCAAGGTTTCTAAATATATTTGCTAGTTTTTCTTCACTCCAAGGTAAATATTCTGCTACTGTAAATCCTTCGATATTGCTCAAAATTTCAGCTGCGTGTAAAATATCATGCACAGCATCAAAATCCATAATCCCGCGAGAACCACTTTCTTCTTGCAAGGTAGGATGGGCGAAGTAGGTTGAGGCGAATAATTGCGGACTCAAAACATCAACATCAAAGTGAACCAAAAGATGATGTACGGAATTTTTGTAAATCCACTCAGCCAATTCATGTTTTGTGAGCATTGAATCTTCTTGAATTCGATAATTTACACCATGATCTCTTAGAATAGCTTCCTCTTCAGGTAAAAGTTTTTGTAAACCGGCGTAGCAAATCTTTTCACCAGCAAAAGGTTCGTTGGTTAGCAAAGAGCGAAGTCCTTCATCTCCTCCACCCAAGAGAGTTCCAAGAACCATCGCATGGGCATGATTAAAAAAATTAGGCGTTAAAACATCTGGATGCGCATCAACCCAAAGTATTCCGAGCTCATCTTTGTAGATACCGTGTAGATAATCAAAGGCAGCAAGAGAGACAAAACAATCACCACCAATAGTGATAATCCTGTCAGGCTTTTCACGCTTGATAATTTCCATTGCATTTTGAAAATTATTGCGAATTTCTGATCGAGCCACAATTCCGGCTTCTTCTTTTAATTCTCTCCTAGCGTCAATACCATTTGGATCACGCACTTCCACTTTAAAAGTTGGATCTGGATCTAAAGGTGAATTTGGTAAAATACTGGCTAAAAGATTGGCACCAAAATAATAAGTTGACAATGCACCGCCATGCCATTCTGGATAAAGCAGTCGAATCGTTTTTTTCTTTTGCATTTCAAAGATCAAAATTTAAAAGTAAAAAATATATATTAAATAGCCAACATAATTATTAAAAGCTTAAGAATATTGTTTATGCAAAATTATTATTAGTTTTAGATACCAAGTCTTTTTTTGCCAATATTTAGTACGATATAGTGTTTGTAAGATATCAATAGATACTCTTATGAACACTATTTTTTATTAATTATTTAACTCATAAGGACTTTTAAAGAGCAAAATTTGCGATTTCTAGCAGATTCTTGGCAGTAGTTCGCCGGTTGGTCTTGGTAGTATAGTAGTTGCGCCTATGGCTGTCTCTAAGACCACGCTACCTGGTTTTTGGGCGCCATCCACATAGCCAATGATGGCGGCATTTTGGCCGTAGGTAGTACTCTTTAATAGATCAACGACTTTTGGCGCCATATCTTGGGTAACAAAAAGGACTAAGCGTCCTTCACAGGCCAGATATAGCGGATCCAAGCCTAACATTTGGCAAAGTCCATGGACAGAAGGGGCCACAGGGATATCTTGAGTTTTTAAGCGGATACCGACCTTACTTTGAGCGGCAATTTCATAGAGTACTGTACCAACTCCTCCACGCGTGGCATCGCGGATAACGTGGATATGGGGGCTGTACGGCATGATCTTTTCAACTAGACCGCAGAGAGGGGCGCAATCACTTGTTATTTCAGCTTCAATATCGAATTTTTCTCGCGCAAGCAAAATAGCCGCGCCGTGGCGACCGATATCGCCGCTGACAATAATCGC
Organism: Desulfovibrionaceae bacterium; assembly: GCA_017455745.1. Classification (GTDB taxonomy): domain Bacteria; phylum Desulfobacterota; class Desulfovibrionia; order Desulfovibrionales; family Desulfovibrionaceae; genus Desulfovibrio. The sequence goes on along the minus strand of JAFSZE010000038.1, from coordinate 1,896 downwards.
ATCAGAAGGTTGGGCTTTGTGACCAGCAGGGTGGTTTTCCACCTCAATTTGGCCGATGCCTGAGGTGGTGATGAAGATTTTATCCACGTGGCCATGGTTGGCCACTTTGGTGTCACCAGCCACAATTTTAACCTGCGCTTCCTCGGCTGTTTTGGCCATGGAGGCCGCAATCATTTCTAAGTCGCTAAGCTCAAAACCTTCTTCCAAGATAAAAGCACAAGTAATCCAAAGCGGTCTAGCGCCCATACAGGCTAGATCATTGACTGTTCCACAGATTGAGAGTTTGCCAATATCGCCGCCTGGAAATTTGTAGGGTGAAACAATAAAACCATCGGTTGAGAAGGCTAGTTTTGTTTGTTCAATCTTTAATACGGCAGCATCGTCTGCGGTAAAGAGGGGATTGGCAAAATGGGCTTGAAAAACATTGGCAATCAAGTCCTGTGTTTGCTGGCCACCTCCGCCATGAGCCAAGAGAACTGTTTTACCCATGAGATCTCCCGAAAAAACAAAAATAGCTTAGCAAAAAAAAGCTCTTTGTGCTAAGAGAAGTTTTGAGATTTTTTTAATTTAATTTTGAAATTTCAAAACTAGACAGAGCTACCAATTGCTGTACTGGTAGTAGGCGGCACAGGTACCTTCACTGGAAACCATGCAGGCGCCGATGGGGTGTTCTGGGCGGCAGGCTTGTCCAAAAAGCTTACAGTCATTGGGCAAACATTTGCCCTGTAGGACAGCACCGCAACGGCAGCCTGGATGAACCCGACTTTCAAGTTTGGGGATATTGAAACGCAACTTAGCATCAAAATCTTGCCATTGGCTTTTAAGTTTTAAACCAGAACCAACAATATTGCCCAAGCCACGCCATTCACAGTCGCAAGCTTCCATGGTGTCATTGATAAGCTTGCGGGCAGATAGATTGCCATCTTCGCTGACAACCCGAGGATAACAATTTAAAAAGAACGGTTTATTAGCTGCGCTTTTGATAACGATAGCTGCCAAGGCCGTTAAGAGTTCAGCGGCTGTAAATCCAGCCACAACACCAGAAACCCCTTGATCTACCAAATCAGCACAGTCTTTGGTACCGGTTATGGCGCAAACATGGCCTGGATAGAGAAAAGCATCAGCACTACCTTTGAGGGCCTGATAAGCTTTGGGCATTGTTTTATTGGCCACCAAGAGGGAAAAATTTTCGATTCCTTGTTCTTTGGCGCTAGTTGCGGCTAAGCACTCAGCAGGTACGGTGGTTTCAAAGCCAACAGAGAGAAAAACCACTTCACGTTTTGGTTCTTCCTGTGCAATTTTAAGGGCGTCTAGTGGCGAGTAGACTAGTCGAACATCCAAACCTTGGCTGCGGGCTTCCAATAAGCTTGTGTCGGAACCTGGCACACGCAAGAGATCGCCGAAAGTACAGATAATGGCCTTAGCCTTCAATCCAAGCCACAGAGCCTCATCAATAAAAGATGTTGGCGTGACACAAACAGGACAGCCCGGACCTGAGATTAGGGTAATGTTTTCTGGTAAAATTTGACGCAAGCCTAGGCGGAAAATTTCGTGCGTGTGGGTGCCACAAACCTCCATGATCCGCAAAGGCTTGCCATGATACTCTTCAATAATTTTACGCGTTTGACTTATGGCTGAATCGTTGGCTGATTCTTGCGACATAAATTATCCTTGGCCCACTAGATCGGTTAAGATGGTTGACACTTCTTCACCTTCGCTGCCAGAGATTTTGGCAATGGCAATGCCGGCATGGACCATAACATAATCACCAGGTTCCAAATCATTTAAAAGGTCAGCCGAAACCTGACGTTTGACGCCTGATGCATCGATAAGTGCCCGACCTTTATCAACTTTGACCACTTTAGCCGAAAGACCAACACACATATATTTTCTCCT
>JAFSZE010000037.1 GCA_017455745.1 Desulfovibrionaceae bacterium | reverse complement strand
GACTTTGATACTTGTATGACGTTTTTCTTAAAAACTGGGTATTTGACTTTTACAGAAGATTCTCCATTACATAAAAATGTCTTTTTGAAAATACCCAACCGTGAAATCCGCAAATGTTTTGAGCTAAGACTTGCTCATTTGTATGATAAATCAAACCCAGTTTGGTTGAATCGAGGAAGAAAATTGTTTTTGCATTTATTTGCTAATGAGGCTAATGATGCAAAGAAAATATTAAATCTACTACTTACGAGATTTATAAGCATAAGGAATCAAGGAAACGAGTCTTTTTATCATGATTTCATGCTCAGACTTTTAACTATGGTAGCTGCTAGTGATAAGATTAAATTAGAGTCAGATCAAGAAACAGGTGATGGGTACTCTGATATAATTATTTCGCATGCACAATTGAAAACAATTGTCATTATGGAATTAAAAAAGACTGAAAACAACGATAAAAATCGTCTTTCCGCAGCAAAAGATGCAACAAAGCAGATTATTCGAAAAAAATATGTTGATGGATTTGATAAAACTAAATATCTAAAAATATATGGGTTTGGTATAGGCTTTGGTGGCAAGTCATGTGCCATTGAAACATTAGGAAATTTGCTTGAAATGTCATAAAACTAAAAGATAATATTAGCTTTTTTATTAATTAATCATGGTAAATGCTGAAAGCGGCTATTTTTTCTATAAGAAAGAGCTATAGTTTTTGGTGGTGAAGAGGACCACCGGAATTTGAGATCCAATTTTAGACAAAAATTATGAAAATTAAAAACTTCGGGCCAAAAGCCTTCGATATTTTTTATACCAAATGGAATCCCAGTGGCAATACCACCTTGTTTTTGCAAGGAAAACCAGAGTCCACTGCTTTGCGCATAAATTTAGCTAAACAAGCCTTAACCCAAAAGGCCCTTGCAGCCGAACAGGTTGGCTTTATTTGGGACAACAATTTGCAGATGGCCGGGGATGAGTTTTGCTTAAACGCCACAGCAGCCTTGGCGGCCAACCTCTATCTAGAAAGCCAAAAAATCAATCTAGCTCAAGAATTCGTCTTAAATGTATCGGGATGGCCTAGCCCAATTTTAGCCTCAGCTCAAGGCAATGATCCCCAAAAAACACAGGTTAAACTTAAATTAACTCTGCCTAAGTTTAGCTTGGAATCTATTGCCAACAACATCTTTCTGGTCAAATTTGAGGGCATAAGCCATTTCTTGATTTCGGCAAACTGCTACCGCCAAGAAGCCCAAAATACCTTAACAAAGCTCATAGCTTGGGCCCACTTAGAGTCTGAACCGTGTGTTGGCGCCATCTGGTGGGAAGAAATTGGACCAAATTGCTTTAAAATTACGCCCTTAGTCTGGGTTAAAGATGTGGCCACATGTGTCTTTGAAACAGCTTGCGGCTCAGGTAGCCTAGCCTTGGCACTTAAGATGTCCAAAACACAAAACCTAAATAATCAAGAGATTAGCCTTGTGCAACCAAGCGGTGCCACAATTTCCTGCCAGGTAAAAGAGGAAAATGTCTGCGTTAAAAGCCAGGTTGATTTTCTAGCTCAAGGCCAAGTAAGCCTAACAGTCTAACTCATGGCTGAAAAAGATCCCGCCCAACTTAAAGAAGGCTTTACAACTGGCACTGCGGCTACAGCAGCAAGTTTGGCCTGTCTTACACACATCTTAACATTAAAACCGCCCACAAGCGTTTTAACCCCCCTACCACCCATCACTGAACAAGATGGCCAACTTTATCCCCGCACCTACCTCCATATTCCCATTGCTCAATGCCGCCTCTTAAAGCGACCTTTATGGTCAGATTGCAAACTTGCAAGCAACTCGTGCCAAGCTAACTTGGATCCCGCGCAAAAAAATAATCTTAAGCCTAACATTTTAGGCTCGAACTTAAATTACACCAAACCTCTTTTGGAATTAGACGCTGCTAATTTCGGTCAAGCTTGGGCTTCTGTCATTAAAGACGGTGGCAG
>JAFSZE010000036.1 GCA_017455745.1 Desulfovibrionaceae bacterium | reverse complement strand
TGTCTGCATGGGTATGGCAGCTAGTATGGGCGCTTTTCTCTTGGCTGCAGGTGAGCCTGGAATGCGCTATGCTTTACCGAACAGTCAGATTATGATTCACCAACCGTTGGGTGGCTATAGAGGCCAAGCAACAGACATTGAGATTCATGCCAAAGAGATTTTACGCTTGAAGGAGCAGCTCAATCGGATCATGGCTGAAAATACCAAACGCACCTATGAAGAAATTGCTCAGTCCACCGAGAGAGATCACTTTCTAACGCCTGTTGAGGCTCAGGAACTTGGATTAATTGATCGGGTGCTCGTATCTAGAAGAGACTTAGCTAAGCCCAAAAGTGAGTAAATATGCCGAGAACGACTAAAAAAAAGTCCGAGCCTTTATCTTGTTCCTTCTGTGGCCGCAGCGAACAAGAAGTGAATAATCTGATCGTGCAGGATCGCGCTTGTATTTGTGATTACTGTGTGCGTGAATGCACAAAGATTATTGCCAATGACCGCTATGAAGAGGCTGAAGAAGGTCGTCTTTTGTCGCCCCAAGAGATTATGGATCGCTTGGACCAGTATGTCATTGGCCAGACCGAAGCCAAAAAAATTCTTTCTGTCGCTGTCCATAATCACTACAAGCGTGTTTTCTATGCTGACATGATTGGCCAAGATGTGGAGCTTGAAAAAAGCAACATCCTTCTTGTGGGCCCATCCGGCAGTGGTAAAACACTTTTGGCCAAAACATTGGCTAAAATTTTGAAGGTACCTTTTGCCATAGTCGATGCCACCACTTTGACCGAAGCTGGTTATGTGGGCGAGGATGTGGAAAACATTTTGGTCCAGCTCCTCCAAAATGCCGAGTACAACCTTGAGGCTGCAAGCAAAGGTATCATCTATATCGATGAAATCGATAAGATTTCACGCAAAGGCGATGGACCATCCATCACCCGTGATGTTTCGGGTGAAGGTGTCCAACAGGCCCTTTTAAAGATCATTGAGGGCACTGAGGCCAACATTCCACCCAAAGGGGGCCGCAAACATCCCCAGCAGGAATTTATCCGCATCAATACTGACAATATTCTCTTTATTGTCGGTGGAGCCTTTGTGGGCTTGGATAAGATTGTGGAATCAAGGGTTAGTGGATCATCCATGGGCTTTGGGGCCAATGTGCGTTCGTCCAAAAATATGTCCATGGCTGAGCTTTTGGAGAAAATCCATCCCCAAGATCTGGTCAAATTTGGCTTGATCCCCGAGTTTGTCGGTCGAATCCCCATCATCACCCATGTGGATGAGCTTGATGAAGAAGATTTGGTGCGCATCTTGACTGAACCCAAGAACGCTTTGACTAGACAATATCAGAAGCTCTTTGAATTGGACCATGTCAATTTGCGTTTCTCAACCGAGGCTTTAAAAGCCATTGCCCATAAAGCCATTGAGCGCAAGACTGGGGCTCGAGGCTTAAGAAATGTGATGGAGCGCAAGATGCTCGACATCATGTTTAAATTGCCCTCCATGCCTGACGTGACGGAATGTATTATTGATCGTGATGTGATCGATAATAACACCCAGCCAGTGTTGCTCTATGGCCCAGACAAGCAGACTCAAGAGGAGTTTGACGAAAAGGCCAATAAAGAGCCCAATGATCAGGCTGCCTCCACAGAACAAGCTGCTGAAAAAGCATCTGAAAAAGCATTTAAGGATGCAGAAGTAGCTAAAGCAGCCAAAGCTTCCAAGACAAAGTAAGTTTTGATTCTTTTTTTTCGCCGGTTGGTTTGTGTTGGTTTACGCAATTTTTTAATGAGGAAACTTAAGACATGAGCGATGTCACTGCTGTGGTAGATGATCAACAGTTACCACTTTTGCCTTTACGGGAAGTTGTCATGTTCCCGGGGGCAATTATGCCTTTATTTGTTGGTCGAGATGCCTCAATCAAATCCATAGAAGCAGCCCAAGCGGAGCACAATCGTTATTTGTTTTTAGCAGCTCAGCAGCCTGGAGCAACTACAGACCAGTCAGCGATAATAATTTTTAACATGGGGGTTGTGAGCCGTGTTTTGCAGGTTTTACGACTTCCCGATGGCACCATCAAAGTTTTGTTTGAAGGTCTTTACCGGGCCACCTGGAAAGATCTTGAGACAGATTCTGACTTTCTCAAAGTTACAGTGCAAAAGGTTGATGATATCGAGGGCAATGCCGAAGAAGGTTTGGCGCTTGTGCAAAGTATGCATGAGGCTTTGAATGAGTATGCCAAAGTCAATCGGAAAATCCCTGGCGATGTGATCAAAACATTGCAAGCAATCTCTAAACCTGGTCATTTGGCTGATGCTGTTTTGCCCCACCTGAGGGCTGATACAGAGAAAAGACAGTCGGTCTTGGAAGAGCTTGATCGCACCAAGCGTTTAGAGATGGCTTATGAGCTTTTGGAAGGTGAAATCGCGCTAGCCGGAGTTGAAAAGAGAATCAAAAACCGCGTTAAGGTCCAGATGGAGCGCAATCAGCGCGAATACTATCTGACAGAGCAGATCAAGGCCATCAATCGCGAGATGGGCCGCGATGATGATCCTAAGGCCGAAGCAGTTGAGCTTGAGCAAAAGATCAAGGCCAAAGATATGCCGGTGGAAGCTCAAGAGCGGGCTTATGCCGAATTACGCAAGCTTAGAGCTATGCAGCCAGCAGCAGCCGAATATACGGTGGTCCGCAATTACATTGACTGGATCATTGATCTGCCCTGGAACAACCTAAAAGAGATTGATATTGATTTGGACAAGGCCAGATCAATCTTGGACGGGGATCATTATGGGCTGGAAAAGCCCAAAGAGCGGATTTTGGAATATTTGGCTGTGCAGAAACTTTCCAATGGCTTAAAAGGTCCCATTCTCTGTTTCGTGGGGCCGCCAGGGGTTGGCAAGACTTCCCTAGCCAAATCTGTGGCCAAGGCTACAGGACGAGAGTTTGTACGCTTATCTTTAGGCGGGGTGCGGGACGAAGCTGAAATTCGTGGCCACCGCCGCACCTATGTGGGAGCATTGCCTGGCAAGATCTTGCAATCATTAAAGCGGGTGCAATTTAACAATCCCCTTTTCTGTTTGGATGAGATTGACAAAATGTCCAATGATTACCGGGGCGATCCCGCTTCGGCCCTGTTGGAGGTTTTTGATCCAGAGCAAAACAGCACCTTCATGGATCATTATCTCGATCTGGACTATGATCTCTCCAAAATCTTTTTTATTACCACAGCCAACTCCCTCCATAATGTGCAAGATCCTTTGATTGATCGCATGGAGATCATTGAGCTGCCTAGCTATTTGGAAACAGAAAAACGCCATATTGCCCGCAATTATCTCCTGCCACGGCAATTGCAAGAACATGGTCTCAAAGAAGGGAACATTCGTCTCTCGGAAAATGCTCTAAACCAGGTTATTCGTACGTATACCAGGGAAGCCGGTGTGCGTAACTTGGAGCGTGAACTAGGGGCCTTGTGTCGTAAAACAGCCATTAGGCTTGTGGAGAGCAAAGATTTAAGCCAGTGTGTTAACATCACAACCCAAAATCTCTCTGGCTTTTTGGGCGTGCCTAGATTTCATCATGAGGAGCGGGAATCAGAGGCCAGAGTTGGAGTTTGTGCAGGTTTAGCCTTTACCAAAGCCGGTGGTGAAATCTTGATGGTAGAGACAACCATCATGAGCGGCCACGGACAGATTGTTATTACAGGATCATTAGGCGATGTGATGAAGGAGTCGGCTAAGGCTGCTTTGACCTATGTTAGGTCTAGGGCTGATGAGCTTGGGCTTGATCCTAAGTTTTATCGCAAGATCGACATCCATGTGCATGTGCCTGATGGTTCCACACCTAAAGATGGTCCTTCTGCTGGTATAACCATTGCAACATCTGTGACTTCTGCCCTTTTAGGTGTGCCAGTGCGCAATGATGTCAGCATGACTGGTGAAATTTCCCTGCGTGGTCGTGTTTTACCCATTGGTGGTTTGCGTGAAAAACTTTTTGCTGCCAAACGCGGTGGCATCAAAAAAGTCATTGTGCCCAAGGACAATGAAAAAGATCTTCGGGATGTGCCCCAAGAAGTCTTGAAGGACTTAGAGATTGTTTTGGTTGATCAGGTTGATGATGTTTTGCTAAATGCCCTAGATGCCAGTGCTGAAACCATCTTCTCTGGTCGAGCAACTGCGGTGCCGCTTTATACGACCTTACGTAAAGGTGCCAATAATAGTGAGACCGATGCCGACGATAAAGATCCTGACATTGCTGACGATAATGCTGATTTGAGTACTGAAGATTTGGATAAAGAAGATAGGCTTTGATTTGTGAATTTTGTCTTTAAAAGATGCTAGTTGCATGATTTTTAGATATTAAAATGCTAAGATATTAAAATGCTAAGATGCTAAGACTAAGGTTTAAGGTGTGAAATTTTAAGATATAAGATCTATGGGAATAGAATTTTTTGATATAACAAAAGATCCTCTTAGTTTTTTTGCTAAGAGGATCTTTTAGTTTTTTGTATTTGCTTAATTTTATTTGACAAGTGGTTAAGAGAGAAGAAAAAGATATGGCAGTAGAGATATTTGTAGTAATAGAAGCATAGATAGGAATACGATTAGTAAAAATTCAATCGCAAGTTTTTATTCATAAAATGAAGCATTTATGTTGAAAAAGGTATTAAATAATGTCAAAGCTAGATATAAAATTGCTATGAATTAGATATAACTAAAAACTTGAATATTTAAGTCTTGATATAAGTAAAATAAGTATAGTTAAATCACATTCTTAAGTTAAATTAGTTATGATTGTATATTCACAAATAGTTATGATTACATATTCGCAAATTTTAATTTTAAATGATAGGTGTTCTTTCTGTAGACTATTATGATTCATTCATAATATTTGAGATAATCAGCTAGCTATGCACGAGATATGCTTATATGCATAATAACCGTGTTTTAAAAATCTTACAGAAATTATAATATGAAGCTTATTTCCACGTTTAAATTAGACTTGACTTGACTTGACTTGATTTAATTTGATTTAATTTGATTTGATTTGGTGTATAGTTTTTTTAAGTTTTAGCTCAAAACATTTTAAAATTTCCAGGTT
>JAFSZE010000035.1 GCA_017455745.1 Desulfovibrionaceae bacterium | reverse complement strand
TCAATATCAAGGCTGTGCGGTCATAGGCACACTGTGACCTTAGTGTATGCGTTCTTACGAACGCTTAAGCTTAGGAGCATGCTACGACATGACGCTAGGACTTCGTGGATGAACTGCAAGCCTCGACCCCTTGCGGGTCGGAGTGATTGACAAGAAACATTGAAACTATGAACTGTAGACAAGTTAGAGGCAAATGCACCTAAAGCTATGTTTCAAAAAAATAGCTTAAATGTAAGATTTCTTCCAGTATTAGATGTTATTTGTACTTTTAAAACAATGCTTTGGCTAAAAATTGATAAACAAAGCTTTCGATAACGATCGATAAATAAAAATTTATAGATACAATTGATCGATAAAGATCGATAGATAAAAATTTATAGCCAAAAATCCGTAGGCAAAATCAAAAAGAGCTGCTTTATCCAGGTTTATTATGTTTCCAGCATAATGTTGGAATAAATCAAACTGCTGTCTATATTACATTTCCATCGTAATGTTGGAACAAATCATCTAGCTATCCGTCAGACATATGGATATGCACATATAGCCATGTCCCAAAAATATGAGTAAAATGTAATAGATCTATACTAAGATGTATATTACGTTTCCAGCATAATATTGGAACAAATCAAACTACTATCTGCAGATCTAGACAAAGATTCATATATAGTTGGATACATAGATAAAGATGTTCCAAAAATATGGCAGAAATGTAATAATGAAAAAGTACTGCTTTATTTAGACTGCACTTTAAAATAAGAACAAACCATTTTCTAATTAAAGATCCTCATGGTTTCTAAAAGCCATGAGGATCTTTAATTTTAAAATCTTTTACCTAGTTAAAGATGCTTTATGTATTTTAAGCTATCTTTAGTTCATTTTTGAAAATTTCTTTGGTCCAAAAAATTGATTTGGTCCAAAAACTTTTTGTTTTTTAGTAAAACGTCAAAATAAATATTTAAAACTAGCCGCCTAAAATGCTAATGCCCTCAACACCATTCTTTTTACGTTCACAATGTTCGGCTGTGACTGTAAACATAACATCTGTGCTTGAGTTAATGGCTGTTTCCACTGAGTCTTGGACAACACCGATAACAAAACCAACCGCAACAGCCTGCATGGCAATATCATTAACAATGCCAAAAAGGGAGCAGGCCATGGGGATCAAAAGGAGGGAGCCTCCAGCCACACCAGAACTACCACAAGCACCTAAGGCTGCCAGAAAACTTAACATCACTGCAGTGAAGAAATCAAGATGCACACCCAACGTATTGGCTACAGCCAAGGTCATGACCGTAATAGTTACAGCCGCCCCACCCATATTGATGGTTGCGCCCAAGGGAATGGAAACCGAATAAAAATTAACATCCATGCCCATACGTTTACACAGGGCCATGTTGACCGGAATATTAGCGGCTGAACTGCGGGTAAAGAAGGCGGTAATACCGCTACCACGTAAGCAGGTAAGAGCTAACGGATAGGGATTTCTGCGGGTAAAGAGCCAAATAAGCAGTGGATCAACAACTAATGCTACGATTATCATGCAGCCAACTAAGAGGAGTAAGAGTTTGCCATAATCCACAAAAATGGCCAACCCACTTTCGGCCACAACCGAAAACATCAAACCGCAAATACCAAAGGGGGCAAATTGGATGACAACATGGACAGCATCAGAAACCATCTCCGACAAGTCGCGGGTCCAGATCAATGTTTCAGGCTTGGCAAATTTCTTTAAGCACAGACCGAAAACAATGGCCCAGAAAAGTATACCCACATAGTTGCCATGAGCCAAGGCATTAACTGGGTTATCAACCATGTTGGTGAACAGGTTGGTTAAAATTTCACCCAAGCCGCCAGGGGCCGAATTGGCTGCGCCTGCGGTGTCAAGCTTAATGGTTAAAGGAAAGAGAAAACAACCAATTACAGCCGTGCAGGCAGCAAACAGGTTAGCGAACATATAAAGCAGGGTGACATTTTTAAAACGGCCACCCACACCTTGTCTGGCGTTGGCCAAGGCATTGAGCACCAAGATAAAGACGAGAATCGGTGCGACACCTTTCAAGGCACCAACAAAGATCTTACCTAAAATAGCGATGGCAGTTAGCCCTGAGGCGGCAAGACCCAACATGGCACCAATAATCATGCCGATGACAATGCGCCAAATCAAACTGCGCTCAATGTACCACTTGATCAAATTGTTCATTCCAAAACTCCCCCAGACTCAGATTCCACCCGACCCACCGACAGCTAAGCCTGTGGGATTGGATTTTTCAATATCGTAAAAATTAGTAACGCCTTGCTCCTAAAGCAGATTAAAATTAGGCCAAGGCGCTAGACTCTAAGAAAATTATCAACTATCTAAATATACGCTACGTCAAAAAGATTTGGCTAGACAAAACTAGCCAGACGTTTCTTTAAGCGCTAATTTCTTTGCTTGTTATGAATTGGTCCACAAGGCTAAAAACAAGGTCATTGCCCAAAAAAGAGCCTAAAGCTATGGCCGCACGAAACTTCTCCAAATTAGCCTCAAAGCGAACCAAAAGATCAACAGTCAATTTCTCTATAGCACAAGCTAGTCCATAACCCAAGCGCTCCAAATAGAGAGCGTTAAATAGTTGCTCAACCATAGAACCCAAAGGCAGTGATAAAATGGGTTTGCCTAGATAGAGGGCCTCGCTCATTAGAGTATGGCTGCCACCTTGAATAACATAACTTGCACCTTCTAAAAGTCGCAGAAAACCTTCTTCGCTTTTTTGGCAAAAGACAAGATTACCTATCTTTCCTTCAGTTTTGGCATAGCCAAAAATATAGCAAGTACGCTTGGTAGCCTTTTGCAAAAAATCAAGCAACTTTTGACTAGTAGAATTGCTCTGATAGACAACTATATGGCCCAAATCCTTTGGTTTTGCCTCTATGACACGCTCGCGCAGTATGGGTGGAGCAACTCTCCCCCGATATTTGGAGAGCATTTTGGGTGCATAAAAAGAAATCAAAAGATTATAATCGGTTGGCGCAAAGAGATAACGGGGTGTTAGCCCTTGAAAAAAAGCATCCCACCACATATTTAACGGTAAATTATGCTCGCAACAGGTAATGATGTGCTGATGATCCAGTGTTAAGCAAGGCAAAGCCATTTTTTTGGCCGCCCTTGGGACAAAATACTCCAAGTCTGTCATGCAGACATCAGGCTTAAAATCATTAATTACTTGGCAAACAAGGTCTGTATAATGCTCACGTTGCCACAAAAGTGGTATGGCTTTGGCAATTGTAGCCGGAAAATCTATGCGATAATCTTTAAAGACCGTCCCAAGGTTGGGAATGGGATAAACATTAAACTCGCCTTCCAAAACACGCTTGGCATCATCATTAGCCACGAACAAAAATTCATGCTGCTTTAGGTGCCTGGCAATGGTTAACCCTCGCATGGCATGACCGTGACCTGTGCCATGAACACCATAGAGCACACGACCCATAGCAACTCCCAGTCCTTTTTCAAGAAGTTAATACAATCTGGTCATTATAATGTTGTCATTTCAGTAATTAAACTTGACAAATTAATAAGAAAAGTAAAAAAAATCAATCACAAGCTGATTTATAAATTAATTTATTATGTATAATAATTATATTACAATTCTGCCAGATTTTTGAAACATGGCTATACGTGTATGTCTGTCTATCTGATGCCTAGCTAGATGATTTGTTCCAAAATTATGAGAGAAGTGTAATAAATCTTTATTTTGCACACTGTATCAACATCAATAAGAAGATATTTACATAAGATCTAAGATAAATCTTTAGTCCATAAAAGAAGTCTATCCACCAGAAACCCTAGCAGAACTTGACTTAAAATTTACAGTTATTTTTTGACTAGACATTCTACCGATATCCAAAATCAAAAAGTCAAATATACTAAACTTAGAACAATTCGCTGCTGTCTGGATAACAATATTTGTCAGTTTTATACTCTACTTCCAAACTATCCGCTTTGTATAATCTCGATTTTTTTAAGACTCCACCTAGATCTGTTAAAAAATGTTGTCTTTGCCAAATAATCGTGGCCAAACGACCTGCTAGATTTAGATCATAAAATGCTTGAATAGCTTATTTCTTAAAGTAATAATTGATTTTATCTCCAAAAAAACTCCTTTTTTGCCTGCAAAAACCGGTTAAAAATTTTCTAGCATTGCCAATTTGAATGAAAAACGCCATAATTATACTCTATGTTTTTATATAAACGAGCGAGGTTTTTGTGAATATTCGTAAAATTCGTGAAGATCTAGGCCGCATTCAGCCAAGCTGTCAACGCCGTGATTTTAATCATGCCCTGGTTCTTTTGATCAGTTCCTTGAAAGAGTTAGGTGGTCAAAGAGCCCCCATGGATATCCGCCAGGATTTTCGCGATGCCCTTATAACCATCTGTTCCGATCCCATTTTCAAAGCGGTCCATGCCACTCCCATCACCTACACTGCAGGCAAAGAACGTGAGATCTTAAGCCAGCTAGTCAAAGTCTATCAAGCCATTGTGGGCCAGGCAAATAAAGAGACCTATGAGGAAGCGGCGGCTCGCAAGCTTAAAATTGACCATGCCCTGCGTGATGGCAAAAATTTCTTAAGCCGTGGGCTTGTGTCCGATGCTGATACTTGTTTTGCCCAAGCCGTCAAAAATTACCGCGATGAAAATGCTCTCTTTGCCATGATTGCCCGCGAATTTATGAATGCCAAAGAATTTGCCAGGGCCCAGGGCTATCTAAAATTTGGTTTAAAGCAAGCTCCCAATGATCCTCTGCTGCTCTCTTTAGCCATGCAGTGTCAGCGTCTACGCGCCCAAGCTGGTCGCTAAACGTTTCTGTTAAAGCACCATACTTTCTCAAGGTTGAGCTATGCCTAACATTACCTTCATCCATAGCGCTGATCTGCACTTGGATGCGCCCTTTAAGGGCCTTTCCAAAAATCTTCTTAACGGTGAACGTCTATCCAAACAACTGCAAGAAGCAACCTTTGCCGTCATCGACCGTTTAGAAAAGCTCTGTTTGGATCAAAAACCCGACTTTCTGGTCTTAGCCGGTGACTTGACCAACAGTGAAGAGCAGAGTGTGCGGGCGAGATTACGTTTAGTTAGGCTGTGCGAAAACTTAAAAACTGCTGGCATCAGAGTATTTATTATTCACGGAAACCACGATCCTAAAGCCCAAACCTTTAAGTCTATTAATTTCCCGGACAATGTCACAATCTTTGGTGATACTGTTACACGTGAACTATTCATCAAAGAAGGTCAAGTGCAAGCTGTCATTCATGGCCTAAGCCATGAAACGCGATTTGATTCTCGCAATGTAACGCCTTTTTTTAAACGCGATCAAGAATATGACCAATGTTTTCAGTTGGGGCTATTACACTGCACTCTTGGCGCAAGCTCTGATAGTGACAACATTCAGCCTGCAACCATCAAAGAATTAAAAGAGACCAATCTAGATGCCTGGGCCCTAGGTCACGTCCACAAACCTGGCATTTTGGCCAAAGATCCATTTATAGCCTATGCCGGAAGTCCTCAAGGACTAGATATCACAGAAGATGGTCCCCATGGCTGCTATCTGGTTCACGCTTGCAAAAATCAGGATAGCTGGCAGTGCGAGGCCACCTTTCAGTCTTTAGCGCCCATCATCTGGCAAACCATCATCCAACCGCTTGATGAGCTAAATTCCCTGGAAAAGCTTGTTTTGGAGCTTGAAACCAAATTTGACAAGATAAAAAACACCCTTCCGCCCAACTGCCGGTCGGTCATTGTCAAAATTATTTTAACCGGTCAAACCAAACTTGAGCAGGAATTAAATTCTGGCCTAAACGATTTAATGGCCGAGTTGGCTCTAGCTGAAACAGGCACACCCGGTCTCTATATTCGTGATATTGAACTGGCAACAACTGCGGCCATCGACCTAAACGAATATTTAAAACGCGATGATCTTTTGGGCTACTGCCTGCGCCAAGTTGAGCTTATGCAAAAGGAAGACGATCTTAAAGCCTTTGTCCAAAAGACCTTAAACCCACTTTTTGGCCACAGTCAGCTGCGCAAATTGATTAAACCTCTCTCTGACGATGACTTAAGTCGACTCTTACAAGACGCTGCCAAACTCTGCATCGCTCAATTGGAGGATCAACGTGTATATTAAAGACCTCCACATTGAAGGTTTTGGCATCTATCATGAGCTGATCCTGCAAGATCTTCCCCAGGGTTTGGTTATTTTTTTGGGTGAAAATGAAGCCGGCAAGTCCACCTGCCTTGAGTTCTTACGCACCATGCTCACAGGTTTTCCCCAAGGTCGACAGGGGACAAACTTAAAACCTTTGCGCGGAGGACGCTTTGGCGGAAGCCTAAATGTAATCACAGAAAACGACCAACAGTTAACCATCGCTCGCTTCAAAGAAAAAAACTTGGGCCTAACCTTGACCATGGACGGTCAAATCATTCCCCCAGCCAGATTAAACGAACTTTTGGCTGGTGTTGGACGCGAGGTCTACACTCGCGTCTTTGGTTTTAGTTTAGAAGAACTAGCGACCAAACTATCCCCTGATGATGTCCAAGATGCTCTTTATAGTGCTACTTTTGGGGCAGGCTTAAACGATCCCCAAGCTGTCTTAAAGTTTTTTAACGACGGCATGAGCAAGCTCTTTACTCCACGTGGAACATCTGCGCCCATTAATGTAGCTTTAAATAGCTATCGCGACATTGCCCAAACCATCCAAAACTTGGAAGATGAGCATAGTGAGTATGATGCCCTAAGTTTGGCTAAAGTTAATCTCAGTCAGACCCTGGAAGCAGTCAAAAAAGAGCGCCAAGCAATTGATGCTGAAACAAGACTTTTAGAGCTGCGACTTTCAGCCTGGCAGCAATGGGATGAATGGCAGGCTGTAGGACTAAAACTAGAAGATTTGCCAGTCTATACCCAATTTCCAGAGCATGGTGCCCAAAGCCTAGATCAACTGTTGCGCGAAGAACGCCAAAAAAGCTATGCCTTAGCCAGACAAAGCGAAAAATGCAAAAAACTCCAAGAAAATTTGGCTGCGCTTACCCCAAATCCCTTGCTTTTAGTTGAATTGCCCAATCTCTTAAGCCTCACTGAATATAAGGGAAATTTCCGCACCGCAACCCAGAGACTCCCAGCCCAAGAAGCCAATTGTAAGCGCCTAGAAGACGAACTAGCCACAACCCTTTTGCGTCTAGGCCCCAAATGGAACTGTGAGCGCATCAGACAAACCGATCTATCGCTCTTTTCCCACAATGCTCTAGAAGCTTTGGCCATAGAATTGCGCTCGGCCCAAAGCCGCCATGAGGCAGCTTTAGACGCCCTAGAAGGGATCAATGCAGCTGTGGCTGAAAACGAGCAGGCCGTAAAAATGGCCCAAGACAAGCTCGATCAAATCATTGTTCCAGAGCAGATTTTAAACGAAAATGAACGAGATGATCTGCGTCAAGATCTAGCCCAATTGGAAGAAGCCAAGCGCCAACTGCCAGAAAAAGAAGACTTTGCCCAAAATGCGGCCAAAACCTTCCAAAGATCCTGGAAAAACCTCAATCTCAGAGAGGCTCCACTCAAAGATCAAGACGAGCAGCTGCAAACACTTCTAAAAGAACAACACAAGGTCCGCGATCTAGCAGCCCAAGTGCAAAATCGCTTGGCTGACTTTGCACAGACCGAACAGCTCATCGAACAGCTAGATGCACGGATCAAAAGCATCTCTCTGCGCAAAGATGCCTTAAAAAACGCCTATCAAGAGGAAGCACCTGATCGCACTCTTTTGGATGAACAAGCCAATGCCGTGCGCCATTTACGCACCATCTGGCAGACCCAAGAGCGGGATCTAAGCGAGCTCGAACTTTTAGAAGAAGAGCTCGCCAATGAACCAACGCCCAAATCCCACAAAATCTTGATCCTAATAATTTTAGGTTCTGTTTTGGCCCTTGTTGGTTCAAGTATGCTTATCTTGAATCTGGTCTTCCATCTAAAATCTCTGCTCTTAACACCAGACATTACCCTGCCTTTAGATCTTCTCTCAGGGTATCTCACGCTCTTTGCTGGTGTTTTGGGCATCTGGGGCGGATCGCCCCATGACAGCCGCGAAGTAAAACGCCGTCTAGATGAACGGCTGCGCAAAGAAAAACGCGTAACTGCAGCTAAAGAAAAAATCGCTCGCCAAAAAGAAGACCTGGAGCATTACGCAGCCATTGCCCAAGTGGAGCCCATTGATAATCAAACACTCGAAGCTTGCGAGGTTCGCATCAGTCGGGATCGGGAAAACTGCATCCGCAGCGAACACTATCAAACTGGTATGCGCGGCCTAGAAGCAGAGCTTGAGGCCGCCCAAGCTGAACGTCAAAAACTTAGCGAAAAATTGGCCCAACAAGAAGAGCTTATGCAAAAGGCTAAACACAGCTGGCATGAGTGTCTAACGGCTTTGGGTGTAGATACGGTTCCGGCAGCAACCTCGGCCCAGACCTTTTTAACCCAAGTTGAGATGGCCGAACTTGGCCTCACAAGTTTAAAAGAGGCCAATAAAGCTGTCGCTAACTTGGAAGCTAACATTTCAAACTTGCATGAACGTATTCTAGGCTATGCCACTTTGGCCCAAAGCATCAAAGAAAAAGATCCTGCTTCCAAGGTCATCATCAGCCACGCCAAAGACCTCCTCCAGAGTATGCGTGAAGCCGATCGCATCTGCCAGGAAAAACTAGCCAGTGCCAAAGAACTGGAAGGTCTAAAAACTTTGGGCAAAAAACTCAAAGACAAACAAGCCGAAGCTGATCTTGAGCTCAAAAAATGCAAGGAACTTTTGGCTAGCAGCAATGAGCGCTGGAAAAAGTGTCTCCAAGATCTAGGACTAGATCAAACCTTAAATCCCCAGACAGCCAAAGCAGCCCTTGAATGTATGCAAGACTGCTTATCGCTAGAAAGTACGCTAGAAAATGCCCACGATGTTTTGGAGCAGATCAAACAGTCAATCGCAGCCTTTTCAACACCCATAAGCAAAATCTTGGAACGCAGCCAAGAGCAACCTAAACTATTGCCCGATGGCAGCATTGATTGGCTAGTTACCTTTGAAGAACTATGCATCTTGGCCCAAAAGGCAGAGCTAACCAATCGCGAAAGAGAACAGGTTCTTGCCAGAATTCGGGAAGAAGAAACAGAGTTACACAGCTGTCAGGCCGAATTGGCCCAGGTCAAAGAGGAGCTCAAAAATCTCTTAGCGCAAGCTTCCTGCCAAACACCCGATGAATTTTTGGTCAAAAATCGCATCTACCATGAACGTTTGGAGCTGCTTAAACGCCGCGATACTCTAGAGGCCAACTTAAAAATTGTGGCAGGCCACGAGCCTTTGGATCAATTTTTACGCGGTTTTGCCAATGAAGATCGCCCAACTCAAGAGGTACGCCAAACGCAAAACAAGCTCAAATTGGCTGAATTAAACCAAAAGCAAGATGATTTGCTCAAAAAACTAGCCACCCTTGAAGCTAAACTAGATAACTTAAGCCAAAGCCAGGAATTAGCCGCCAAACTCCAGGAA
Source organism: Desulfovibrionaceae bacterium (assembly GCA_017455745.1). Taxonomy (GTDB): domain Bacteria; phylum Desulfobacterota; class Desulfovibrionia; order Desulfovibrionales; family Desulfovibrionaceae; genus Desulfovibrio. The sequence continues at coordinate 6,858 of JAFSZE010000035.1, read as the reverse complement.
CGCGAGGTTTTAACCACAACCATCAATGATTGTGCCAAAACATGGGCCAAATATGCCCTAGCACACGCCCTGCTCCAAAAGACCCGCCAGGACTTTGAACAGGAACGCCAGCCGCAGGTCTTGCGCCAAGCATCGGAAATCTTTCAGCGCATAACCCAGGGCAAATGGAAAAGTATCGTCATTTCCCTAGATAAAAACCGCACCTTGCGTATGTTGCCCCAAAATGGCCAAGAATTGGTTGCGCCCGAAGCTTTAAGCCGAGGCACCCAGGAACAAGCTTATTTGGCCTTAAGACTAGCCTATATCATGAGCCATGCGGCTTTTGCCGAAACTTTGCCCCTCTTAATGGATGAAGTTTTGGTCAACTTTGATCATGAACGGGCTAGCGCTACAGCGCAAGAATTGGCTCGCATGAGTCAGGGCGGATTTGGCAAAGAGCATCAGATCTTCTATTTCACATGCCATAAAGAAACTGTGGAAATTCTTAAAAAGCAGGCCCAAGAAGCAACCATCTATCATGTGGCCAACGGTCAAATCAGCCCAAGCCTTGACGCCTAAGTCTTGCACCTTAATTTGGCCTCAAACTGCAAGAATTTTGACAACAATCTCAAATCTAACAGCCCAAAGCAGATTAGAGTTTGGCTCTTAGATCTTGGCCTTAGAATTTCTAGATGGCTCTCAAAAATTAAAACGCGGCTGCTTTGGCCTCAGCCTGACTGGCAAGCTCCGTTTGGCCCTGGCTGCGCAAAGCGCTAGCCAAAACCTGCCAGGCTTCGGCCTTCTCCTGCACATTCAAACTTTTGCGGGCCAAAAGCTCGGCAATAGCTGGATCATCGCCACCTGCCAGATAAATCTTGGCCAAAAGGAGCATGGCTTGGGCGTCATTGGGATCACGTTGTAAGGCTTCTTGCAAAAGAACCCTCGCCTCATCGCTTCGATCCTCCAAAATGGCCAGATTGGCCAAATGGCGCACTGCCAGATTGGATGAATAACCACTTGCTTCAATCTCTTGGCACTTGCCATAGATTTCGCGAGCACGGACAAAATCGCCATCATGCTCAGCTAGTAAGCCCAAACGAATCCAGGCATAGAGATGCAATGGATCAGCTTGCACACTTTGCTCAAAGGCTTTTTGACTTTCTTTTTCATCCCCCAAGCTTTGCCAAAGGGTGCCCAGATTATAGTAGATTTCAGCCTGCTGCTGACTGCTTGGATTTCGCCGCAAAGCTTCCAAGAAATGACGTTTGGCATCTTCAAAGTGGCCCATGGCCGCCATGCATACACCCATGGAATTCCAGGCCAAATCATTGTTGGCATCAGCCAACAGCGCTAGCTTATATTCTTCTAAGGCCCCAAAGAGATCGCCTAGACTATACAAACGATCGGCACTGATATTGATGGCCACCGAGTTGCAAATGCCAACTTTAGGTTCTGGCAAAAGCTGGGCATACTCCAAAGTTTTTAGGCCATAGTCTGGAATTTGCGTCCGGCTGATATCCAAAAATGGATATTCAACTAGACCGATAACAGAACGCAGACCTTGGGCTTTCAACTGCTCATAGAGGGCTATATACTTATCGTTTATGCTTTGGGCCTCAACATTGGGATGAAAATAGAGCAAAAGATTGGGCCCATGACGACCGCGCAAAAGCTCTGGATCTTTTTGCTCAAACAATTTTTGCCAAGCAGCCTGCACTTCTAAACAACATTCATCGCTGGTCTTATCAACCACATCTTCAAGCTGGACCATTACAAGCGTAAAGAGTCTTAAATTGGCACTTTGACCATGCATCTGGGCATAAAAATCTTCGGTTCCGGCCAATTCCTCGCTTGAGCCTATATGACGATCAGTGGCATTTTTCAGCAATTCAAGCCTATCGCCAACCGTAGGCTGAAGATCGGCCTTGACCTTATAAGTGCTCTCGGCAATGGCGTATTTTTTTCTTGCCTGAACAATTGTCAAATCGCCCTTATAGACAGTGCTATTTTCGCCTCCAAACCCGGAAAACGTCTGACCTGCCACAACCCCCATCAAACGCCCAAGGTTGATGTGAAAACGGCCCATGGGCAAATTGCCGATTATCCTACCCCCAGATTTAAGCATCTGGGCATAGCCTTGAACCTGCCAGGGATGGGCCACCTCTGCAGCCAAACGCACCCGCTCAACCAAAAGATGTCCTTGCTCTTGAATGGCAAGCTTAGTCTCGGTAGCCGTTAGATCATAGGGATAAAAACCAAATCCGGCTGTAAGAATTGGATGAATATTCTGATTGGTTAAGGGATTGGTTATAACCACCTTTTTTAAACTTTTGAGCAGACTCTCGGCAATCTTGCGGCAGGTTTCACGTCCTGGCGCTTGAAAAAAAAGCCCCATATCATAGGCACCTAGCCGCACAGCCAACTGCTCCTGACGCGCATTGGCCCGCAACTCACAGGCCAACTTGACCCTAAGCTCTTGAATCAGCCCAAAACTATGCTTTAAAGCTAGTTCCTCAAAATTAACAAAATGGATGATGACTAGGCCAAGACAAAGTTTATAGGCTGGTAACTTGGTCCAATCTTGGGCAAAAACCTCCGGCGAGCGCACAGCATTGGAGGCTTCCTCCATTTTGGCATAGATGGCCTCTTCTTTGATGAGCGAAGTTTGCGCACAGATCTGTTGATCTTTAAGGTAGGCAAGTTTGCCCAAAATAACTTGTGCTATGTCAGGCAAAGTTCCCAAAAGCTGATTGGCCTTTTTTAAATCCACATTGTGCAAAACTAAAACGCCAAGCTTACGATTCTCCCAGAGAAGTGGTAACAATAATTTGTTTTCTTTAGGCAAAATTTGCGGCTGACCTAGACTTTGATCAATGGGGAAATAGAGGGTGTGTCCGGAAAATTTAATAATTTTGGCAAAATCTTCGCAAAGTTCACTTTGCAAATCAAGAATATCACCACTATCTAAAGATAATTCACGTTTAAAATAAAGGCTCATGGTCAAAATCCATTTTAAAAATATAGCTACATTTAGAAAGTCATCAATTTTAGAAAAATATCTAAAACATATTCCATAACGATTAAAATCAAAATTACAATCGTAATAAAAAATTTCTTAAATGAAAAAATAATTGAAATTAAATAAACAAAGCTTGAAAAACGTTCGCTATAATCATACATTTTAAGAAACACCCTCAGATCTTAAACATCAAGAAAGATTTTGCCAATTTCGCTTAAAATTTTTTTTAGCATACTATCTTACGTTTAAATCATTATTTCGTCTATTCCTCCTAAATCTCCTCCCAATTTAATAAATTAATATCCTCATTTTTTCCATTCCTCGCCCAAAAATCTTCATTTCCATCTCTCTACCCCCCACCAAACCTAACCCTTGCCAATACCAACAAGCTGCTTAATAATAAATAATTAACCGTAAAAAAATTTAGCCCTAAGAGCATTTTATTTTGTAAGACCATTTTATTTTGAAGGAGATCTCATGCCCCTTGCCTGCTTTCCTCTAGGCCCTATCCAAACCAACAGTTACGTTGTGCATAAAACTAATCAAGCCGTTGCCATCGATGTGGGGGGCGATCCCAAACCCATTTTAGACTACTTGGAACAAAATTCTCTCACGCTTAAAGCCATCTGCATCACCCACCTCCACTTTGATCACATCTATGGCGTGGCCGAACTTCATAAAAAGACCAATGCGCCAATTTTTTGCCCCGAAGGTGATGCAGTCATCGCCGATACAGAAGCAGCTCAAGGCGGTATTTGGGGCTTTCCGAAGGTTGATCCCTTTGAAAGTAAGCCTATGCCTCTTGGCCAAACAACATTTGCTGATTTAGACTGTGTGGTACTTTCTACCCCAGGCCACACTCCAGGTGGCGTATCATTATATTTTCCACATCTCAACCTTGTCTTTTCAGGCGATGCCCTCTTCTACCGCTCAATAGGCCGCACAGATTTTCCAGGTGGCGATACAGAAACTCTTGTCACAGCCATCAAAGAAAAATTGTTTACTTTGCCCAAAGACACAAGAGTCCTACCAGGTCATGGCCCTGAAACAACCATTGAAGATGAAGAAAAAAGCAACCCTATTGTCGGTGAGTTTACCTTTTGACAGACCTTTTGCTCCTTCAAGCTAGCCCCCATGTGCATGGCGTTGGCGATCTAGTTTTTGAAACTATTAGTCAAGCATTGCCACCCAACCTTACAACTAAAACTCTTTTTTTGCGAACAGCTAAGATTGAGCCCTGTTCTGGCTGTCGCCTCTGCGATCGACCTCCGCATACCTGCCACTTGGATTTTGATCAAGCGGCCATGATTTTGGAGGATATTGTTTTAGCCCGATTGGTCCTCTTTTCGGCCCCCATCTACTTCTACCATCTACCAGCCCAGGCCAAAGCTTTGATTGATCGCAGTCAATGTTTTTGGATTAGAAAAAACCAAAAACAATCTAAGATTACATCTTTAAAAAAAAGAACCTTAGTCGTTTTAACTGCAGCTAGGTCCCAAGGTCAATTTCTATTTCAAGGTGCTCTTCTAACCCTAAAATATTTTTTTGAAGCTTTAGATCGTGAAATTATAGATACTTGTCTCTTGTCAGGGCTCGAGACAAGAGCAGATCTTGCAGCAAATAAACCTATGCTTAGCAAACTTCAGACCTTCTTAACAAAACATCTTGATATATTACAACAAACATAAAATCATCTTGATAAAATCTGTAAAAGTTTTCTCAAAAATCTTATTGATAAAAAATTATGAGTACAAACATCTTAGGTGGATTCAAAAAATTGTCGAAACTGTTTTTTTTCGATTTAAGATTATCCTGTAACTAGAAATTAAATCCTTAAATAATTATTTATCTATCTTTTAGGCCATATTATTCTCACAATATCATCAACCATCTATGTATAATATTTTCAAAAATCACATAGATGCCAACGTATTCCCTCAATTTACTGTAAATACAATTCATGCTCTCTATTTTTTGATCCCTTGGCCCAAATAATTATGCGATATTTAACTCACCCTCTTGCCATAATCTTGTTAGGTATTATCTTCTTCTGTGCAAGCTCTTCTTATGCACAAGTTACCCTATTAATCCCTGCTAAACCAGATATTGCTACCGAGTCCAAACTAAAAAAAGAAGTCAAAACCAAAGAACGCAATCAGCCTAAACCTGCGGCCAAAAATAGCAGTCAAGAAAAAAAAGATGAAAAGCCTAGCGCTTTGAAAGATACTCCAAACCAAGCTCAGCTGCCAAAAGAAATAAAAGATAAAAAGACAAGTGAACCTGATAAGACAACCATTGATGAAGAAATCGATGTCTTGATCACCATGATGGAGCCTTTTAACCACAAAGGCTTAGCCATGGATAGACCACAAGCGTTCACAGTCTTATATTTTGATCAAGCCAAGGTTAATAACCAAGGACATCTTGTGCCTGAAAGGCTTAATCTGTTAGGTGATGTGGAGGAAATTCTCTACTTAGGGCAGAGAGCTTGGGGGGCCAATGTGGCCATCACGAAACCTGGCCTCTACCAATTTTTGATGGAAACCAAGCCCTGGTGGGATGAAGAGAAACAAAAATTTGTCCAGCACTTTGTCAAAGTCATGATGCCAGTCTTAAATTTAAGTGCTGGCTGGGATCAACAAGCTCTCCAACCGCTAGAAATTGTGCCGCAAACTAGGCCCTTCGGCCTACTAGCCCCAGCCTTTTTTACCGGCAAAGTGCTAGCCAACGGTCAGCCCCTAGCTGATAAGAAAGTTTATCTTGGTCGCATCAATACCGATGCCCAAAAAGTACCCACTTTTTGGCATGAAGTGGATGTGGCTACAACAAATAATGAAGGTTTATTCTCTTTTGTGATCAATAAAGCCGGTTGGTGGTACTGTTTGGCGCCAATGCCAGGCGCACCACTCAAAGGAGCTGATGGTCACCCCAAAGATTTAGAGTTAGCGACCATCTTCTGGTTCTACGCCGATCATATTTCGGCAACAAATGACCGTAAAAGTTATTAAAAAAATATTTTTTAATAGTTGATAAGATTTGTTTTTCCTACTCTCAAGACTAACTTAAAATATGCCATCAACCAAGCCTAAATAATTCCAAGTAAAATTTGATACAAAGAAAAGATTTTTTGGAAGATAGAGAATTTCCCAAAATAAAGAATTTCGCAATTTTCAAGGGAAAATACATGTTATCTTTTTATCATTTGCTGACATCAAAGAGGGTACTGGTGATCATAGAATTGTTTAGATGAGCATGGAATTGTTATAGAATTTAAAATAATTGATACAGAAAAAAGAAAATAATTTTAAAAAATATGCGACAATGTATTAGAACAAATGAAAGAGAAAAGTTAGATTAAAGAGAAAGATCATATCAATTATCTACTTATTAACCATGTACCAAAATTATTAACAGTGTACAAAAAACAATATATATATCTATAGATTTACCTTCCAAGGTAAAAAGATATTAATCTAAAGTATTAATCTAAGGTATTAATCTACGACATTAATCTACGGACGAGCTCACTATACCATAAATTTGAACAGTATTTTTTAACCAAAACCATAAAAAACTTCTCAAAAAAAGAGATTTCTTTGCTTACCTTACTTACATTACCTATCTTATCTATATTACCTATCTTAAATGAGAAGAGATTATTTTGCACCTAAGAACATTTTTTATTTAGATGTTTTATTTAGATGTTTTATTTAGTTGTTTCACCAGTTTACAAAATTTTGAAGATAGCGTACTATTGAAATTTCCTAAAAGTAATAGTCGTAATACATTAGATTTAAATTAGAGTATCATTAGAGTAAAAGACGAAAAAATAAACTGGGTTTTCGGGAGTTTGTCGAAAT
>JAFSZE010000034.1 GCA_017455745.1 Desulfovibrionaceae bacterium | reverse complement strand
TACCTAGTACGCGCCACAAAAATTTTTTTAAGGAAACTATTTTGGAAGAAAAAATTGCCATTATTGGAGCAGGTTTGGCTGGATGTGAATGTGCTCTTATCTTAGCCAGGTCTGGAATAAAAGTCATTTTATATGAACAAAAGCCATTATTTCATTCTGAAGCTCACGTAAGTGCCTACTTCTCCGAACTTGTTTGCTCAAATTCACTACGTTCCAAAGAGTTGACCTCAGGTATCGGTCTCTTAAAGCAAGAAATGCGTGAGATGCACAGTCCCTTCATGGCGGCAGCCGACAAATACGCCGTACCTGCAGATAAAGCCTTAGCTGTGGATCGCAATGCCTTTGCTCAAAGTATAACCAATCAAATCTTGCAGGAAGATCTTATCGAGGTTGTTAGAGATCGTATCGAATCCCTGGATGATCCGCGCTTGCATCAAGAAAATATCGCCTACATTGTCATTGCTGCCGGACCATTGATCTCTGAAAATCTTGCCCAATCGTTAAATAGCCTAATCGGTGTTGAGCAATGTTATTTTTATGATGCCATTGCTCCCATTGTCTGGAAAGATAGCTTAAACTTTGAGATCATCTTTAGGGCTTCACGCTATCAAGAACAAAACAAGTCAGATCCATCCGCAGAGAATACTGGCGATTATCTAAATTGCCCCATGAATCGTGACGAATATCAACATTTCTATGATGCCTTAACCCAGGCTCAAACTGTGCCAGCCAAACCCTTTGAAAAGTTAAAGCATTTTGAAGGCTGTATGCCCATTGAGGCTTTGGCTAGTCGGGGCTTTAAAACCTTGGCTTTTGGTCCCCTAAAACCGGTTGGCTTTATTGATCCGCGCACAGGAACTAGACCTTATGCTATTTTACAGCTAAGGGCAGAAAATCTACAGCAAGATACTTACAATCTAGTCGGCTGTCAGACCAGAATGCTGCAGTCAGAACAACAAAGAATCTTTCGCCAAATCCCAGGGCTTGAACAGGCTGAATTCGCCAGATTCGGCAGTATGCACCGCAATACCTATGTCAATGCGCCGCTTGTCTTAGACCAAGATCTAGCCTTAAACAAAAATAAGAAGATTTTTTTAGCTGGCCAAATTACAGGCGTTGAGGGCTATGTGGAATCTGCTGCTTGCGGATTATGGGTAGCTCAAGTTATCGCCGCCCGCTTAAAAAATATCGCCATGCATAAGCCGCCCAAAGAAACTGCTCTTGGGGCTTTACTTGGTCATTTGGAAAAATTTGAGAAAAAATTCCAGCCGTCCAATGCCCATTTTGGCCTTATGCCAACACCTGAAGAAAAAATTAAAAAAATCGATCGCAAACGTGCTTACAGTGATCGGGCTAGAACTTATTTTAAGGCTTGGCTTGAAGGTCAACCAACATTTTAGCTTAATCCCAAAGAAGTTCTCAGCATATTAAGCTAAGCTTGCTTTAAAACATAGCCAATCACATCCGCAACGACTCGCGATCATTTTAGATAAAAAGCTAGATGTACATCTAGCTTTTTTTATTTGAGCTTTATAGTTAGAGACAAAATTATTGCAGGATATTACATTTTAAGCAAATTTTTAGAACAGAAATATTACATTTAGATCAGATTTTTGGAACACGGCTATTACATTTCCACTCAATTTTTGGAACGCAGATTAACATACAATATCCGTCTATTCTAGCACACAGATGCCTGATTTATTCTAAGATTTTTGTGAAAGCATAATATGTGCATTTTTGGCTATTCTAAAACATATATGACTGCTTTGTTCCAAGATTAGGCGAGAAAAACAATAAAGCACTAAGTACCTTAAACGAAGAGCATTACCAATGGTAATGCTCTTCCATAAAATAACTAAATATTAAGAATCAATATTTATCTAAATCTTTATTATTTAGGTTGAACAATTTTAGCAGCCGCATCTTGAGCCGCTTCCTTAGCTTGTTCGACCTTAGCTTTAGCGTCTTTAGCTACACTATTGGCATCAGGAGTGGCAGCTTCAGGTTTTGCTTCTGGTGCTTTGGGAGCTGGTTGGGCGGCTTTTACTTCGGTTGGTGCAGCGGCTGGAGCTGGAGCAGGTTTTGCTTCAGGCTTGGCAGCTGGTTGAGGTGCAGCAGCAGGCTTGGCAGCTTCAGGTGCTTTGGGCGCAGGTTGGGTAGCCTTTACTTCGGTTGGAGCCGGAGCTGGCGTAGCAGCAGGCTTGGCAGCCTCAGATTTTGCTTCCGGTGCTTTGGGCGCAGGTTGGGCAGCCTTTACTTCGGTTGGTGCAGCGGCTGGAGCTGGGGCTGGAGTAGCAGCAGGCTTTGCTTCTTCAGGCTTAGCAGCTGGTGCTTGAGGTGCAGGTGGCGTAACCTTCACTTCGGGTGCAGCAGGTTTTGCTTCAGGTGCTTTAGGCGCAGGTTGCGCAGCCTTTACTTCGGGTGCAGCAGCAGGAGCTGGGGCTGGAGTAGCAGCAGGTTTTGCTTCCGGCGCTTTGGGCGCAGGTTGGGTAGCCGGTGCAGCTGCAGGTTGGGGAGCAACAGCAGGAGCAGGCTTAGGAGTCTCTTTGACTTGAGGTTTAGCCGCCTGGGATGCTTTGGGCATGGCCTTAATTTGAGCCAAAGACTTAAGATTAGCATAAGGCTGATTGGCTAAAACCGGAGCTACTAGCAAAGTAATTGGTAAGCTTAAAAGCCAGGCCACACACGCTGTGGTGATCAACATCCGACCGGCATCAGCTGGCGACCAGAAACACTTCAAAATATAGATAGAGGCAACGGCAAGAAGAATGCCACATCCTAAAACAGGCTTCATGGGAGCCAAAGTTTTAAAGACATCCAAGAAAATGCCCTTGGGGATGTATGGCAAAAGTTCGCCCTGCACCGCTGGGAAATAACAGGCAATGATGGCACAGCCTAACCCTAAGAAAATCAACGAACAACACAGTAAGAACAAGCGCGTACCGGCTTTTGAGAGACGCATCAAAGTTTTGCCAACCAAGACTGAAGCCAAGCAAACCAGCGTCACTGCAGCCATATGATATTGGCTTGGGGGTAAAAATAACACCATGACCAAACCAACAGCCAATGTGATCCACAGATAGGCCGAAGCAGCTTGCTCATTGCGACTAGCCTTAAGATTACCCCAGGCGGTCACGATGATCTTGATCCATGAGGGGAAGATAAAGCCCAAAATCCAGGGAAAGAGACCCAAAATAATTAGGGCAAATGGCAACCACCAGAAATCAATGGGCCAAGGTTTGCGGAAAGCGCCTTGGAAAAGCTGTTGGAGATAGCCCGTATTTTTGGTGACCGTTAAAATATAGGCCAAATAGGCGCCCCAAATAGCCAAAAGGCATAGAAAACCGAATATGGCATCACCCCTTTGGGCACGGCGATAGCGGTGACACCAGATCAAAAAGATCAATGTGGAGATAATCGGCAGAAGAATATAGTAAAAACCGCCTGTCAGTCCGGCCAAAGCGGTAAAAATAAAGCCTAGTGGCAAGGATATCCAGTTAGCATTACCTCTAAAGCCATAGCTTAGGAAGACCAGGGCAAACATTTCCAGGCCTGCGGCCAAGGCTGCTGGGCCAAAAAAGTGGATTAAGGGCACAAAGAGAGCTGAACTTAACAAAACTAAGCCAGCGGCTGTGGCCGAACCAAAGCCATAAGCCGTGCGCCCCAAAAACCAAACACCAGCTGTAGCAATCAAGGCTGAAATCAAACTAATTAGGGGATAGAGCCAGTCAGGCGTGCCCAAAAAATGGGCTATCCCTAAAGTAAGCCAGGTAAAGCCAGGCCACTGACCGGAAGTTGTAGTTATTGGTACAAGCCATTGTCCGCTAGCTGCCGTTTGCAAAAAGGTATTTATATAGTTGCCTTCAGCCGGACAGAACAGGGCTTGACCTTTATAAGCCATATAGGCATCAGGGATGATCTGCAAAATCAAGAAGAAGAACACCAAAAAAACGCCCCAATAGTTCATAAGATTGAGGGAGTTTTCCTTGATGGCTTGCTGAATAACAGCATGATCTTCTTGATCTTTAGCGCCAAAGCTTTCTTGGTCAGTGAAATATGTTTCATCAGCTCTGGATGAAAACTCTATATTTTCGTCGCGCAATTTATCCAATTTAATGGAATTAGGCTCAGTCTCTTCGGCAGCAAAAGTTTGGGCTGGTTGAATAGGCTTTTGCGCTTGCGTAACCGGCTTTGGCGTAGGATCCTCCGGGCCACGTTTAGTTTTCAACATCGCCCAGCGATTTTTGATCTGCTCTTGCTTGCTAGTTACAGGCTCAGGCTGGCTTAATTGCTCAGCGTATTGCTCTGTGGGAATACTTTCTTCAATCGGCTCGGCCTTAGACAAAACTTCATTGGAATCGCCTAGATTGGTTTCTTTAGAGACGTCAGTTTCCAAAGAAGTAGAACCAGAAATCCCCTCTTCAGCAACAGGTGGAGTCACATTTGGGGCAAAATTTTCTTGGGGATTTTTTTCTTCAGGCTCTTCTTTTCTGCTCAAAAATGACCAGAAACTTTTTTTCTTGCCTTTGGTTTCTTGATTTTCCGTAGCCATAACAATTTCTACCTCGTGAAAAAGATGCTACCATGTTGCTTTTTAGTCAATAAAGAAGAAATATATCCATATTTTACTTATATAGCAGTATGCTTGGTCTTCTATCTTTGTCTAAAAAGAACTCCTAACAAAAAATATAATGTGTTTTACAAATAATTGATTTATTAGTGTGACTGCAATAAGAATGATTTAACTTCTTTTGGTGTCAAATTTATACTTAGACTATGGCCAGAAATTTTAGCAACACCTTGTGATAAAGATGTAAATGCTTTAATTTGTGTCGCATTAACCTTTCCTGGTAATTGAGTTTCAACTTTTTGCGGCTGTTCAGAAAAATTAACACAAGTCAACCAATACTTATTGGCCGGTAACTGATTTAAAATAACAATGGTTGCTTTACTAGATGGAAGTGGTGGCAAAATCTCACCCTGGGCCACCTTAAACTTCTCCCGTGCTAAAAGTTTTTCCCCCAAATCCAATGACTTTTGGGTTATTTTAGCATCGCGAGTACCAAGCTTTGCAAGCCGATCATGATTGCTCGTTGGCAAAAAATTTTGCTCCACAAAAAGTATGCCAGGTAACCCCAGCCAAAAGAGCTCACGAGTTAATTTATCGGTTGAGTTAGGCATATCCTGCACTTTAGCCACCAATTCAGGACCATTGGGTAGATCGAGAAGTGGCAGCCAGGAAGTCTTCTCCCAGCTCAATAACCCATGGGCCAACCGTTTTTGAGCAACCTTATCTTGAATGGCAAGCCTAAGCATGGCCTTGAGCGGTTCTGCATCAGCTTTAAGATAGGCATAGTCAAAAGCTGCCTGGGTATAGTTATCACGCACAAAATCAGTCTTAGAAAGCAAATAGCTTGTGGCAGAAGGAGCAAACTGATCTGCCAATACGGACCAGCCACCATAACGGCGAATTTCCTGACTGATGGCCCCTAGTGCGCTCAATCCAGGCTCTAGGCGAGCTTCCAGAGTCAATTTATGAGGATCTATATCGGCAGCAGTACTCTCCAAGCCAAACCAGGGGGCAAGCTTAATAGCGGCCAAAGTTTGCTGCTGCAAACCTGTGTGCCTGATGACAGCCGCCGAGTAAATTTTTCGGGCATGGCCTGAAGGATCCTGCCAAAGCAAAACAGGTCTTTTAGGATTCCTTGCATAGTAGTAGGCCCACCTCCGCTCGCTGCCATCAGCACAACGCACAACACCGGTCACAGCCCAACCACTATTGGCGCCCCAAGGCAATTTATCACGAACAAAGCTTAACGGTAAATAACCATCAAGACTTAAAGTTTCAACGACACTCTTGGGCAAAGGCTTAACTAGCCATTCATCATCCGCTTTGGGCAGATTGGGCCAATATTTACGTGGTATCTCAACCACAGCATAGAGCCCCTGAAAGCCTGGAGCTGCCCGCATCTCAAGCATAAAATCTGGGCCAAGGCCGGTTGCGGCTGGTGGTAAAAGCCCACCGAGCTGAAAGTTGTTCTGATTTAAAATTTCAATTAAGGATTCAAAATCTTTGTCACTGCCAGCGGCAGAGGCTAAGCTAAAAGAAACCTGATCCATACCGCTTGGATCACTTTGCGCCTCATCGCTCCAAACAGCGGCTGATTCACCGGTTGGCGCAATAAACAACCCGCGAATACCTAAAGCAGCTAGCTCTCCTAAACGCTCACTACGCGCATAGGCCCTAAAAACTGCCTGAAAATTGGTCGTTAAATAGGGATTTAGTTCAAGCCAATTGGGTGCAGCCTCCAAAAAGACCCTAAAACGCTCTTCTACCCCTGTATTTTGCCAAATTCTGGTTGTGCCGGAAACTTGGTCAATATAAGAATCAGCACGACCAAGCATAGACTGCTGACTTAGCCAGTGAATATAGGTGGGATTAATCCTAGGCAGGGCATTATTCAGTGGTGGTTTGGGACGGTGAGCCAATTTATGGGTCTTGGACGGACTACAGCTAAAATTAGCAAAACTTAGCCCCAAACAACAGATAATGACTAGAATCGATTTTAAAAGTTGCAAGACAAGATTCCTTCAAAAACCCAAGCCATTGTGCTGGCTACAATCATATAGTTTCTGCTAGTTTCTGCCGCGTTCCGCTCAAAACTTAAGATCAGCTCAAAAGACAATTAAAAAAAATCAAACAAAAAATAAAGCTTGCCACTCAAATCGAACAAAAGGGCGCCAATCAAATCAGTCTTGGCAGCAAAAAAGCACTTATTCTTTGCTCTCGCTTTCTTTGGCTCTCGCCCAAAGCTTTTCTTTTTCTTCCATGCTCATTTCAGCCAAATCACGCTTCTCTTCACGGGCGTACTGTTCCATCTTTTCAAAGCGCTCTAAAAATCGCAAATTGGCCAATTCGGTGGCCTCATTGATCTTAAGGCCCTTGCGCCGACCAATCTCAGCGATGGTAAAAACAAGATCGCCTAGTTCATGCTTTTGCTCTTCGAGAGTACCATTTTGACAGGCATCAAGCCACTCTAACCATTCGGCTTCCACCTGTTGCTCACACTCTTCATCATTGGCAAAAGTAAAGCCCACACGTGCAGCTTTGGAATGCAATCTATAAGCTTTGACCAAAGCCGGTAGACTTGGCGGAAGACTGGCGAAAATGCCTTCTTCCTCACCATCAGCTGTCTTATGCTCTGAACGCTTGATTTTCTCCCAAGTCTTTAACTGTTCTTCACGATTGTCAAATTTGGTTTCGCCAAAAACATGCGGATGGCGGCGAATCATTTTGGCGCGATTATTATCTAAGGCATCGGCCAAAGTAAACTCGCCCTTTTTTTCATAAAGATAGGCGATAAATACAAGCAAAAAAGCCACATCACCGAGTTCTTCCCGGATATCAGCCACATTGCCTTTCCTAATGGCCGCCACTAGTTCATGGCTTTCCTCAATTACATAGTCAGCTAAACTTTCAGGAGTCTGTTCCCGATCCCATGGGCAACCGTCTTCTGCTGTTAAACGTTTAACAAGCTCGATCAAGTCCTGCAGTGCGGTATTTTCCATACAAAATCCTCATTTAAGGCGTAATTTTTAGGCGCGAGATCAAATCTTTAGGCATCCAAGCGCGAAATTGGGTAATCATGGAATTTATATAGGGAATGGTCCTAGAATTTTGAATCATTGGTGTATGAGCAAAGAGATTTTGCAGCACAACAATGATCAAGGCACAGATCAAAACACCTTTAATCAGGCCAAACAGCCCTCCAACCAACTTATCGATCCATTTGGCAAAAACCCAATCACGCCCTTTTAGTAGGAATCTAGCAATCAAACCCACCAAGATAACTACGGCGGCAAAAATAACCACATAGGTTAGAATGCTGCGCACAGTTGGGTTGCTGATAAAAACGAGTCGCTCCGAGACTATAGGATGAAGGGCATTGGAGGCAAAAAAACCACCTAAGACCGCGACAATACTGGCAATTTCGCGAATAAAACCTTTACTAAAGCCGGTCAATGAAAAGAAAACCAAAATGAGGATCACTACCAAATCAAAAAAATCGCTGCCCATTTGCCCTCCCAAAGAAGTTTTGCCGAACACTTTTATAGCCACTTTGGGCCCTTCTGTACAGGCAAAGCTCAATTACTCTAGGCTAGAAGTTTTATCCAGATTTAACCTAGGTTTTAAGGGCTTTGGCTACTCTTTAACCGTCAAATCAACGCATCGTAATCATATCGCCATAATTTCGCCTATATCTGCCCAAGCTAACTTTAGCGTTAATCTTTAAGCCTAGATTTGGTACTCTCTTTTTAGAGTTTCTCAATTCTCAAACAAGCAAACTACCTTTACTTAGTATCCTTGAATGCTTATCTGTCTTAATGCTTATTTGCCTTCGGCTTAGTTTGGATCTGTCATTATCTTTATCTTTTGGCGAACTTTTCGCCACATAGAGATGCGAGGCGCACGACTATCCAAAAGACTTCCCATCAGGCCAGATAAAGCTTGCGATCTTGGAAACAGTTAACCCCAAAAGATCCTTAGCCTAAATCTTGAAAAAAGTTCAAAAGGTTAAACGTATGGCGAGTTGTCTTTTTAAAAGCAGCACAAAACTTAAATTTTTTAGCGGCTAATTTTTGTCCTAAGAGACTATCAGCAAAACAAAGCAAGACAAACTATCCTCAAAAAAGCCCAAATCTTGGAGTATTAACTATGGGCAACCTAAAACGCTTTGGAGTTTCCCTAGAAGAAGATCTCTTAAAAGATTTTGATCGTCTCTGCGCCCAAAAATCATATTCTAACCGCTCAGAGGCCATCAGAGATCTTATTCGTAAATGTGTGTTGGATGAAATCTGGGAGAGCAATACTGAATATAGTGCAGCCACATTGACTTTGGTATACGACCATCATAAAAATGATCTTTCTAAACGACTTACGGATATACAGCACAATGATTTTGATATTATTGTAACGACAATGCATGTCCATTTGGACCACAACAATTGTTTAGAAGTCTTAGTTTTGAAAGGGAATCCAGATAGAATACGTTCTCTTGCCGACAGATTAATTTCATGTAAAGGTGTAAAGCATGGATCTCTTTGCAAAACTTCCACTGGAGATGATTTAAATTAAACAATGTTGTTGACTGAACTTATTTTTTATGTATTTTATTTTAGATGATAAATATTATAAAAAAATATTTAATTGACCAATTTCTAAATTTATATATAAATAAATCTAAAAAGTGCCCTTGTTTACAATTTCGCCACTTTATTTAAATTTATTTCAAGTTAAATTTATTTATTTTGCAAATATCTAGTTGTATTTTTACTATGAATATACTTAAAAGTAGACATAAATAAAGAATATAAAGGGTAAAACAAACCCTAAAACGTTTAGTCACTCTCAACCTAAATTGGACTAACACTCAGTCAAAAACCCTCGGCCCCCAAAATGCCCTACTACTTGCGGCCTAGCCCTAAATTTCTCAAACCACGCCCCAAAGTCTAATTTCGCAGACTCTATACAAAATATATAAAAATTATCAAAGATTACAGGCTCTAAGGCCACTTGCGACAGATTTATGATATTTCTAGACTCAAAAAATACTTGGCAGGCGTAGAGGAATCTGCTAAAAGTAGGGACGCCTTATTTAAAAATGTCCTACCGCTAACACCACGGTTTAGCGTGGCTAATCTCGCGTTTTGGACCCGCAAATTTTGGCTTTTGCCATCTTTTAAACAGTTAAAGTAAAACTTAAACTTAATCAACTGTCTCTTGCCTCGAAGTTCTCTATCCTGCCAACCTTTAAAGTGCTAGATACTCGCCATCCAATCTAACCGCCAGATTTTCCCTAAATTTAGCAATCTTAAATTTTAAAGAAACAGCTCCCCTTACTTTTTAGTGGTCTCAAGTATTTTCAGAATGATCTATGATGATCTAGATGTTGATCTAAGGGAGTCTCTTATTTTTTTGCTTGCTAGCTTTCTCCCGACAATGATTTTTCTTAAACTCTAGTCATCTACGCAATTTTTTTCTGGATAAAGATTATTTATCTTTAGGAACTGTGGAAACTTAAGACGTTGTACTTTTTTCTAACGACAAAAAAACTTCTGTAACCAAACCTTTTAGCTAAGATCCATCTAATATTTTTTGCCTTCTAATATTTTCGCTATTTATTATTTTTTTGCCGCAAACGAAAATACCAAACAGTCAGTAAAAATTTTTATACTTGTCAAAAAAGATCTATCTGAATACTAGAAAATCGATTAATTTTGTGCTATAATTACTTTTGATCTTTTCAAGCCTGGGCGTATCAGCCCATTTTTTGTTGTTTTTTGACGGAAATGCGACAGATTTTGAGACCTATCCCTGCAAAAACGGCTAACTCGAGATCAGAAAATCAAATTTTCCGAACTTCAACGGAACTATCCTCACACCTTAGATGAAGATATTGGCAATAACCATATATCCCCCTTTAAGCTACTTGGGGTGCCCTGTATCAGTCAGCTGAAACACAGTTGGTTTGGTTCGTGGAGTCATGATGTTTAAAAAATTAATGATGTTAACCTTTGTTTTGGGATTATTTCTGTATGGTTGCAGCGGCAAGCAGAAATCAACAGAACCCGAAGCCTCCAATGAAAAAGATTTGTTCGTCGAATATAGCGGTGGTGATTTTCCTGAGAACTATCAAAGCAGCAAGACAATTCGCACCCTCAAGGCGGAAAAACAGCGTAGCATCTTTAGATTTAGAGAACGAAATCGCGGTCAATTTTTTACCTGGAACAATCATAACTCAGCTAGTGATGACTTAAGACCTGGTGCTAGACGCCAATTGCTCAGAGCCGCTAGATCGGCCATTGGCACACCATATGTGGTTGGCGGTACAAGCCCAGGTGGCTTTGACTGCTCAGGCCTTGTGTGTTGGGCCTACGGTAATGTTGGTGTAAAACTTCCCAGAACAGCCCGCGAACAATCTGTTGTTGGTCGCCGCATTTGCAACATCTCCGATATGCGTGAAGGTGACATTGTCGCTTTCCACCATCCCAAACGTGGATATCACACCGGCATCTATGTGGGTGATGGCAAATTTATCCACAGCCCTCGCCGCAAAACACGGGTGAAAATCAATTCCCTAGATGATCCCTATTTTCATTCTACTTTTCTAGGTGCCCGCCGCATCAATTTGACCGGTCGTGAAGATTTACTGGCTCAGGCTGAAAAAAAATTAAACCCAGATTACTCCTACGAAGCTAGTCTTAGACGTTTTAAACGTGAAGAATTTCGCACTTCACGCAATGCTAGTCGCGACAGAAGCTACAGTCACCGCTTATCCAAAAGAGAGTTGGCGGAGCTGAAAAAAGAACTGCGTAAGGGCAGAAATCGCTCAAATCGTGAAGAGCTTTCCAAGAAGTCATCTAGAAAAGAACGCTTGGTGGCTACCGCCGAAAACACGAAAAAAGGCTCCAAGCGCGAAAAAATGACCGAGCAGAAGAAAGCTCAAAAACAAGACAGGTCGGCCAAAAAAGAGGCTCGCTCAGATCGCCACAGCAAGAAGGAACAGGCTAGCAAGAGCGACAAGAAAAATAAGGCCAAGCAAGTAACTGCCTATGATGGCAAAGGGGATAAAAAGCATTCTAAGTCTGACAAGAAGAAAAAGTCCTCCAGCAAGTCTTAAATCCCTAAAAAAATCACTAGCTTTCTGTGAATAAGAAGATCCCCACAGGCCGATTGGCTCCAAGTCCAACCGGCTTTCTTCATTTGGGCAATGCGTGGTCTTTTCTTTGGGCCTGGGCGGCGGTCAGAACCAAATTTGGCCAAGTGATCCTGCGCATCGAAGATATTGATCAAACGCGCTCTAGGCCCGAGTATGTGACTGCACTCATCGAAGATTTGCAGTGGCTTGGGCTAGATTGGGATTTGGGACCGACACTGCTCGATCCTCAACCAAACTACTTTCAAAGCAGCCGTCACCAACTCTATGAACAAGCTTTAGCCAGATTAGCTAAAGCCGATCTTACCTATCCTTGTTTTTGCACCCGCAAAGAGCTGAAAATGTTAGCCTCAGCTCCCCACCTAGATGATGAAGGACTGTTCTATCCAGGCACCTGTCGAAGACTTAACCCAAACGAACGGCAAGCTAGACTTAAGGCCGGCCAGAAAGCAGCTATTAGAATCAAATGCCCACTAAATTGGGATCCCATCAGCTTTGAGGATAGATTTTTGGGCCGAAAATGTTTCACTCCAACGCCACAAGGTTATGATCTGCCACTCCGCCGTTCCGATGGCGTCATAGCTTACCAACTAGCTTGCGTAATTGATGATGCCGCCATGGGGGTAACCCAAGTCCTTCGCGGGCGTGATCTTATAAACTCAACTCCCCGTCAAATTCTCTTAGCCCAACTTTTAGGCCTTAAACCAATTTCTGACTACGCTCACATTCCGCTTCTTCTAGATGCTATGGGTGAACGTTTAGCCAAGCGCCATCAAAGCCTAACCATACGATCCCTACGTGCCAACCATGTTTTGCCCGAACAAATCATAGGTTTATTGGCCTTTTTGGCTGGCATAAATGACTCTCAAGATAGGCTTAAGATCAAAGAGATTTTGCCCCGTTTTGACCAAGTCCATTTAAGTGGTCCAGATATTCGTATCACCCCAGACCTTCTGGCTAACTTTGGCATTGTCACGCCCTCACTAATACCCACGGGCAAGCCCGTGGGGTTGCGGAGAAATCCGTGACCCTGAGTGAGTAGCCTAAGTTCTCTAAATTTTTTAGGAACTACGTTACGAGAGAATATATAGTTACCTACGGATGTAGTACCAAGTCTGTA
>JAFSZE010000033.1 GCA_017455745.1 Desulfovibrionaceae bacterium | reverse complement strand
GCCAGCCAAAGACTCAGATCCGTCTTTACGCATGGTAAATTTTTGCGAGCCAGCGAGCCAATAGATTCCGGAATTAGGCTGATTATCTAATGCTTTAGCGTCCACACGGCGCTTGATCTCAAGCAAAAGATTAGGCGCACGTGAAACTCATCAATAAAAACCGGCGTGCCAACCGAATCTAAAAAGCCCACCGGATCTTGAACTGCCAAACGGCGATATCTAATATCATCCAAATTGACATATGCCCGCTTATCACCTTGGATGTGTCTTAGCAACGTCGATTTGCCCACCTAACGCTGTCCACAAACCATAATAACTGGAAAAAATTCGGATGCTTTTAAAATCACTTTTTCCAAATGACGGGTTATATATCCCATAAAAACCCTCTAAAAATAAAGTTAGACTTTACTTTTAAATGGTTTTGATCGATGAGTCAAAATAAGAATTGCAGGGATAATAGGACTTTTGGCCACACGCCCAACCTTTAAACTAGGGATGCTGAAACTAATCTCGGTCTAAGGTGTCTGTACAATTCTAAGCATCTGCTATTAATAATCATTTAAACTTAAGCCACTTGATCATTGGAAATTGAGTCAAAGATACTTTTGAATTCGTCAATCAAGACTTCCCCACAAACTTGAAATGGGAACAGCCCACAAACCTTCCCCCAGAGGCAAAATTTCTGCCCCATCATACAAAAGCAGACCCATTTTGCAGAGATCGCCCACTTGGCTTTTGAATTTTTTAAGCCCCTTTAAGTCATCTTTTCCTATTGACGCTGCCCCTTTGATCTCAATTCCGATAAGTTCCCCAGCACGATTTTCAATAATTATGTCAACTTCTACTTTGTCTGCATCTCGATAGTACATGATATCATAATGATGTTGAGCTGTAGCAATATGCTTAAGCAATTCGCTAAAAACAAAGGTTTCAAGCAGAACGCCAAAGGTTTTCCGATCGATTTGAACTTTATCTAAATTGATGCTCAAAAGATGTGCCAGCAAAGCTGAATCAATAAATTGGAGTTTTGGGGTCTTTATAATTCTTTTTAGCCCCGAAGAGGCAAATGTTGGAACACGGCGACAGATAAACATCTGCTCTAAAATCGTGATATAGCGTGAAGCCGTTTTTCCATCAATACCAATTTCACCCCCCAAGCGCATATATTGGCAGAGTTGTCCAGCTGTATAAGCCAAAGCACGCAAAAATTGCGGGAATTTATTTAGCTTTTCTACCTTAGCGACATCAGAAACATCGCGAACAATAAGGGATGTATAATAGTTTTCCAACCAAGCATCACGCCTAGTTTGCGAGGAACGCGCCAATACTTCTGGATACCCACCTAACAAAACACGCTGAACAAGTTCAATTCCCAATACTAACCGGTTAGATTTTAAAATTTTCCCCTCGTACAAGGCATCAATCCAATTTATCAAAGGCAAGTCGGCTTGGTTTTTGACTAGCTCAAACTGTGCAAGAGGAAGTAGCGAGAGAGTTTCCATGCGTCCAGCTAGGGAGTCCGCAACCATAGGCAGCATCAAAACATTGGCTGAGCCTGTGAGCAAAAAACGTCCTGGCCTCCGATCTAGATCTACGCTTTGTTTAATGGCCAAGAGAAGCTCGGGCGCACGCTGAATTTCATCCACAACACAGCGATCCTGCGATCTAATCAAACCTATCGGATCCTCTCTAGCTGCGACCAAAACCGATGGATCATCAAGGGTTAGATAATGCAGACCTTCTTGGGCCGCAATCTTGCGGACAAGCGTTGTCTTTCCTGACTGCCGTGGACCAAGCAGCAAGACCACTGGAGTATCAAGAAGAGCGTCGTAAAGTTTAGGTTGGAGAGCCCGTGGATAAAAAAACATATCTCTTTGTACTTTTTTAAGGAATTCCTATTTTTGCGCCTATCACAGAAATCGTTATCATTCAGGAAGTTAGCCAATTGCTCCAGATTTAACGGAAGTCTAATCCGCCAAGACTCATAACTTAAGCCACGATAAAAAATTAATTCCCGTAAATTTCGGAGTCAATAGGCGTAAATCTAGGAGCCGACCTGCGGAAATTTCGGAATCAAGCATCGTAAATTTCGGAATCAAGCATCGTAAATTTCGGAGTCAAGCTGCGTAAATTTCGGAATCCGCCTCAAATATCTCTGAAAATTTCAACCCACAAGCCAACAAAAAAACGATTTGGTGGCTGTGTCCTGGCTCAAAAAAAGAAAAAAAGACAAAAAAAACTTCAACCCCCAAGATGCCCAAAAGCGTATCCAAAAAATCACTGGTACATATCCGCATGAAACATACCTTAAGGAAATTAAGGATTCACCGCAACGCCAATTGCAAGTGATATTACGCTCGAGAGCCTTAAAGATTGAAGTTTCTGATCTTTGCAATTAAAAGTTTCGCTAGAAATCAGCTATTTTAAATAATTGTTTCACCTTTTTTGCGCAAATAAATCACTGGTTTGAATATATGTCTAAACCATGTAGCTAGTATCAAAAACGATAAAACAAATGCGCAGAAACAATGGAGCAACTTAACTATCGGCATATATAAACCATAAAGAGGCAATATATTTGTCATATTAGCGATTAATAGTAAGCCCGTTGTAAGCGCAAAAAAGTAAACACAAATACCGATCTTAGTAATTAATGTTAACGTATATTTTTTACGCCCTTTAATCAGCCAAATTATGACTGCATAAAAAGCCACAAAAAGAGCCAAACAACTAAAGAGTCCATGAACTCTGATTAACGGTATATTTGGCAAAGCAAAAGGTAAATGTTCTTCAATGGGTAGATGCATAAATCCTGTCAGAAGAGCTGCAAAAACGGCAAACTCCCAAAAGAAAACGATAACTCCGGAAAACAATGGCCGACTTGAAATCATAATTTTAAGCGCCTGGAGACTAGCCCTGCAAAATTGTCAAGCAAAAATGTAATAAAATTCTAGGACTAAATTAAACTAGAAATATAAAGAGAAACTCACAGAAATATGAGTTTCCTAAAACCGAATAGACGTCTACTATCAATCCAAATTCTGCATCAACGCGTATGGCGATCACGCCAAAGCCTTAAACCAGCTAGCACCAATGCCGCCACAGGCGTGGCCGCAACAAAACTTAGAATACGCTGTTTTTCAACTGGAATCTCATGGACCCGTAACGTTGGCAGTCCCGGTCGAATCGCCTTGGCTCGCAGAAGCCCGATTTCCAATTCTCGCAAGGGGATGCTCGACACATAAAACGTTAATGTACCACCATTTTCGGTTAAGCCAAAGATATCCTTGGTGCCTTTAAGATCTGCAAGTTCATGTGCTTTTTTGACCATAAGAGGATAGGGGCCAATCTGCATTGCGCCTCTTGGACAAGCCTGAATACACAAAGGTTTTTCACCTTTAAGCTGCAAATCGACGCAGTAGTCGCATTTAAACATTCGACTGGCATCTTTGGTGACAGAGAGCAAACTGCTGGTACCTGGCTGTAAACTAGGTATGTACCAAGGGCAATTCATGGTGCATGAACCATCGCCTACACAAAATTGTTCCTGCACATATACAGCCCCCATACGCCCGCGAGTTAACGCTCCTGTAGAGCATAAAATAGCACAGGTTGGCGTTAAGCAATGCATACATCGCCTAGGGATATAAATGGCAGATTTCTCTGAACCCAACGAGATCTTCTGAATTGTCAGCCAATTGTAGGGGGTTAGCCTGGATCGATCATCGTGCCGAGCGCCTTTGGACCAATCCCGCACAAATTTATAGCGTCGCCTATATTTAGCAATATCTTCTGGAATCGGCACCAAAAGATCAGAACGTTTCCTGCAGGCTTCAACACACAATCCACAGCCATCGCAGGCGTCGATATCAATCAGCGTCGCCAACAGATCATTATCTTGAGCCAAACTGTCGGTAGGCGCTAAGATGGATCCACCCAAAAATGCCGAAGCTGCCCCTCGCAAAAAGCGGCGCCTAGCTTGAAAAATTGATTCGTCTGACATTGACGCGCCCAGAAAAACTAAAAGCTATAAAAAACTATTGGGCTTCCCGCTCAAACGGTGCCGGTGGGCGCCAGGCCCAAAACAAAGCTAGGAACGGAATCAAACCAACAAATTCCGCAACCTCTCGCAAAACATATGGCGAAAGCACATACCAAAGGACAAAAGCCGCCACCCCAGATCCAATTAATAGAAACCACTCAGAAAGCTTCATGGGTCGGGCATAAATTTGAAAATATGAGACCGTTAAAATGGCCACCCAGACTTTGGTTATAGTCAAAGCCAACGCAGTGCCCTCTAAAGGCATGATCGGAATTAGAGTTGCACAACAGATCAAATTGACAACTAACCCACTAAAATAAAAGAAAAACAACAAGCGATGCTGTTTCATGCCGATCATGGCATAGGCAGCTAGATTGTGCAAAAAAGCTGTAGCTAGGCATGGCGTTAAGAGTTGTTGTGCAGTTACAGCATTGGAGAAATTATCGCCATAAACAAAGGTTAAGAATCGATCACTCTCAACGCAGATCAAAAAAATGATCGGTAAAGCCGCAGCCCAAAGCGACTTAGCTGTGCGGCCACACAGATCCTGAAATTTTTGGAAATCCTGTTCATAGAGGCGGGTGAGCAGCGGAAAAATAACCTTCCCAAGCAAAGCACCAGATACAAGCGTAGACAAACCCTCGATGGTTTCCCAGGCCACCCCATAGCCACCAACTTCAGCATCACCGCCATACTGCTTTAAAAAGATAACGTTGATCTTATTATAAAACATGGCACAAACAGCCATGCCCGTAAACAAAAGACCCTTACGCATCTTGTGGGCCAGATCTTTCAAATTGGCCAGACCCAACCCTTTGAGAGGGCTCCTATGCAAAGATCTGGCCGCTAAAAATAGACACAGGAAGGATTCTAGTGGCTTATAGAGGGCAATTAGGATTGGTTGGGCTTTAAAAAGGACACAGGCAATACCAAAGCCAATACCAATGAGAGCCGCTGGTACGCGGATCTGCATCTCCACATCTTGCCTGCCGCGTGCTTGGCATAAAACAAAAAAAGAATCGGAAATCGCGTCAAGCCCAAGCCCCAAGGCAATGGCCAAAACAATCAAACTCAATTCCAAGGTATAACCTTGGCTTTGGGTTAAGCCCCAAACTCCTAACAAGACTGGCAAAAGCACTGCCAATTTTAAGCAGGTTACTTCACCAAGCAACGTACGCGGATGCTCATCGCCCCTGGCAAAAGAGGATGAGAGATAATCGTTTAAGCCCACATCAACGATAGTTTTGACAAGATAACCGTAAGTTAAGGCTAAAACGACCTGCCCCAAAATGGCTTGACTGTGTCTGGCCAAAAGGATGGTAAAGATAGTCCAAGACACATCCCGGGTCCACTGGGCACCCAAAATGTAGCCTAGACGCTTAGGAATATCTTTTAACCGCATAGAAAAAGCCCAGCCTAAAAGCGCACCACTGCCTTAAAGCCAGGTTTTAATTCCAATTGGGGATTGTTCAGCATAAGCTTAATGGTGAAGTAGGATGGCTGCGCCACATTCATATCATTTGATACCCAGGAAATCTCAGCCACCTTGGCTAAAAACTTCTTATTGCCAAGAGAAGGAATTTCAACCCGTGCCTCGGCACCTTCACGGATATCTTTTAATTCTCCCTCATAAACTGGCACTTGAATCAACATAGGATCAAGGGGACCAACCACAATTGGCGCGGCCCCTTGGGCCAAAAGAGAGCCTGGAAAGATACTTTGCACCGAAAGCACATAACCATCGAGGGGAGAGGGCAAAATTAAAGACCCTGTTGGCAGCATCGCACCTTCACTTAAAGGTACTGTATAGTAACGCTCAAGCTCGCGTAAGCGGTTAGCAAAAGAATCTTGAGCCTTTTTGATAGTTTTTCGAAGAAGATTGGCCCGCTCAGCCAAAGCTTTGAGCTCATTTTCTTGGCGGCGTAAAGCTTGGCGACTGCCAAGACCTGAAGCGACTAACTGGCGATTTTTGTTGCATAACGCTTCAAGACGGCCCTGCTCACGCTCTAAATCCAAAATCTGGCCACGTAATTCCTCAGTGTTAGCCCCAAGGGTAATCTCTTTTTGTAAAATCCGTTCAGCCTCGCTTTGCAGATGAAAGCGCAAGAGAGGCTGATTTTTTTTAACGGCATCGCCTGGCTTAACACAAATTTCATCCACGACGGCATGGAACGGAATAGGTTCGGCCCGCATGACCGTGGCCAAAACCTTGCCTGTTAAGATGGTTTCTGCCGCCAACGTAGTTGTAGATAGTGTCAAAAATTCAAAAACAACGGTCAGCGCAAATAGCAGACCAAAACGCAATAATTTATTCATCTCCCACCTACATCAAGTTTTTAAGCGGTAGACCCAAGAAACGTTCCTGCAAAAGATTGGCTAAATACATCCACTGCAGTTGGGCAAGTTTATATTCCAATTCAGCTTCGATATAATTAATTTTGGCATTACCCATCTGTTCTTTAAGATTTGTCACCACCGGCAATTCTTCAGTACCTTCGCGGAAAGAAATTTCTGCTTCTTTGTATTGAAGTTCAGCTGTAGTTAACTGAGTTTGAGCAATTTTAAGTTTATTTTCGGCCAAGGCCACAGCCTGTTCAGCTTGCAGCCAACGGTTGGAATATTCAGTTCTCTTGCGAGCCATCTCATGGAAAGCTTGCGCTTTTTGCATCCGCGCCGTTTGCACGCCACGATATCTATGTCCCCAATCAATTAAGGGGAAATCAAACTTCAAATGCAAAAATGTATCTTCTTGACCTCCAGTAGGCTGGGCCTGACCGGCTGGAGGAACCTTATTAACCTCTAAACTCATCTGTGGCATATACTGGGCCCAAGCCACCAAAATATTATAGTCAGCTAATTTGACCTGGCCGCGCAAAAGCAAATCATCTTCGGTGGCACTCCAACGATCATTCCAAAATAGGTTATGTCCATTAAAAGTTGTCAAAATATAATTGGCGCTGTGCTCATCAACATTTAGCCTATGATGAGCTTCAACTCCTAAGATAATCTTGAGCCTAGTCTTCTCCATGGTCATTTCCATCTGTGTCTTTTCCACAGTCAGCTCAAGTTCACGCGTATGCTGATCAGCCAAATTTAGCTGGACTCCCTGGCGCCCCTCAACTACTTCCACCTGCTGCCAGAATTTTTTCATTTGCTGACCTAACGGCAACACAGACTTTTTGGTCTCTAAAATTTCATTTAAAGCCTGCAAACGCATATAGATCTTAGCTATATTATAAACCGTTTCGCCCACAGCTTTGCGGTGGGTAGATATGGCCATATTGGTTAAAGCATTTTGAATTTTATTCTCAAAATATGTGCCAAAGGGATTGGGGAAATCACAGCGAAAACCAACATCAAACTTGGTACGTCCATAGTCTCCAGATACATAACGGGTATCTTCATTATAACGTGTTAAGTTGTTGGTCACAGTTAGAGTTAAATGTGGCTCGGGCAGATAACGCCAGGCGGAATCCGTCATGGCTAAACGCTTTATCTCCAAATTAACGGCACTATTAACCAACATGGGAGACTGTTGAATAGCTAAGTAGACACTATCTTCGAAAGTAAATTTTTTAACAGGATCATAAAGATTTTTGACCGCTGTATCTAACTTGGATTTGCTCTCAACAGGTACTCCAGGCACAGCCTCCAGCCAATGTTTGGCTGGCAGCTCCGGCGATTTCATGCTCGCCTTTTGGGAAGCACAGGCACCCAAAAAAAATGTTAATATCACAAGCATTAAGGCTTGAAATATGGATAATGAGGGAAGTTTAGACATGGATAAGCCTCATATGCCAACTCTAAAAAATTAGAACAGACATAGCAATCAAGCATAAAATCGTTAAAGTGATATAATATAAAGAAAAAATTTTAGATATGATAGTATATATGCTACATTTTACTTTGACTTTTGAAAAACATATAGCATAAATATTTGATTCGATACGAAAACGAAGATCATCTATATGAATGACAAATACAAAAAGAGACACTTATGGTATCGAATAAAGCTATAATAGATTAGTTAGCATATATTAAATTTTTGACAGATTTTTAAAACACAAATTTATGCGCATATCCATCTACTATAGCGTACATCTAAATAATTTATTTCAGCATTACGTTGAAAAAAGAATAGAATCTATAGCTATTAGAATATATAGAAGTCACAAAACCTTTTGCCATTCCAAATGAAAAATTTTCAAAAACGTCTCGCCATGATTATTATGGATATGGAGATCAAAGCGTTCGATATTTTTTGTTTTCCAAGTACGCTTAAAATCAATAACTAATATATCTGTTTCTTTTATATTGCCAAATAGAATAAATCCTACCTGCCCAATTTGCCACGAATCAGCTAGGGCAAAAAGATCGCTCTTTATAGATCCCTCAAAATCAGGCGCGCTATCTTTTGGCGACATATCGCCCAAAATAATGGCAAAAAGCGTAAATACGGCTGCACGCTCACCTAACTCTAAGAGGAAATTATATGCAGATTCGCTGCCCCAAGCAACTTCTAACCCCTCGAAATCAGGCCGAATTTCCACTCGCCAAAACTCGTCGCACCTAGCTATAGCTTTAATGACAAACAATATATGTGATTGACTAGGCGACATTTGGGCTGCAAACGCAGTATATGCCGCAAGCAAATTTGTACTTGGCTTAAAATCTACGGGAAATTCGCCCAAACTTGGCTGCAAAATCAATGTTTGGGCCAATAAAATTGTGCCATGCAAAAGATCGGTTGAGACATGGCTCTCGCGGCCATTGGCCTCAATAAGATGCGCACTTACATAGCCTTGACATTGACGTGTCAAAGTTTGATAGATCTCAAGCCAAGCAATGGCCTCAGCTTTAACCTTGCACTCAAGGGTTGCACCTTGCGGAATAGATGGCATTCTCGCCACTAAAATGTCTGAAAATCCAATCACCTTAAGCCAAGGGCAAAGGGACTGGGCTGCTTTTAACAATAAGGCCAAAAATTCTGTTAAAACAAGATCGCGCTGCTTTAATTGGGTGGAATTGGGAAAAAAGGCTTGGCCTAAAAATTGTTTGGCTAAAATTTGGCCAGGTTTGGTACGACTTGGAACAAGTGTAAAGCCTTTTGTTGTATTGGCAATACGTCCACAGCTTGGTGTGAGATGAGGAATTTGGCCACTAAAAGCAAAACCGTGAGCACAGACATAGCTATTGACATCTCCACAGACATCTTTTTGTGGCGAAGTTGGAGAAATTTTATATTTTTTTTCAAGGTCTAGCCATTGTTTTTTTGTCAGCCAGAGAGCATGGGTATTTTCACCCACAAAAATCTCTTTGGCTACTAGATCGCCTAGCTCCAAAAAGCGCCTGCGTAAACTTATCTTGGGATATTCAACCAAAACCAACCGCAATGCACTCTTAGCTTCGCAAGCCAAGATTTGCCAATCAAAATTTGATTTTAGATTGGCCAAGGCATCGTCTAGGGTTTTGTTTAGACGCAAGACAAAAATGGTTGGCTTGATATTACCTTTTATTTTTGACTTATCAAAAGCCCGAAGTACGTCTAGGATCTTGGCTACTTCTACCCCTTCATCCCAAATGATTAGGCCCAAAAATGGGCATATCTTTGGGGGCAAAACTTTACCGTCAAAAATTAGCTTTTCTTGGGCATCCTTAGAAAAAATATCTTTAAAATGGCCAAGTTCTTCTGGCAAAATGACCTTTTGCACCAGAGGATTTAAGCTTGCAAGCAAATCGGCCAAAAAATAAGGCCGATCATTGTCGGCACATTTAAAATCTGGAGCCCCAAGCTCTAGCACGAGTTTAGCATCTAGATTAGACAAAAGCTCAGCATAGCGCGGTTGATGGCGAAATCCCTGCATGGTAAGGCCAAAATTGGTCCACACAAAACTCTGCAGAGGCTCAAGTCTTGGTAAATGCGGCAGCCCCTGCTCCGAGACTCGCGCTATTAACTCTCGCCCCTGAAACACAGAGATCAAATCTCTGATGGTGACAACTTTGAGCAAATCCTCAAAAGATGGCGTATGTTGAAATAATTGTTCAGCCTTGGCAATCAAAACAGGATAAGAACTAGAACGTAATCTTAAGTCGTGGCGTAAATCTGTTTCAGGTTTAAGCTTATCTATTGGTACCGAGGCAAGGTTAGAGAGGAGTTCCAAAATTGGTTGAATGGCGTCAGCGCTTGCGTTATACAGATCTGCGAGATCAGCCACACCTAAATCTTTTGGTTCAAAGCTTACATCTCCAATTTTAGCCTCACTATCCTTCGATGCTTGATCAACTAATTCTGTCTCTAATTCTGGCTCAAGGGATCTAGCAAAACTTTGCTGGCAACGCTCAAGACACTTTTGCTCCAAAAAACCTTCTGCATAGAGACGCGCTGCCAATTGGCGCAAACTTTCAGCTTCGTGCCCCTTGCGTCCACAGGCTAAAACGTGCGCTTGTGACAGATTATCGGCAACCAATCCACAGAGAATGTCCTGCGGCCCCAACTCCAAAAAGGATCTAACGCCGTATTCATTCCACATCTTCTGCAGACAGGCGCTAAACCGTACAGGATTTTCATCGAGATCGGCTATGGTCTGACAAATTTCAGCTTTGGTTTCGGGATAAAGATCCAAACTAGCCACTCCAAGTACCGGAATGCTAGCTTTTTGCATTTGTAGCCCGTTTAAACGTACCAGCGACAGGTCTCGCAAAATACGCATCCAGGGATGGTGGAACAAAAGCGAGACACTAATAGAAACTGCAGGAATTCTTTGTTTGCGTAAAAAACTGCGAATTTCTTGCAATACTTCCTTGGGACCATTCAAAATAAATTGCTTGGGCGTGTTGTAATTGGCTACCCTAACCTCAGACCATTTGGCTAAAACATCCTCGACCGTTTCGATCCCAGCATGGACAGCCAACATACCAAAATCTTGCTCTGCTCTGGCTTCCAACGTTGCCACATGATCAGCTCTGGTATCTAAAATGTGCCAAGCCACATCATAGCTGTAGATGCCACCCAAACAAAGCCCGATCAATTCTCCCAAGCTATGACCACAAATAAGGTCGGGTTTAAAGCCTAGTTGGGCCAAATAGCTCCACTGGGCATATTCCAGCAAAAACAGATAGGGAATTTGAAAACGTGTGGAATTTATGACCTCAGGATCAGACTCATCCAGCAAACTTAAGACATCCCACGAAGAAACAGATTGGATCTTATCCATAGCCTCACGGGCCAGTGGGAATTGATCATAAAGCTCACGCCCCATGCCAGGAAAAACTCCACCCATACCATCGCACAAAACAGCGATTTTGGATCGCTCGCCATGCCTCCGAGCAAAAATCCCCTTGGATGTTAAAAGATCCAAAGATTCTTGAGTTGGATCGCTCCCCAAAAGCACCAAAGACTCACGGTAAGAGGGAGCAGTCGAACCAACCAACCAGGTGGATTCGTTCTGGACAAATCGAGCGTAATATACCCCGTCAAGGTAAAGCTCTGGGGTTATATGAGGTGGGTAATCAGGATGAGGCATAAAAATTTTAGATTCCAAGTCCAATAAGAAGGGCCAAAAAATAAGCTCTACAGCCCGTGGCCGCGAGTGTTGGCGTTGTCTAAATTTTGAGCATAAATGATTTAAGAAAAAAGTCAATCTGAGAGAATGCCATACCAAAGATTTGGTTTAGTCGAAATTATTACTGCAAACAAACATTGATTTTACTTTGCCCGCTTTGACCTAAAGCACCTTGGCCAAAACCATATTTCTTAGAGCAGCTTACAACTTTAAGACAATATTTCATTATTTATAGGCACGCAATAGTCTTTTTAACTTATGTTTATACAATATATTGATATTTTATTTTGCCAACACCCATCTGATTTAAAATTAATTATATACATAGTATAAAATTATCAAATTCATTTTTCAGGCAATCCTTAAATACACATAGAACAAATTTTATCCAATGCTATTGTTTTAATTTTCAAGCATAAGTTAAATTATTATAAGTTCATATTTTATTTTCCATTTTGGATAATTACCAAAATACATGAGTCTATGTTGAAAATTATATATTTTTATTATGCCCATATTCATATTTAAAATTGGTATGGTATACTATATTTTTATATGTTGTTAAAACTACTTTGTTTTTTGAATATATCTGTGTGCGATGATCAACGTAGTGAACTCCGCAATCACAGATCAATGTAACATCCTTATTAAACACAACATTT
>JAFSZE010000032.1 GCA_017455745.1 Desulfovibrionaceae bacterium | reverse complement strand
CTTATGAAAGATTTAATTACTCGCCATAAAGGGCGGTTGGTGTACCATCGCCAATGTTAATGAGAGGTTTTGTATCAGCAACACTATTCCTAATCCTCAGAATTGTTTAATCACTGACCTTAGAGCTACAGACATGGTACTACATCCGTAGGTAACTATATATTCTCTCGTAACGTAGTTCCTAAAAAATTTAGAGAACTTAGGCTACTCACTCAGGGTCACGGATTTCTCCGCAACCCCACGGGCTTGCCCGTGGGTATTAGTGAGCGTCTACAGCATAGCGATAGGTATTACATCCTGCTATCGCTGCAACAGCCTTAACATATGCTATGCTGAATTGTTCCATCTGCATTGTTCGGTACATTTGCTTTCCTTAAAGAATATCTAATATGGCGTGCATCAAATTTGTAAGGAGGGTATAAAATTTAAAAATGTATTATTTTTTTAGATTATATTGAATCGGATTTTTGGAATATAGCGATATGTATGTATCCATCTAGTTAGATTACATCTCGTTGATTCGTTCCAGTATTTCTGGGAAAACCTAGTATATAGTGGACAGCTAGTTCATTTATTCAATATGGTTGCTGAAGCATAATATAAAGTCACTCAAGATAATTTTCAAATAAGAATATAAATGTTAGTAATAAAACTTAAGCATTTAGTAAAATACCTTATTACATTTCAACAACATTTTTGGAACATGGCTCTATGTGTATATTCGGCTAGTCTAGCATATATTTAGCTGATTTGTTCCAAAATTACGCGGAAAATGTAATAAGTAACAGATCGTTGATACATTACTTGTGCAGAATAAGAGAGACCATCATTTTTTAGTTGGATGTAGATGTTGATTAAATAATTTAGTCTCTGGTTAATTTATTAACTAGATTTACTATTTTTATACATAAGTATGAATTAAAACAATGTAATAAAACTATAAATATAATTAGAAATTGCTTTTTTTGTATCAAAGATGGGAGCATAATCGTGCAGAAAATAATCAGCAATGATTATGCTCCCTCTTTTTTTGCTTTGCAAGCTAGCTTCAAACTGTTTTCAAGATGACATCAAGATGATGCTAATATATATTTAATATGACGTCAAAGAGATGTCAGTTTTTAAACCGAAACAATCAACCGATCAATGAATCGATCAATCTATCAGTCAATCAATCAGAGAATTAATTAATTGATAGAGCAATTAATAAGACCATTAAGCAAGTCAGTCAGTTTAGAAGATATCAGTTGAGTGTAGCTTTAAAAGCCTTGGCTAATTCATCCACAGGTTCATGTAAAATTTCAGTCTGTCCGCTTGTGATTGTTAAGTAGCCATCATCAGTTACAGTTCCAATGCGGCGGCAGATCTGCCACATACCCAAAGTTTCCAAGAGAATGGCCATTTCTGGGCGCACACTAACGATTAAGCGGCTAGCAGATTCAGAGTAGAGGACTTCACTGCGGTTCATCTCTTCAAGGCAAGGTACGGCCAAAAGATCAATCTTGGCGCCTAGTCTACCTCCGATGCACATTTCAGCCAAAGCGACAGCCAAACCGCCATCAGAGCAGTCATGGACTGCACTTAGCGCCCTCTGTTGCAACAAGGCATAGATGGCCCGATAGCGAGCTTTGGCGCTAGTGGCATCAACCATGGGAATACGGTCGCAGGAAATATTCAGTTCACTGGCTGCTTCGCTGCCAGCTAACTCGCGCCAGGTGCCACCCAAAAGGAAGATGTGATCACCTGGCCGTTTGAAATCGGAGGTTTGGGTTGTGATGACACTAGGGATTACGCCAAGTACTGTGAAGAGTACCGTTGGCGGAATTGAGATGCGCTTATCACCATTGGTATAGTCATTTTTCATGGAATCTTTGCCCGAGATGCAGGGCAAATCATAGGCTAGTGAAAAATGGCGTAGAGCTAGGCAGGCTCGGACCAATTGGGCCAATTTGTAGCGACCGTCGGGGTTATTTTTACTGACCACCGGATCGCACCAGCAGAAATTGTCCACACCAGCCATAGCGTCTGGATTGCCGCCAACGGCCACGGCATTACGGACGGCTTCATCGATGGCATTGGCCATCATCCAATAGGTGTCATAATCGCTATATTTGGGGCAAATACCGTGGGCTAAGACCAAGCCAGCATCGGATTCAACTACGGGTCTAAAGACGCCAGCATCTGTGGGGCCGTCAGCTAGTAGGCCGCAGAGGGGTTTAATGGCACTGCCACCACGCACTTCATGATCATATTGGCGGATGATGTATTCTTTGGAGCAGATGTTTAAGCGGCCAAGCATTTTTTTGAGGAAATCGCCCTCAGATACGGAATTGACTAGGAGACGCTCTTGCTTGGTTTTGGGTTTCTCCCAGACAGCTTCCAATTTTAGCTGCGGCACACCATGGTGCATAAAGTCCATGGGCAGCGAGGCCACAATTTTATCAGCGTAGGAGACCTCAAAATACCCAGAATCGGTGTAGGTACCTAAAACTGTGGCTTCCACATCCATATGTTTGGCCAGAGCCAAAAAATCATCCAATTTGGCTTTGGGTACAGCCAAAGTCATGCGCTCTTGGGCTTCTGAGAGAAGAATTTCCCAAGGTTTTAGGCCGTCATATTTTAGGGGCGCTTTGGTTAAATCGAGCTTAGCACCATTGGTATCTTCAGCCATTTCGCCCACAGACGAGGAAAGACCTCCGGCACCATTGTCGGTAATGGCCGTGTAGAGATCGGCATCGCGGGCCCTAAGGATAAAGTCATACATCTTACGTTGGGTGATGGGATCCCCGATCTGGACGGCTGTGGCGGGCGAGCCTTCATGGAGCTCTTCAGAAGAGAAGGTGGCGCCGTGGATGCCATCTTTACCGATGCGACCGCCCACCATAACGATCATATCGCCGCACTGGGCCTTTTTTTTGTAGCCAGGATGGCCATTGATTTCGGCTGGTAAGATGCCAACTGTTCCACAGTAAACAAGAGGTTTGCCCAGATAGCGTTCATCAAAGATGAGTGAGCCATTGACTGTGGGGATGCCTGATTTGTTGCCGCCATGTTCGACGCCTTCACGCACACCTTCCAAGACGCGTCTTGGATGTAAAAGGCGCGGTGGCATAGGCTGATCATAGAAGGGCGAGGCAAAGCAGAAAACATCCAAATTGCAGACAAGCTCAGCACCCATGCCCGTACCCATGGGATCGCGATTGACGCCCACAATGCCTGTCAAAGCGCCACCATAAGGGTCAAGGGCCGAGGGACTATTGTGGGTTTCCACCTTGATGCAAGCGTCATAGCCATTGATAAAGGCAATGACACCGGCATTGTCGCTAAAGACCGATTTGCAGTAATCGCGTCCACCTAAGTTATGTCTAATGGTCGCTGTTGTGTCGCGGATGCAGCTTTTATAGAGGTCGTTATAGGTTCTATTTTGATTTGTTTCTTGATCTTTGTAGGCAATTTGGGCTGCAAAAATTTTATGCTTGCAGTGTTCGGACCAGGTTTGGGCCAAGACTTCCATTTCCACATCTGTGGGATCGGCAGGTAAACCGAGCTCTTTTCTCCTGCTAGCTTCAGGGTCAGAATTAAAAGTGGCCCTGATCTTTTGCATCTCTTCTAAATTGAGCGCCCAGGTGTTTTCACGGCTAATTTTGGTAAGCTTGGCATCATCCATCTGGCTTAAGGCAATGGTTGTGACCTCATTTTGGGCCGCTCCGCTAACCTTAGCTGCTTGCGGCGGAAAACCAGGTTCTTTTTGCCAGTCAGCGGCATTTTTGATCCTATAGCGCTGGATCAAGGGATTGCAGAGAAAATTTTTAGCCAGATCGTCTATGGCCTCTTGGGTCAAAGGCCGATTCGGATCCTGGATTAGGCGGTATTGGGTCGATGTGTAGATAGCCAGATCATGGCGGTCGATATTTAGCGCCAAGGCTGCTGCTTCACGGGCAGTGCGGGCTTCATTGTCGGTTACGCCAGGTCGAAAACCCACTTCAATGACCCAGTCAGGGCTCGAGTTATTAAGTTCACCCAATTGGGCCACCTGCAAGATGGGATCAAACAAGACCGCTTCATCAAGCAAACGTTGGCACTGTTCTTGGCTTAAGCCATCAATGGTGAAGACTTTGTAGACATTAACGGCAGATGTTTTTAGGCCCAAAGCTTTGCCCATTTGCCGACAAATTTTGGCGCCAATTGTATCAGCATGCTCTGGCTTGATGCCGGTAACGATTCGATAAAGCATATCAGCCTCACTTTTTTCTGTCTCTGACATAGTCGGTCATGGCCAAAAGCAATTTTTTTTCTTGGCGATCGGGTAGGGTGTTTAGGGCGTCGATGGCTTTGGCAAGGTACATATTGGCGCAGGTGCGCGTTTTTTGATCTAGTGCCAGGTCTTTGATTTTAGCGGCAATCTCTTGGCAGGCATCAGGCGTGAAAGAGCCTCTCTTAAACTGCTCAAGAAAGTCTTCTTTAGCCTTATTATCCAGGGTCTCAAGATAATAGCGGACAGGCAAGGTCATTTTGCCTTCGCGCAAATCGCCTGCTGTGGGCTTGCCGGTTATCTTTTCGCTCTCAAAGTCCAGGGCATCATCGACCAATTGAAAGGCTATGCCTATATTTTCGCCAAAGGCTAAACTTGCAGAAATTTGGTCCTTGGATGCATGGGCAAGTATAGCGCCCATTTCGCAGGCACAACTGATTAAGCGGGCTGTTTTGCCCAAAATGATTTGGAAATAGGTGGCCTCAGATACATTGGGATCGTGCTGATGTCTGATTTCGTTGATTTCGCCAGCACACGTGTCGCTAGTGGCTTTTGAGAAAGAGCTTGAGAGCATGGGATCATTAAACTCCGCCACAATGGCGTTACCCATGGCCAAAAGGGCATCACCGGCCAAAATGGTTTCAGTAAGCGAAAATTTGGTGTGCGCAGCTGGTTGGCCACGACGCAAGGGCGCGTCATCAATCACATCATCATGGAGGAGTGTGGCCGCGTGGAGCATTTCAAGCGTAATGGCTAGGCGGTAGATGGCATCTTGGTCATAGCCTAAAAGTCTGCCGGTAAGCACAGTTAGGAAGGGCCGCAAACGTTTGCCCCCAGCCTTAAAGATATGCTCAGCCACCGGTTTGACGGGATCTGGCAGGAGTGCATGAGCCTGCGTTAAAGCCTTATTGATCTTAGGAAGCTCTAACGCCAAGGTGCTTTTTAAAAGTAATGAGGCCATAGGGGTCAAATCATCAAAATAAGTTGAGAGTGGGTAAAAGTGTGCCTAAGCGTTCATAGGCCAAGTCAAAGTCTTTCTCATGGCTCTGTCTAGGGCCGATCTTGTTGGAAATACAGCGAATTTCAGTGCAAGGTATTTTTTGTCGCAAACAGCCGTAGGCAATGGCAAAGCCTTCCATGTTTTCTAGAGGAGCGTGATAACGATCCCACATATTTTGCACCCGCATAAAGCTTGCCGTAACGCCAGCGACTGTTAAAGATGAAACCGGCGGGAATTGTTCCAAAACATGGGGCTTAAGATTAAAAGCGCTTAGATCGTCAAGTTTTAGACGATCATAGATGGGACCCTGGGGGCTTTGGGCCCATTGGGGCCATTTGAAGGCATTGGCGACCACTTCATGGCCATCATGTAAGCCATATTCTGGCCAAATCTCTTCAGTGACCAAGCAAAAAGAGCCTAGAGGGTGGGTCTCAAGGTTATGGGCTCCTGCTAGGCCAGCAATTAAAACATGGGTCAGATCTGTGTGCGTGTCAAAAAGCTTCTGCAAAGCTTGCCCTATGGTTAGGGCCGCGTTGATGGGACCAACGCCTGTGACCAAGACATGGAGGCTAACTTTAGATTTGAAGCGTTCCGGAAGATTAAAGAACATTTGATCGGTAATTCTATCTTGATTAAGCTCACGGGTTTGCGGGATTAAAGCAAACATCTCTTCTGGAGTTGGCACGCAAAGTAAGATAGTCATAGCTAAATTTTAGATCAAGTACATTTTCCCATATGGTTTGGAACAGGTTACTAGGACAAGATTTAATATTTATGCCGCTAGATATCAATTGCTCCAAGATAGTAGAAAAGTAGTTTTAGGTTTATATTTATATTTATGTTTGTGTTTGTGTTTAGGTTTGGTTTATGTGTGTATCTATAAGTAAAAATAGTTTTAGGAGCAGAGGAAAATTTTTATCATCAATCCATAGATATAACTTTTTATGAATATATTAATTTATGAATACGTTTTTTTATGACTATATCTCTAAAAAGAAAATTAGTAGCGATTGATTTATCGATAATTTAGAACTTACTTACTGATAATTTGCTGACAATATCTGGATTTAAAACATAGAGTATCTTTTGGTAGCTTGTCGTAACATCATATGAAGTATTTTAAGCCAAGACAAAAGATGGTAAAGTCTCCTGGCAATTTAAATAACTCTTTACGACCAGTTGCATATTAGATAATTCTAGTTTACAATCTTTAAAATTAGATAAAACATCGGGGTTAAATTTAGCTATGAATTTTGATCTAAATCTATTTGTTCGGGCCTTAGGGCTGGCGTTCGTTTTGGAAGGGCTATTTTGGTTTGCTTTTCCCAATGGTATGCGTAGTATGATGAGCAAAATGTTGGAAATGAATGATCGGGAGGTGCGAAATTTTGGCTTAATTGGTATGGCCATTGGGCTTGCGACGATCTGGTTGGTAAGTTTTTAACGCAAGTATACTTGTGGCCCTAATGGTCTTGAGAAAAAATTTTAAGCAAAATTTCTGGTTTAGGCAGGTAGGACAAGTGGTAGATGCTACATAATGCTATTTTTGGATCTATGCGCCTAAACTAGGCTTTGTGGCCAATATGTAAGCAGGTGATACCTGAAGTTAGTTTGCGATAGCTTGTATTGACAAAACCAGCAGCCTGCATTTCAGCTTCGAACTCTTGGGCTGGAGGGAAGGCTGTGATGGTTTTTGAGAGATAAGTATAAGCAGCTTTGTCTTTGGCTAGTGCTTTGCCGATAATGGGTAGGATGTGGTGTAAGTAGAAGTTGTAGAGGCCAAACCAAATGAGCTCTTGGCCTGAGCCAAATTCCAAAATACAGGCTTTGCCGCCTGGCTTTAAAACCCTAAGCATCTCAGCAAAAGATTCTGATCTAGGGATGATGTTGCGAATGCCAAAGGCGATAGTTAGGCAATCAATGCTGTTGTCTTTTAAGGGCAAATGTTTAGCATCAGCTACTGCGGGCAAAATTAGCTTTTGGTTGTCGCCTTTAAGCTTAGGTAGCCCTAGTTTTAGCATCGGATGGCAGAAATCTAGTGCTGGGACCAAGATATGCGGATTCTTGCGTCTTATGGCTAGGGGCACATCCAAGGTACCAGAAGCTAGATCAAGGACAAGGCGAGCTTCTTGGGGAATGGTTTTGGCTAGCTCGCTGCGCCAATAATAATCGACCCCGAAGCTTAAGAGGTGATTGAGAAAGTCATAGAATTTGGCTATGCCGCCAAACATTCCCTGCACAGCTTGATCGTGCGCTGATTTCTGCCCGCTACTCACAATGCTCCTCTTTGGGTAGACTTTGATCGGCAATGGTTGCCAAGACGACTTTATAGATCATGGGAAAGATCTCGGCGAAATTGGCTGGCGAGATGGTCCTGGTCTCGATGAATTTGGCTGTAATCTCTTTAGCCACCTGGAGTGACTCTTTCTGGTCCTTATCCATGATATTCCTTGGCAGAATCTTGCCCAAAAGTTAAAGCCCGTCCGTAGGGAATGGCGCTGACCCACCCGGGTGTTGCGTTTGGACGGGTAAAGAACGGAAGTTTGGCCCCCGCCCTTTTGTTTTTTTTATTAATTTCTGCCACCTAGAATGGCGCCAAGTTCTTCTCGCAAGATACGGGCAGCCGAGCTAGCCGCAGCGCGGTCAATATGGGCTGTAATTTGCGGCTCAAGTTGGGCTAGACGGTTTTCTAGCTGGGCAATCTTGTTATTGACAGCCACTTGACCTGATTCATTGGTCAAAACAGCGTTGATATTTTTGATCAGCTTTTCAATCTGGAAGGTGAGGGCATCCATCTGCTTTTGATTGCTTTGTTGGATGCTATCTAAAGATTTGATCTTATCTTTTAAGGCTTGAAGATCATCGTTTTCCAGGTTGGTAGAACTTTGAGCCTTGAAATTTTGGCTTAAGTTTTCAGCATAAGTTTTTAGATCGGCTATTTGGCTCTGAGTGGCCTTATGAGCTTGATCTAGCGACTCAATTTGGCTCTGGATCTTAGATGTTTGAGTCTTATCTTGGTTGGCGAGATTTTCTTTAAGGGCCAGAAGATCCGAAGCCACATTTTCAACTGCGTGATTGAGCGGAGTTAGTTTTAAGTCTAAATCGTCGGTTGTGGCTTGGGTTGTAGCAGTATGTTCGGCTGTTTGGGCAGCTAGGGTCTTAATTTCCTGCATCTGTTCGGCCAATTTGGTCTCGGTGGCCGTTTTATTTTGATTTAGATCATGGATTACAGATCCTAAATTTTCTTCAACTGCCGCCAGGGATGTTTGCAGTTTAGCCACGTCTGCTTTGATAGTGGTAGGATCAGACTCCTCGACTTTTTGGCTAAGCTTACGCACAAGATCTTGGTTTAAATTGGCTTGTGAAGCTAACGTTGCCTTGGTTTGTTCCAATTCTTGATTTAGGTTCTTAAAATTTTGTTCTAAATCTACTGCAGCCTGATTTAAAGGTTCAATCTTGGCCTCTAAATTTTGCCTAGCCTCCTCCTGTGCAGCCAAGGTTTCTTTAAAAGCTTCTTTGGAAGCATTTAAATCGTTTTGGCAGGCTTGCAATTGTTGATTGATATTTTCAGTTGCGGATGTCAAGGGATTAAGTTTCTGGCTCAACTCTTCCACGTCAATCCAAGAATTTTTGCTCTGCTCTTCTTTGAAGTTTTCCAAGATGCCATTTAACGCTGCAAGCTTAGCATCGAGCTCGCTTAGATTTTGCAGCGTGGCTTTTTGGGCTAGTTCTGACTCTGTTTTTTCCAGATGTTCTGTTATGGATGTGAATTTTTCAGCCAATTCGTCTTTTAAGGCGAAACTTGTCTGGGCAGCCAATTGGGTTTTGATTTGTCCTAAATCTTGGCCTAGTTGCTCTTGGAGGGCGGCCAAATTGGTCTCAAGAGTGGATAAGCTTGTTTCAAGTGTGGTTACATGACCCAAAAAGTCGTTTTGAGTGGCACTGGTCTTTGAGTCAAGCTCAACCAAGAGATCGGCTTTCACATCAGCCAAATAGGTAGCTAAATTTTCCTGCAAAACGCAGTCAGCCAAATTTTTGCTGTTAGCGTCAACCGTAGTTTTTAGGCCACTCAAATCTTGGGTTAAATCAGCTAGATTGCCTTGAACCGTATTTAGAGCCTCTTTCAAGGGCTCAATTTGCACCGCAATAGATTCGTTGGTCGGACCTGGTTTAGCGATGGTTGCATAGAGATCAGCTTTGACTTTGGCTAGTTCAGCTTGAAGTTCAGCCAAACTGGTAATGAGCTCATCTTTGGACACCAGTGTCTCGGCCTGCGGAAGGCGGCCCAAGGCTTCCTCAAGATTTGAGGCCAGGGTTGTTTCTTGATTTTGGATGGTCTCTTTTATTTGGGCTATATCATTGCGTATGGGTGTGAGATTTGTCTCTAAGCCTTCAAGCCTTGGTAAGAGATCATTCACCTGCTCTTTGATCTCGGCTACATTCTCTTCAAGCTCTTTCTTGCTAGCCAATTCATCTTG
>JAFSZE010000031.1 GCA_017455745.1 Desulfovibrionaceae bacterium | reverse complement strand
GACTTGGTACTACATCCGTAGGTAACTATATATTCTCTCGTAACGTAGTTCCTAAAAAATTTAGAGAACTTAGGCTACTCACTCAGGGTCACGGATTTCTCCGCAACCCCACGGGCTTGCCCGTGGGTATTAGTGAGAATTATTTTTGTTTTGTTGACTATGGTTAAAAATAGATAAAGTCGCTAGATATTTTTTAACGATAGGGCCAAGTATTGATAGGTGTGGCTGAACCAAAGAAATGTTCATCAAGATAACGGAGTCGAATGTCTGGTAAGGGGATTTGTTGTAACTTGGCATCATTTAAAGTTGGAGCTGTAATCGTAAAGGCTTTTCTAGCACGGTTTTCGAATTCAGACAAGAGATTGGCAGATCCATAGGGCATAGCGTTTAAATTATCAATATCACTGGATAATTTTTCTCGATACTCGATGATGATTTTATGGCGGTCATTATTGAAGCGTCGGCTGAAGTTGCGTACAATCCAGCGATCATTGGTCTTTTGCTCTTTGGCCATTTGACTTTCTGCATCTGTTGCTAGGGGATTTTTATAAGGAATGGTTAGGAATGTTTGAGCAGCAAAATTTATCCCACCAATACCTTCTTCGATTTTGTTGACCGAAAAGCTCTGCCAGGGATTAGCATCCCAGATCCAGCCTGAAGGAAGTTCAGCATGGGCAATCAAAAGTTTTGGTCCATCTTTTGAACCGTAGTAGGTTATATGGGTTCGTAGCGGCACACCTCCGATCATGCCCATACCGGGTAATTTTATATTGGCGGGGCTAGAGCCAAGCAATTGTAAGGATGGGGCTGAAATTTCCAGAGGCGGTCTTGCGGTTGAAATGTAGTTTTGGCCGGATACACCACGTTGTTCACCTCTAAGACAACCAGATATAATTAGGACTAAACAACTTAGGAGCAGAAAAAAGATCGTTTTTGTTCTTAGATGCCTTGTTTTATGTTTACATTGATACATACCAAATTCCTTATCTTATTAGTTTTGGCGTGATTTTGGAACAAATAAGCATTGGGGCATAAGAATAGACGGAGATGGACATATATCTGTGTTCTAAAAATTGGATAGAAATGCAATAGGTCTTCTTAATCAAGTTTTTTTAATCGGTTAAAACTAGAAGATATTAATAACTACTATCCAAAGAAGAAGGGAGAAAGATTAGCTTTCTCCCTTCTAAATATTGATCTAAAATTAGATTCATCAACCCAAGAAAATTTTTGACTACATAGATGCTGCTTTTTGCTTTGGCATATGACATGGACGACAGTTGCGAAAGATCTTGCCAAAACGTTGTGGGTTCTCTTTGATCAAATTTGTATGACAGGCATAACAGGAATGGCTAGATTTTTTGTCGTGGAAAGCCACAAATTTGCTCATGGGGTCTTTGGATTTGCCAAGAGGCTTATGACAGGATGAACAGGAAACATAACGATCCTTGTCATTAAGTTTTTTGTGGTGGCAGGTAAAGCAGTTGATTCCGCGATGGGATGAGTGGTTAAAAACAACATCCATACGACTTGATTTATCAGCTTTCAGTGTTATGGGCTGGTTCATTTTTTCTTTCATTTGTTTAATATCTAACGCTTGGGCGTTAGTAGCAAAAAGAAAAGTTAAACCGAGCACAAACATCCACACATATTTCATGGAATACTCCTTTGCTCTACCTTGATCAAAAATATGGTGCTCAAGGAAGTTTTTTACAAACATTAAAGTATATTTTCTAATTGAATGAATTCCAAAAAGATAAGCGCAATGGCATTAAGCCCTTTTCATGAGCGATCAAATCTAAATGTAACATACCCAAGGCCTGCGCATCGAGATGTGGAATATTGATACGTTCACGGAGATCGACAAGAGGATAGTAGCTGTTGCATTTTGAACAGTGATCTAAACTTTCGCCATGAGTGTTATCCGTACAGGTCAACATTTCCAATTCTTTGCTTTCGTTAATGCCACAGTTAGGGCATGATAAACGCAAAAAACGCCAATTGGCACCACAGAGGCCACAATGCAGATGTTTTCGACCACCGCCTTCAAGAAGATAGGTATTGCGTTCATCAATGGTTGGTTTATCCAACCAACCGATAGTCGGATAGGCACCACAAACAGGACAGTACCCCTGTTGCCAAACATTGTTTGTATCCCATGGCCATTCTTTACTAATATCGGATGCCCCGTAAGTTTTGGTCACAAGTGCCTTAAGCAGAACTGAAAAGAAAAATTTGGCCAAAAAATGGAG
The DNA here is from genome assembly GCA_017455745.1 of Desulfovibrionaceae bacterium. Classification (GTDB taxonomy): domain Bacteria; phylum Desulfobacterota; class Desulfovibrionia; order Desulfovibrionales; family Desulfovibrionaceae; genus Desulfovibrio. Next base: position 2,265 of record JAFSZE010000031.1, on the reverse strand, counting down.
TATCGCTGCATCCAAGTTCAACTTTTCGGCCAATTCTTGCAGGATATTGGCATCATTGGTGACTATTGAGCGCCAAAGAATAGCTTGTTCACTCAAATGGACTTGAGCAAAGTATTTTTGGTAGGGATCCACATTGCCTTGCAGATTAGGCAAGGCTTGCAGTTGGCCGGATAATTGGGCAGAGATGTGGGCTAGAGGTTGGGCCAAATCGGGAAAATTAAAATCAGCTAGGATGGAAATCCCATTTTGCATACGTTCTGGCTGACAGGCGGGTAAGGCGAATAGATCAAAATTTGTGACCATCTCATTGGAAAGCTTATCCATTGCCATAAACAAGGGCGAAAAGACGGTCAAAAAATTTTTCAAGGCTGGGCGCCAGAGCATGATATCGGTGAATGTTTGTTCGGCGGTTTGGCTTGACTGTTGCATGAAATGTTTCCAGCTACTCTTTATTGACACTCCCACAAGTAAAATTGTGGGATAAGAGAGAAGTTTGCTAATAGAGCGTTATTCTCTTGGGACTTATCAAAAGTCCATTACGATTTTTCGGAATCAAGATTTTGCTTACCCTTGCATATCACTATCTGCATTGTTGGTGGCAACTGTTAGAGAAGGGCGATCATCTAAAAAGATGAACTCTGTCATTTTTAGCAGTAGCAATTTTCTAAACAGGTCTTGGCAACACGCTTCTGTTCCAAAAAGGAACAGAAGCGTAAACCATTTTTACATAAATGAGGCATATTCGTAATAGTGCTCTTTTTCTTCGGCCAAAAGAAAGATCACATTTACGTCGCGAGGATCTGCTAGATAAGCTTTGGGGTGGGTCTTTTTGATGATTGCCAAGCGTTTCTTGGCTTCAGCCAAAATCTCATCCCGATCACCAAAGAGCATGGTACCGGTTGGGCATGACTTTACGCACATGGGCTGCATGCCGTTGGAGACACGATCAAAGCACATATCACACTTAGTTAAAAGCAAAGTCTTTTTGTCAAGGCGGGGGATGTTGTATGGACATGCCTCAATGACTGCTTGAGCATCCTCATAGGAAAGTTCAGCACTCTTTTCAGTACAAAGCACAGCGCCGGTTTCTTTATCTTGGATGATAGCTCCAGGCACGGCCATATCAGCCACGTCTTTGCAGACAGGATAGATGCAGTGACGGCACTGATCCGGGAAGAAATTCCAGACAACCCGACCGTTTTCATCTTTATGTTCGTGAAAGCGGACCAGTTTGTAGTTGCAGGGATTGAGATCCGGCGGATTTTGATGGGTGCCTGTCTGTTTGGTCTCTATGGCTGGCAGATTGTGCCAGTCTTTGCAAGCCATTTGACAGCCGCGGCATGCTGTGCAGCGGGTGGTATCAATCAAAAAGGATTTGGGCATGAGTGATCTCCTTGGGTGGGCGCACTAGATAATTAGTGCGCCCAGTCCAAAAATTTAGGCAATTTCCGTCAGCTTATCGACTTTACGAATATCAACCATGCAGGCTTTATCTTCCTGAATAGTAGTATTGGGGTCATAGACACCGGTTGTCAGTCGATTGGTTGAGTCACCACACTTAGGCGTTAGCCAGCCATAGGCAAACGGCATACCGATCAAATGCACCGTGCGTCCCATGATCTTGAAGGGTTTCAAGCGAATCGTCACCATGGCAATGGCTTCCACCTTGCCACGAATACTTTCAATGATGACACCATCGCCGTTTTTGATGCCCTTGATAGCGGCTAATTCTTGACTCATTTCCACATAAAGCTGTGGTTCGGCCTCAAGGAGATTGGGGGTGTTTCTGGTTTCACCACCACCACACCAATGCTCGGTCATACTATAGGTGGTGAGAATAATTGGATATTTAGGATCACCAGGAGCAGCCAGCTTATCCAAATCGGAGTTGTAGGTTAGGTAGACGGGGCTGCTGAGTTGCTTGGAGAACGGATGGCTCTTTAACGGTGTTTCCACAGGTTCATAGTGTTCTGGGAATGGACCGTCAGCGCGACCTGGTCCATAGAGATGGCCGTAACCGTCAGCGCACATGATAAATGGGAGACGTCCTGACTTGGCATCGGCTAAGGGGCCTCCACCACCGTCAATGACATCCATGCCTTCTTTCCACTTGGTGCCATCCCATTCAATGACCGGGAGTTTGGGATTCCAAGGCTTACCGTTAACGTCAACGGAGGCACGGTTGTAGAGCACGCGACGGTTCACAGGCCAGCACCATGACCACTTGGGATAGAGACCAAGTTTAGCTTGAGCCGGGGTCTGAGT
>JAFSZE010000030.1 GCA_017455745.1 Desulfovibrionaceae bacterium | reverse complement strand
GGCCTGCAATTAATCCAAGATTCAGCAGGCCTGAGATTCAGCCTTGGAGGCCTGCAATTAATCCAAGATTCAGCAGGCCTGAGATTCAGCCTTGGAGGCCTGCAATTAATCCAAGATTCAGCAGGCCTGAGATTCTTTTAAAAACAAAAAGGCCGCCCATAAAAGGTAGCGGTCTTGTCTCATTGTTTAAATTAATCTTTTACATCGGAAAAATTTGCCCAAAATATTTGCATTCAAATATTGAAAGTCTTCAAGTACATTGTGAACGAATAGGCTTTTTGCCTCAAGGTACGTCAATTGATATGGGTTGAGTGCCAGAGCAATAATCTCTTTTTGTAGTATCGACATATTTTTAACAATGTCACTGCTACTCTCATAGCATTGCCAATTGGATTCAGCTTTTATTTTCTCGTATCTAGCGCGTTTGTGGTTCACAATTCTATTGAAAAAGCTAATGTGACCTTCTCTTGGCAATCCGTTTTTCTTTGCAGCAATATTTCTTTCCTCCCAAAAGAACTTTTTGCCAATGTAAAGCTTGTGTTCGCTATCTTGATTTAAAAGCTCAAGCTTATAAATGAATCCGAAAAGATCAAATTTAGTATTGATCTTTTCCGCCAAAGTTGCATCCGTTTCTTTTGCAACTTCAATCAAGTGATCCAAGTTTCGGATCTCATTACCTTTAAAGTACCAGTTTAAGTTGTGTGCTTTAGTTTCCATTGCTTGCTCCCAATATAAAAATTAAGGGGAGAGAAACATATGCCCCCCCCCGCCAACCTATCTATGCCACGCCTTGCCTTGCCTCAGGGTTTAAGCATTTCTTTAAAATTTACTACCGTAAAATTAGCACCATTTAGCGCCGAGTTTGCGCATGTCTTCACAAAAGGTTTCTCTCATTTCATCAGTAAACAAATCAGGGTGGGCAAACATTTCATCCCAGACTTCTTTGTGCTCAGGATGTAATTTCTCAAAAAACAATTTGGTGTTCAGGTAAGGGTCTTCGCCACTTAAATCCTCAGGTTGTTCCAGGTCTTCAATATCCTGCCATCGTGCGCCGTTAAGCCAAGTTGTAGGGTAAGGAATAAATTGACCATTGTCTTTTTGCCATTGTGGGGTGGCCTTAAGCTTCTCAATAATTTCCAACAGCCTAGTAATGCCAGGGTATGAGACATCTTGATTAGCTTTTTCAAATGATGCACGGGCTTTTTTCTTATCTATCTTGCGCGGATATGCTTTCCAAAATCTCTCGAAGTCTGCGTCAATGCGTTGCAGTTCAAACCAAAGTACGTGTAAGAAAAACAATATTTTCACATGTGAAGTCTCAGGATCATCAGGCGCGTTTTCATCTAAAGGCGCACGTTCGACCGTAGGGCCCATTCCAGGCACCATCGATTGCTGCACCGTTTCGTGCTGACCAGTGGTTGATCTCTCCTTTTTGGTAGGCTGTTCTTTTTGCCCACTGCCACCAGCATTTTCATCAGCATTGTTTCCTGAATCTTCTTTCTGCTCTTGGCCTTGAGCTTGTGATGTATCAGCTCCCTTGCCTTGGTCACCAAGCAGGGAAGCTTGAAAAGCACCGCGCTCCCCCTGTGGGGGTTGGGGGGAGTGTTTCTTTCTTTTTTCTTTAAATATTTCTTTAAGGTTGCACCGAGCACCTAGATCTAGGTGCTCGGTGCACCTAGTGTGGTTGCACAGTGCAGCTAGCTGCTCTGTGCACCTGGCCTTGTCTAGCTGCTCTGCGCAACTAGTTCTCAGTATGCGATAGTGGTTTGAAACATGCTCCCCAACTTTGCTCTGTGTTCGCTCAATAGACAGCAAACCTAGGTCAACTGCCTCTTTTAAGTTGCGTGTAATTGTCGACCGATTATAGCCTGTGTCGGTCTCAAGCAACTTCAAACTTGGAAAAGCATATCCAGTAGAGGGGTTCTCGCGCACGGCAATGCAGGTTAGCAGATGTTTCAATGTCGTACTTATACCCGTAAGACTCATTATATAGAGTGCAGCTTCTAAACTCATAATATTTAACCTAAAATCGCTTATCTAACCATTTTGTGCTTGACTTCTGGCAAAATCGATGCTATATAAAATTAAATGCGCGGCATTTTACATTGAGGCTCTTGTAAAAACGCGTGCTTAATACTCTTGCATCTTGCCAGCCGTCAAAGTCTTGCCCACTTCGACGGCTTTTTTTATTTGCGCACATCAACTACCATTTGAAAAAGTTAAAGTATCGCTTGAGCACTATAGCAAGGCCTGTGGTTAAGGCCTTGCTGCGTGGTAAAACTGCCCTACTAGGAGATTTTGCCTTGCAATATCCTCTGCGCAAAATCGTGGATGTATGATTTGCTCCAAGTATTTTTACGACAAAACTTTTGAGGACGCTTGAGGATGCCTTTATCCATCAAACGATAGAGAACACTCATGGAAACTTTCAAATAGGCCAAAACTTCGGCTGTTGTGTAGAAAGGTGAACTTTCCGCCGCAGCATCCTTGCGCATTTGTTTCAACTCTTTATTCCCCATTAGTCCCTCCAAATTAATTTGGTTTACCTTTTTAGTATTAGAAATCCGTAGGGGAAAAGCAATAGCTTTTTCAAAAAATTTTTTTCGACACAAGCACTTTTCCCTCAGACAGGAAAGTCTGCATAAATCGGGCTTAGGGGAAAAGTTAGCTGTGGACAGGGGAAAAGCACTTTTTCCCTCAAAAGCGGCAAACCCGCGTCAATTCTAGGCCTGCGCACTTTTCCCTTAGCACAAGGCCAAAAAAAAGGCGCCCCCATGTGTTGGTTGCGCCTTCAGACTCTAGATGTCTGTTCGCTTAAGGTCCACGCTCATAATTTCAGGAAAATACACTTCTACTAATCGATCAGTATTCATAAATGTAAAAATCGCATTCCTAGTCTCAAAATACTTCTTAATTTTGCCCTTATAGCCAAGTTTTTGTGCCCTCAATTTCAATTGTTCCTTGTCACCAAACAGCTTGAACTCAGCTTGTACATCCGCCACATCTTCAGCAATTACAAAAGTTTTTATAATTCGCAATAGGTTTGTATATTTTTGACGAGATATTCCCTTGCTTGATTCCGCTTCAAGTTTTTTCTTCAGAGCGTCTATTTCATTTTGCAAAGTTTCATTTTCCAAGGTAAGCTCAGCAATCCTTGCTTGCGCAACCTGAAGCTCATTTGTCAAATTAAGCTCAGTGTTTGCCCATTCCAAAATATTAATCGCTATTCTAGCATCATGCGTACTTTGCAGTTCCTCTAGCTGCGCCTCAAGAGCATTGTTTCTTGCTCTTAACTCTCTAATCACAGCGTCCCGCGGATCCAATTGGTCAAGATCAGGATTGTAGTCTGGCACTTCTTTTTCAATGATAGTCACATCCGCGCATGTAAAATAAATGTCGTTGCAATTATAGAGCGAGTCGTCAACCTTTAGAAAAATGCCCACAGGATGCTCTTTTTCATCTTCCTGGCCAGTCAAAACAATAATCTCAGCTTCACTGTCTCCTAAATCAATAGCTTGACTAAAGCAGTAATCGTCATCGCCAAGTTGTACTTTATACGGTTGCAGTCTTCTTGAATTAATACATAAGGTTATTAGATCTAAGCATAAATGCCAACGCCCTAGTAATTCGTCAAACTCGATATAGTTGAAAATTATATCGCGGCCCATAGCTCACCTTTACCACCTTTATTTAGCTATAAAAAAGCTTGGCTCAGGAAGTAAAGGTGAAAAAACTTCCCTTTTTCCGCAGGGTAGCTAATCCTGTGGCGCCAAGCTAAAGTATTATATTATGTCGTTAAGACTTTCCACAAGTTATCTGTGTGCCTATAGGCAGGTCAACGATTATGGAGTCATTTAATTTGTCAAAAAGCGCAATTAGTCCGCATAATAATTGATCTTCATAACTTTCAAGCACAATTCTATCAGCCAGACTTTGCAAGGCCTCTACTAGTACAGTCATTTGACTTTTTAGCTCTTGATTCGAACTTAGTAGGGTCAGATAAGCTTTTGACAAATTTTTAAGCTTCAAGTCTTGATTTTCCATAACTCCTACTTACTGCTCATTAAGTTTTTTTAAGAGGTCGCCATACTCTTGCGACACACCACGCAGAAATAACGAAAGGCCGCGGATTCGGTCTACTAGCTCGCTATGTTCATTCCCAAGAAACTCAAGCTCATTATACGCCATTTGATATAGTGTTTCTACCAAAAAATTCAATTTTAGTTGTATATCAAGACTATTATCTAAAAGTAAACTCTGATCAAGAACCATTGCTTCCCCAAATTTTAGCTTGGGAAAAGAAGTTATTTGCGTTTGTCTTGGCCGCCACGCTCTTTAACTAAACATCACTTTTCATAGTACTTGTAAGACTTTTACACAATTCTAATCTAGCTGGGTCTTCTGTCTGTATAGTTTTAATGATACGGTGTAAAATTTGCACTAATCCGTCAACCTTGTCATAGTGCTCAGACTTCACAAGATATGTGTTCAACATGTCATCAAAACAATCTGCAAGAGAACTTAACGCAGTTTTAACGGTAAAATTATCCAGTAAAAGGTCATCATACTTTGCTTGAAGCCCAAAACCTTGATTAATGGTTACATCTTCCATAAAGGACTCCGTATGATTAAGTTGTGAGAGCATAGCACAAGAGATTTACGAAATTAAGCACAATTGTAATGAATCCCTTATGCCATGCCAAAAAGTATTCGATTAGATTACTCAGACCACTTTTCAGGCTCTTTTCCTGCCTTGATTGCGTCAAGAGTATCAGCCCACCATTGCCAAAATCGGGTCATACGTTTTACTACAATTGGGTCACGCAGGTAAGCTTGCCATACATCGCTACCCGTTTTATGGCTCAAACCCATATCAATCAGCTCTTTTGGTGCCGCCAAACTAAATGCAACTGATTGTAAAATTGCTCTAAAGCCATGTGGCACGCATTGCTTTGGGTCAATTGCACAAAAATTTTCAAGGGTACTATTAATTGTTTTTCCCGTTAAATGACCTTCTTTCCCATCGCCATAAAATACAAAATCGTTTTGCTTATATCTCAAGAGTATTTCAAAATATCTTTTTGCTTGCGTGCTTAAGTAAATTCTATGTGGCCGCGCTCTTTTCATTCTATCTTCAAAAATTGTGAAAATGCCTTTTTCTAGGTCAACTTCTTCCCAACGGGCGCCGCACAACTCCATTTTTCGACATCCGAGTAACATCAATAAGTTTAATGCACAATAGGTTAAAGGGTTGTCATTAGCAAGGCAAAAGTTAATTGGGTCTAGTCGATTTAATAACATCTTCAAATCTTCAATTTTCTCAAGTGCAGGTTGATGCTTTACTTTGTATTTTCGCTCAGGCAACAAAGTAAACAAATTTTCTGCAGGGTTGTCCTCAAGATATTTGGACGCAATTGCAAACTCAAATAAAGCATGTAATCTAGATGCCATGCTTCTAATGACTACGCTGCCAACTGTTTTTTCAGCGTTATGCAATATGTTAAGCAAGTCTTCCTGTGTAATGTCAGTCAACTTTTTCTCTAGAAGTGGCGCGAAATGCTTATATCTTAATTGTTGAAACTTCGATCGTGTGCTCTCGCGTTTATCTATAAATTTCGTTGCAAACCATTCGTTAATCAGAGCATCAAATGTACGTTGACCGCGTGCCTCTTGCTCAGCATGTGCCTCCTTTTGAGCTTGGCGCTCGGCCGCAGGATCTTTGCCTTGATCGACAATGCGCCGCACGTCAACCGCAGCTTGTCGCGCTTCTTGCAAGCCCATTGCAGGAAAGTTGCCTAGCCTCAGCTTTCTTTGCTTGCCACCGAATGAATAGAGCACGTACCAAGTTTTCACGCCTGAGGGCAGAATGAAAACATATAGTCCGCCGCCGTCGCTCACCTTTTTTTGCTTTCCGTTCTCGCTCGCAAGCTGTTGAATCTCCTTGACCGAAAGCCTGCCGCCCAGCCCCGCTTTTGGCATAGCTCCCCCCCCCCCCTATGGCTATCCAAATGGCTATCAGCCTTTTGGCATATTTCAACCTCGTTCTATGGCCATAGAATAGCCATAATAGCCAAGACATGTCAAGCTAATTTAGGACACATTAAGAG
>JAFSZE010000029.1 GCA_017455745.1 Desulfovibrionaceae bacterium | reverse complement strand
TATCTCAACTACGGGTGCAGTATTGGCCACAAGTGTAGCTTTAACTGCGAGTGGAGTCTTTGCCACAGGTGTAGCTTCAACCACGGGTGCAGTCTTTGCCACAGGTGTAGCTTCAACCACGGGTGCAGTCTGGGCCACAGGTGCAGCTTTGGCTGCGGGTGCAGTCTTGGCCACAGGTGCAGCTTTGGCTGCGGGTTCAGTCTTGGCCACAGGTGCAGCTTTGGCTGCGGGTTCAGTCTTGGCCACAGGTGCAGCTTTGGCTGCGGGTGCAGTCTTGGCCACAGGTGCAGCTTTGGCTGCGGGTGCAGTCTTGGCCACAGGTACACCGTTGGTCGCTGGATTAGCCTCTGAAGCAGATGTAGAATTGACCTCTGTGGTAATTGTAGATGTGGTCTTTGACTGAAATCTTTCTCCAGTCTCTAAGTCTTTAACATCCACTTGCCATTTTTCCTTGTATTGCATGGCTTTTTTAACATGGCGCTTGAATGTTTTTGCAAACGCTGCCGCCTCATAATCGACTGCGGGATCAATATAAGGTTGGCCGTTTTTTGCCACAGTGAAAATCAATTCTGAGAGTTTGTGCGAAGCAGAGATTATGGCCTTTTTCGTGCCAATTTTTGCTCGCTGCACGCGGTAACGCGATTGTAATGTCGTACCATTCGTGCGAGCTGCTGCATGCGCAGCTTCACATAAGCAGCTGCGTAGAGCACGGTTCCCATGCCCGGACCGGCAATTTCGCCGTTTACCCCCTGATTCATTATTGCCCGGACATAACCCCATCCAAGAGGCGAATTTGTCGGAACTTGGAAAAGCTTCAATGAATTCACGTCCACCGAGCTCAATAACAATTGTCACTGCATGATCGACACTGATGCCAGGTATTGTCTGATATAGATCTAAGAGCTGTGGTTCTAATTCCTGCACTCTTTCCAGGAGATAGTGTTTGCCTGCACTAATTTCTGTTTTCAGAGCGCACATCACTTCCCTATTAGCGTTGATTACCATCACACGTTCGGGATCTAGATCTCCATTGAATGCCTCAAGGAGGTCTTGTTTTGAAGCTTTCAAACGCCTAGTGTCTATACATGATAGCACTTCAATATTAGATTTACCTGCAAGGATGGCTTCTTTTGCGCGTTCAGCATTAACGCCATATGGATCGGAAAAAACTGTATCAATTCTGTATCCCATTTCGGAAAACATCTTCAATTCACGGTTTTTTAACTGAACAACTTGCTGATTTTGCTTGGTAACATTTCGCGCTAAATCACGAAGCTTACGCCATAGATCAGTTGGGATAAACGATGGCTTAAAACTTCCTTCATTAGCTTTGGTTGCTAACCATCCAGCATCATTTTTATCAGTTTTTTTACCGATCATGCCCTTAACGCTACTTGGGTTAACTATATAAACTTTTAACCCAATGCGCTCAAGATAGTTTAGAGGTGATACCCAATAGATGCCTGTACTTTCCATTAAGACAAAATCAGGATCATATTGTTGACACCACCTCCCCATACGAAAGATATCAAACTTTTTTGTTGAAAAAGTGGCAAAGTCTTTCTTCCATTCATTACCTTCAAGACGTCTAGCACAACACACAATTTTGGCTTTGTGTACATCTGCACCAATGACGGATGAACTAAAGAATTCTGGAGTAGACATGTGGATATCCTTCGGATGTTTGTAAGGCTGCGTATTACTGGCATAAGTTTGCAAGAACAAATAGTTCAAGCAATACAGTTTCCTATACGTGTTCAAAGACAACACCGCGGGGTTCGCATGCACAGTAAAAGAGCATCTTTATATGCGAGAACGAATCTCAAATTAATACCGCCCACTGTGCAGCCTTGTGTATCTCATACAGATTATAATAACAAAATTTGACATTATAATGACAAATAAAGTAATTAATAAACTGTATAAGAAAATATAAAAAAATTTTTATTTTTCTATAGATTTTAAAGGTCTAAAGTATTACAGAATATATTGACAGATCACATTAAATTGGTAGATCATGTTTATTGGGACACATAAAAAATTTTAGGCAAAAATCAAAATAAAATATGCTGATAGCCACGTCAATCAAAACTTTTATGGGAATGTATGTAGGCGATGATTTCGCCATGAGTAAACACATAATTACGCGCAAGATGACTTTTCATTCTGCGGGGTGCCGGCAATCCTTTGGTTATCGGTTGGCCGCCCGGGCATGGGATCTTTATATGTAGTATCCATTAAGATCTTGCTAAAATGTACCTACGCATTAATGCTTAAGTTTTATTAATGATCTACTAATAATTTATTACACTCTATCAACGCTTTGTTGACAAAATTTTTGTAAAAATATAATTATTTTTAGTTCCACTAAGCACTATTGCCTAGACATCTATTTACCTTACCATAAAATCAGATGGCAGAACACATAACTCAAATTACAACTAAAATTTTTTGTCTAACATTTATCTCCCGCATCCTGGGCCTCTTGCGCGATCTCGCCTTAGCCTGGCTAGTTGGAGCAGGAGTTCTAGCTGATATTCTAGCCTGCGCTCTCCGTTTGCCGCACCTAGCTAGACGGCTTTTGCAAGAAGGTCTTCTCTCTTTAACCTTGATAAGTACACTGCTCAAGCTAAAAAATACTGCCTCAAACGAAAATGAAATATCTAAAGACATAGATAACGCCGAATTCTTCTTTAGCAAGACAAAGGATACTCTTTTTATAATCTTATGCCTAATTCTTATTGTGGGCTATGTCTTATCGGGTATCCTAGCCAGTTTATTGGCGCCCAATTTTGACCACGCAAAACATGAAGAATTAACCAGCCTGATCAAAATCAGTTTACCGTATTTGCTCTTTGTGGGGATGTCAGCTCTATGGATGGCTAGACTCCACGCAGCTAAACTCTTTTTCGTCCCAGCCGCTCTACCCATCCTTTTAAATATAAGCATTCTAATGGCTTTAGCCATAGCATACATTTTTGATCTACCCTACGGTCCAACGGTTCTTTGGTCTATCTCCTTGGCTGGGCTTTTGCAGTGGCTTTTACAAAAATTGGCCTATGTTAAAAGTCAAACCAAATCATTCTTTAAGTCGCTCAAACTTACCTTTAACCTTCAAGAGACATATAAGAGATTAAAAGCCTATCTTAGTCCAAAAAAACTTGACGCCAATGCTGCTCTTGGCCAAACTGACAAAAGCGCTGTTAGCCAAACCATAGGTAGGATTCCCTTGGGGCTTTTGGCCTCATCGACCCAGCACCTATTGCTCCTAATCGCCATGATTTTTCTATCAAACTTAGGCGATGGCTATGTGGCTGCGCAGTTTTACGCTGAACGCATTTTAGAACTGCCTTTAGGTTTAATCGCTGTAAGCCTAGGGCTAGCTAGCTTGCCAATTTTAACGCAATTTGCTGCCCAAGAAAAATGGAGCTCGTTAACACGCCAATTAAGTCAAGCCATCCATTGGGCCTGGCTTTTAATAGTTCCAGCCACAGCTGGCTTGGCGGTTGTAAATAATGCGCTTATCACACTCCTCTTTGCCCATGGTCAGTTTGATCACGAAAGCATATTGCGCACTTCGGCTATCCTACAAGCTTATCTGCCCTTGATTCCTGCGGCAACCTTTAACCGCTTACTCTTAAGCGCCTGCTTAGCTCTAGATGGCCTCAAATTTTCTGCCTTAACCACACTTCTATGTACAATTTTGGCCATTACAGCCTCAGTAGCCGGTTTTTATCCACCATATGTAGCAGTAGGTTGCTTGTGGCTTGCCACAATTATTTTGTCTATCTGGCTCAAAATTCAACTAGCCCAAAAGAAGGCAAAAATTATCTTAGCATACAAAACACTCTTTAAATCAACCCTCTGTTCCATCTTGGCCTGTGCCTTGGCTGCACTAATTCTAAATTTAATCTCCCAAACAGCACAAATTTTAAGTCTTATTTTAGCCATAAGCTCTGCCATCGGTGCTTGGATGATTTTACTAAAACTAATCTCACCAAATGACTGGCGCCGACTAAAGAAAATTCTTAAACTGAAAAATTAACAAGACTTAAAATCAACCGCCTGATAAATTTAAAAGCAAAAGTATAATTAGTAACATCAACGAATACTATGAATTTTGTTGTATTGGGTTATTTTAAAAATCGTCAATTTTTATTCTGAATAATAACAACAGAAAGACATTAGAAAGTATTTTCTCTGATCCTGTTTTATCTCAGCTACTTTGCCTGATATTGAAGGTCTCTTTGTAACTTGTGGGGCGAAAATATCATAAGGAAGAGACTCCTAATACGCGTAGAATTAACCGATATTTTAGCAGATTTTCACCGCCCATATCTAAATTCAGAAACTGATAATGGTGCAATAAAATAGGTTCGTCGATTTCTTATAAACTCTAAAATTAAATTATAAATAGTTTAATATATAAATGTTATCGTGGCCCATTCGAATATAATCCTGAAGCAGATATATTTCACGGTGATATTTTTGATGTAGCAGGTCTCGCAGTCGATATGCTAGGGTCTTTTAGTAACAAAATGCGAGAAGTTAACGTATACATTGGCCTTGCAAATAACATTGCTTCATCTTGGCAATTTCTAATTCAAAAATAGGCCAAATATCTAACATCTACGATCCATTAAATAAAAAGTTATGCTTAGATCTCCCCATACTGATCGCTTCATCGCCATCGGTCTTTATTTGCTAGCGATCTTTTTGATGACGTTTATCTCCGTTTGGCACATAAATTCCATTGAAAATCAAGTTGAAAAAATCATGGGCAGCCGTGCCACCCAAATGGCCGAGCACTTATCAGCTCTCTTAAGTATACCTGGATGGGATTTGGATGAAACATTGGCCAGGCCAGTGGTTTTTGCGGCCATGAAAAGCTCTGAAGTCTACGCCGTAAAAATTTTCGACCAAGATGGTCTGCTTGAAGGTCAACGCCGCAATCAAGATGGCGAACTGGAACCTTGGAATGGCGAATTTTTAAGCAAAACGGTTCAGGCCATCTCGCCAATCATGTCCGACGGCAAGCGCATCGGCGCTGTGGAAGTCTATCTAGGGTTCGATGAAAATTTAGGTGAAATTGACCAAATCCAGGGGCGGGAATTTATTGGCAATATCATCGCCTTTATCTTTATCAACATCTGTTTGGGTCTATACTTGTGGCAAAATGGCGATCTCAAAATAGCTTATGCCTATTTGAAAGATTACTGGCAAAAATCCCGCCAACACCAACCTTTGTCCGCCGAACATGAAGACCACCTAGCCTCTTATATTGATCAAGCGCAAAAACAACAGATCGTTGATCCTGAAGCAGCTAGGCAATTTATCACCACAAACGATTCAGCTATCTATGTGGCCGGTCAATTCTTTGGGCAAATTTTTCAGGATCTTCCAAGTATCATGACCCTGCTAGTGGCTAAAAAAGATTTCCAGTCTTTAGCCCAACTAGCCCACAAACTTAGCCTAAGCGCCCCAACCATTGGCGCTCATCGTTTGACCCAAAGTGCCAAAGCGCTAGAAGAAGCTTTGAAAGTAAAAGAAGACTGTGAAGTGGCCACGGCCAACTGTATTCAGGACTTAAAACAAGTCCTAAACTTGCTTAAAAACCAAGCCACCCCTAGTCATTAGTTGTGCCAGTCATCAAACAGTTTTTGCTCAACCCTATAGTCATGGACAGAACGTTTAATCTCTTTCAAACGCTTAGCTTCCATATTCTTAAACTTTTCGGCATAGACATTAATCTTAACCCCACCCCTCGGAGCAAACAATCCTTGCACACGACACCAGCAAGGATCCATCATAGCTACAAGATCATCTAAAATACTATTAGTAATTGTTTCCATAAATGAATTATGGTTTCTGTAGGCAAACATATATAGTTTAAAGCTTTTTGATTCAATACAATACTCATCAGCAATATAATCAACACAAATTCGACCAAAATCAGGCTGTCCGGTTACTGGACAAAGAGATGTAAATTCTGGAAAATCAAGGCGAATAACATACGGTCTATCTCGATAACAATTGGGAAAAACTTGCAATAAATTAGCAGAAGGTCCTTTGGTTGGGCTAGGTAAATGTCCACCAGCTAAAAGAGTTAAACTATCTGTTTGATCTTGACTGCGAGACATTGATACTCCTTGTATATAGAGAAGAGAATATTTTTAGTCTAAATTACAGATTAATTGTCATCTAAATTTATATTGAATCTATACACGTTAATATTAACTTTAAACTTAAACGCAACCTTAAAAATTAACTTCTATAATCTATGTTATCTTCAATTACTTTAAGCTTTGAGCATGATTTATCTGCCAATATGGTCTTACCAATCCTACCAATTGGCCTAAAAGAAAATCTCTCCGAGCAAGATCACAATCCTTTTTTTCAAAGCGAAAATTTTATCTACCATCATTTGGGAAACTATATCGATCCTCTCCCCTCAGGCACGCTTTTAAGCCTAAATTCTTCAAAGCTTGAGCCTAGCATCCAGGTCTTAAGCAATGTAACACTGCCTAGTCAGCCGCCTCACGCCTCGGAGTGCCTGTGGGTTAAGATCCTAAAAAGTATCCCTAAAAGCGCAGCCCAAGAATTTTTCCCGTATAAAGATGGCTTTTCTCTGGCCTGGGTGACTCTATCAGATAGTGGGTCTAAAAATTTACGCCAGGATGAAAGTGGCCCAGCTATAGGCCGCTTAATCAGAAATAAACTTAAGATTTGCTTTGAGCAAGGCTTCATTTTACCAGACAATGCCCAAGCGCTTAAGGCCAAGTTGATCCATTTGGCACTTAGGGATCAATATGATCTGATCATAACTACTGGTGGCACGGGATTAACTAGTCGAGACATAACCCCCCAAGCCACAGCCCAAGTTCTTGATTACCAACTCCCAGGCTTTGTCCAGGCCATGATGGCTGAGAGCTTAAAAAAGACCTCCAGAGCCATCCTCTCACGGGCAGTGGCTGGAGTTTTAGAAAAAAGCCTCATCTTAAACCTGCCTGGCAGCCAAAAAGCAGTTTCTGAAAATCTTAGCGCCATTTTGGAGGCTTTGCCCCACGCCTTAGATAAACTGCACGATGATCCAAGTCCCTGTGGAGGATAATATAAGTGAACACGCCATTTGGAACTTTTTCCAATATCTGCCGCATGGTCAAAATTGAACATTCAATTTTTGCCCTCCCCTATGCTTGGGCTGGTCTTTGCCTAGCATCCAAGGGCTGGCCCACATGGGAGCAGTTTATCTTTCTGACCATTGCCATGGTGGCCATACGCTCGGTGGCCATGGCCTTTAACCGCATCGCCGACTTACCCTACGATAAAGTCAATCCCAGAACAAAAAATCGTCCTCTGGTTACAGGAGTCATTTCCGTTAGACAAACGACCTACTTCTGTATCTTTATGAGTTTTGTCTTTATTTTGGCCTGCGCAGCAATCAATTCCTTATGCCTGGCACTAGCCATCCCGGCCCTCTTGATTGTAGCCATCTATAGCTTCCTAAAACGCATAACACCGCTCTGCCACTTTTGGCTTGGTGGCTCCTTAGGCCTGGCCCCCATTGCAGGTTGGATCACAGCATCCCCCTCATCAATGACCCTAACGCCGCTGCTCTTCTTTTTTGCGGTCACATTCTGGGTGGGAGCCTTTGACATCTATTATGCGTTTCAAGACATAGATTTTGACCGCGAATATGGCTTACACTCAGCACCAGCTGATTTTGGCCAAGATGCAGCCTTAGCTGTGGCCGGTTTTGCGCACTGCATGACAGCCATCTTTTTATTTTTGGCCGGAATTGAAGCCCATCTCTCGGTCTGGTGGTATATAATCTGCTGCATGATCAGTATCATGCTCTTTATTGAACACAAGTTAATGCTCCCCAAGGATCTACGCAATATTCAAACGGCCTTCTTTACCTTAAATGGCATCATTTCGCCTGTCATGCTCTTAGGCGTTTTGCTTGGAATTTTCTTTTAGGACAAATTCTCACTAATACCCACGGGCAAGCCCGTGGGGTTGCGGAGAAATCCGTGACCCTGAGTGAGTAGCCTAAGTTCTCTAAATTTTTTAGGAACTACGTTACGAGAGAATATATAGTTACCTACGGATGTAGTACCAAGTC
>JAFSZE010000028.1 GCA_017455745.1 Desulfovibrionaceae bacterium | reverse complement strand
TTTCGACAAACTCCCGAAAACCCAGTTTATTTTTTCGTCTTTTACTCTAATGATACTCTAATTTAAATCTAATGTATTACGACTATTACTTTTAGGAAATTTCAATAGTACGCTATCTTCAAAATTTTGTAAACTGGTGTAGATCATTTGGTGGTTCCGTTTAATAACAATGTTACTTATAGAACTGCTAAATAACTTCAGAAAATTATTACGCGTAGTCCGGATCTTTGGTTAGGCTTTACGCTAGACCAAAGCCTAAATGACTATTACATTTATTCAAAAATGTTGAAACAAATCAATGATCTATAAGCCAGTTAGAGGAAAATATACATATCGCCGTATTCCAAAATCTTACAGAAATGTAATATAACCCTGATCTGTTCCAACCAGATGTAAACATATTAAGATATCTAGTTACACAACCATAATAGGTCATAAAAATGATATTGTGCATTACACCATAGTGTTCTTGCAGTCGATATAATCGGTCTTTTTAGTAACAAAATTTAAGTAATTAAAGATAATGCATTATAAATTATTTTTATTTAATATTTATTAATATTTTTCATAATACCATTTCCTATAACATTAGCCAAATCTTGTTCTGAAACCCTATTGATAAATAGAGAATATTGATCTAAATTTTCTATCTAACAGCTATCTCACATTTATCTAATATTGATCCCTTAGGATCTATTTGATAAAAATTGTACATAACAATACCTTCTGTAGATTTATATTTAATTAAATTAGCAATTGAGCGTTCATAGCAAACATAGTCATTAAAATTAATCTCTCCTTGAGTATCACATAACTTTATAAATATTTCATTGTTATTCTACCAATTTTGATCTATAATTTTCTTAATTTCCTCATTATATAAGTCATACTTTTCTTTCATTTTAGATATTGTATTTTCTATACATTGAGTATCAGTCAGATTATAAATATAATTATAAATGTTATTTTTATTACCATTAAAATATTTTCTAGCAATCTTTTTTGACCTTTTACAGTCTTTAAATTTTCTCATGCATTAAATTTTTAACTATATTTTCATCAAATTTTGTAATATAAAAATCTTTTAAAGCCTCCGTAATGTTTTCATCATATATATTTTCCATAATTGCCGATAATTCATCTAGTTCTTCAAGAAATCTAGAAATTATGTTATGGTATTTAGTCATACCATTCGTATTGTTCAAAATTTTCCCTTTATCATCTAAATTTAATAAACAATTTTTACAAATACAACTTATTTCATGCATATAATTTGTATCAAAACCATATTTTTCGCATATATCTATTTGTTCAAATACTTTATAATCACCAATTTGTAAATCAATTTGACTATTTTCGAAGTTTACCCTTTTTCTTTATTACAAAAATTATAATGATATACTATACCATTAGTAAGTAAATGACATGACACCATCTATTAAGACTAATATCATCAAATGTTATAAAATTAGATAATATTAATCTATATCTTAAACTGTATCGTAAACTGAAATATTTTACAAAACATAGCTCCTTGATTTGCATCTTAACCTTGGTTATTTTTATATTTACTAGCTTCTTAGTTTTGTGTTAGATGTTTTTGAACAGGGCTAGATGCGCATACATATCTATCTAGTTTAGTGACAAATTTGTTCTAACATTCTGTAAAAACCGTAATCTTGTCTTTTAAATTGGACCTAAGAAGCCTTTAAACAACAAAAATAATCCTAACAAGGTACAGGTCAAAGCCATCAAACGCTTGATTAAGATCCCAGGCATCTTTGCAACTAAATAGATCCCTAAAAAGAATCCTACAAGTTCAATGGTAGCAACTATGCCTAAGCACTTAAAATCAAGATTGCCATTTAAAACATTGCCCACCGAAGCCGAAAAAGCCGTGGCCAAAGAGTAGGGCATAGATAGACCGATGGCTGAAAGGGGATGCATACCACAGCTAACCATCCAGGCAATGGCCAACAATGGTCCACCGGCTCCAGTTAAGCCTGCGACCGTACCTGTAAAAAACCCAATCCAAAAAATTCCCCAAAAGCTTAACCAAAAAGCCCTTTGGCCGCTTTTATTGGGCGTAACAGGTTTGTGGGTGGAGTAACCGGCAAACAATATTAAGAGCGCCAACAAGATAGTCAAAAAATTAGCGCTAATCTGTGCATTCATCAAGGCACAAGGACCTGACGACAGAGCACCACCTAAAATCAAAGGCCAAGCTGCGTGCCAATCCAAGTGGTTCATGCGCCGAAAAAGATAACACCCAACCAAATTCATCGGCACAAAGGAAGCTAAGGTTGTACCCATGGCTACATGGGTTTCCAAACCGCTTAAAAGCACTAGGGCTGGGGGGATCAAAATCCCTCCCATGCCCGTGCCTCCGACCAAAAGGCCCACTAAAAGACAAATTAAATACAAGGCAGTTAGGGAGGGAGTCATGATCAACTATAATCCTAAAATCCGTTTGGCATTGGCATACATCACTTTCTCACGCACATCATCTTTTAGGGGGAATTGTTTGTAAGCCTCGAGGGCATCTTTCAATTCCACAAAAGGATGGGCACTGGCAAAGATGACTTTATCAGGGATCAAGTCATTCATGGCGCGGGTGTAGACCTCGATCATGGGTGCGCGTTCATATTCAGAAATGTCCATGTAGACATTGGCATTGCGCAGGCAGGTGTAAATGGCTTCGTTTACGAAGGGATAGCCTCCGTGACTCATGATGATGGTCAGCTCTGGAAAATCGCGAGCCACCTTATCCACGTCGCGTGGGTCGGCATATTCTAGGATGGCACCAGGCACTTGGGGTGGAGGAGCCATGGTGATAAACACAGGGATCCCTAAATCCACACAGCGGGTGTAGAGGGGATAGAAACGTGCCTCTGAAGCTGGAATATGGGCCAAATAGGGGTCAATAGCAATACCCTTCATGCCTAGGTCCTTAACCACATGCTCCATTTCATCCAAAGCAGCCCGCTTCTTATGCGGATCTATGCCCCAAAAGCCCACGAATTTTTTCGGGTAAGCTTGCACAAACTCTAAGACACTTTTATTGTTGGCCGGAAAACCGTAGGTCGTTTCACAGTCACGACCTGTGATGACTCCAAGCTCAACTTCGAGCTTATCTAGATCTGCTACGATATCGGACAAAGGCTGTGGTTTACGGGCGTCAAAGCCGATGGCCTTGCAGGCGGCTTTGAACATGGAACTGTTCTTGATCCCGTCGATGATCTCAGGAGTATTAGGACGAAAACGAAAATCAATAACTTTCATCAGTTTTTCGGCGCAAAGACCTAAGCTTAAACCTAGGAAAAAACGCCACCTCCATTTTTTATTTATGAATAATAATCCTATCTTGTTCCAAGATTGCGTTTCCTGCCAATATTGGAACTAATCAGGCCTCTGCCGCCTATTAAACCAACATAGACGGACAGACCCAAAGCTTATGTTGCAAAAATTTGGTGCCAATCAAACAAAAGTACTTATCAAAAATCTTATCTTCTGCCCACAAATATCTCCATATTCAATTGCTACGATCTTAAATTCTAACTTTTCTTTCTGGAAACTGTCATTGGTATGATCTTAAATGCCAAGTTTTTTTCTGCAAACTACAATTAATATAATCTTAAATACCAACTTTTATTTCTGCAACAAATCTTAAAAACTTTAAAATTTTCAAATTTTAAAACTTTTTTACCTCCTGCCTTCTCCTAACAAAACTCAAAGTCAAGCATCTAAATTATTTGCGCAAAATATGTGCTCTTAAAGACAAATCCTAAAACAAATCTTAAGCCAACTCTTAATGAGAAGCAAATCTTAAAATGAATCTTAAAAGAAATCCCCAGAAAAAAATAAGATAAAAAAAGAGACTTTGACCTTTACGCATCTTATATGCCAAAGAGCATCTTAACATTAAGATTTCTGTTTTCTGTTTTTTTATTTCTTATCGCTATCTCTTATTTCTTATTTTCGATTTCTGATTTAAGATTTATTATTGAAGACTCTTATCTTGAGGCTTTTCTTCCCTAACTAACTGCAAAATGGGGCAGGAAAAATGCACTTCCAAAACAGCATGCTCCAATTTTTCATCCGCAGCCTTCTGGGAGACCTCAATCTGCACAAGGTTCATATCAACTAGGGTTAGCAACTGGCTCAGACTTGCGGCCATGCGCAAATTATCTTCAGTTAAACTCTTACCTTCAAACCACTCATAGCTAATGGTTGTGGGAGTCTTGGCACGAACTAATTCCTGGAAGCGTTTTTTAAAAGCAGCCTGTCCACCCAGTTTAACCAAAGAGATGATATCAATGGCCTTATTGTCGATGACCATGCCCAGAAGTTGAAATTTCTGCTCCTTTAAATAACTACTAAGACGCTTTAGTTTCGCAGCCTCATAGGGGCTATAAAGTGTTACGCCTTCAAGCAAATTAGCAGCAAAATGACACTGGGCCGACCACGTAAAACCAGCCCAAGGCACCTGTTTAAAGAAAATATCATCTTTAAAGGACTCAGAACCTGGCAGGGCATCGGATCGATTCATTAACTCATTTTTAGGCGTGCCATAGACAAATCCTTCCAAAAAAGAAGGTCCGGCCAGGGCCTGTTCACAGACTACAAGGGTTAGGGCCAGCAAGACTAGGCCAAAGTAAAGTCTGAACATCCCTTACCTCAAGACACTTGGCAGCCAAGTGACAATGACTGGGAAGAAGAGAACCAGAAGAACGCCTATAATCTGCATAGCAATGTATTGGAACATACCAGCATAGATATCAGTCAGTTGCCAGTGGGGCAGGGCACCTTTGATGAAATAGGCCGAAAGGGCCACCGGGGGTGATAGCCAGGATGTCTGCAGAGTTACAGCCACGAGCATACAGAACCAGAGCTTATCATACTGCATGGCCTCAACCACTGGGAGAAGGAGCGGAATGAGAATAAGGACAATGGGGATCCATTCCATGGCCCAGCCCATGAAGAAAATAATGACTAGGATCATTCCTAGCATGACCATGGGCGATACGTTCATGCTCAGCAAGAGATTGGAGAGATAGGTCGCTCCGCCAAGACGTGAAAAAACTGCACCAAAGAAGTTGCAGGAGGCGATCATGACTAAAATCATGGCAGACATCTTGGCCGTAGCAAACATGGCTTTGGCAAAACTCTTCCAGGTGAACTTGCCGTAGCAGATGACCATGATAATGGAGGCAAAAGCGCCGCAGGCCGAAGCTTCAGTTGGTGTAGCAAGACCAAACATGATGCTACCTAAAACCGAGAGAATGAGCAGCAAGAGCGGAATAGCACCAAGTAAAAGCTCACGGGCCACTTCGGCAAAATTTTTGGGACGCAGTTCAGGTGGCAGCGGTGGACCGTACTTGGGCCAAATGGAACACTTGATCAAGGAATAGGCAATGTAGAGACCGGCCAAAAGAAGTCCAGGCGCCACAGCCGCAATAAATAGATCTGTTACCGGCACACCCACCATGGGACCTAAGACCACAAGCATAATGCTAGGTGGTATGAGAATCCCAAGAGTTCCGGCTGCCGCAATGGAACCTGCACCCATGCGTACATCATAGCCGCCCTTGCGCATGGTCGGCTCAGCCATGACACAAAGTAGATTCACGGAAGAGCCCACAATGCCTGTGGCTGCAGCAAAGATGGTGCCTGTGGAAATAACGGCCATGTACAATGAGCCCGGCAGACGGGCAAAAAGTTTCTGAAAGGCCGAGAAGAGGCGCTCCATGAGGCCTGCACCTTCCAGCAAATAACCCATGACCAAAAAGAAGGGGATAGCGACCATTACGGAATCGCTCATCACCTGATAGAACTGGACCGTTAAGAGATAAGAGACCAGTTTCCAGCCTATACCTAAAAAGCCAAATACCATGCCCGAAAAGAGCATGGTATAAGCAATGGGAAAGCCAAAGCAGAATAGCCCGAACATCCCAACAAGCGAAAGCATAGCAAGCAATTCATTGTGCGTCATGATTTAGCCTCTTTGGGGGATGTAGAATCCGCTGACACGCTATCGCGCACGTCCACATCGGACTGGTCGTGCCAGAGATCCACTTTGGTCTTAAAACGGTACCAGCACTTAAGTACTTCGGAAAAGCCCTGGGTCATGGTCAAAACAATATAGATGACAATGGCCAACTTGGCTGGCCAAATCCACATGCCCCAGCTGCTTTCAGGCGAGGATTCTAACTTATCAAAGGAAATAGAAAAATAGCGCCAGCTAACATACAAAAAGACTGCATGGGCCGGATAGAAAAGCAAAATATAGTGGACTAGATCTGAAATGGCCTTGGCCCTAACAGACCAGGAATGGTAGAAAAAGTCAGTCCTAACATGCCCACCATCTCGCAGACAATAGGGCGAAGCAAGCATATACATGATGCCATAAAAGAGGACGGTCAGGTCGTTCGCCCAGACGGTAGGACTATTCAAAACGTAGCGTAAGAAGACTTCACAAATAAGAAAGCCGATCATAGGCACGCAGAGCCACGACGCCGCTTTGCCCATAAACCCACTCAACCCATCAAAGAAATTGATGAATCTAAGAGCTGCGGGTGGCACTGTAGCCATGGCCTGATCATAGGTGTACGCCATACTCCCCCCAAAAAGCCGGAGGAGAGACTTGTGTCACTCAGCTCCGGCTTTTTTACACATAAAGGCAGTTAATTATTTCTTATAATCGGTGATGAGTCCTTCATCCATGGCAGTCTTGCCTAAACGATAGTAGAGACCATTGGCCCGCATCTGGAAAGGTACGGTCAACTTGGCCCAAGCAATCTCACTGTCCATGACCTTCTTGAAGAAGGCATCCTTCTTGGCATACTTGCCAAACACGGTACGGGTGGCCTTCATGAAGGCACCGTAGTATTCGGCTGGGGTCTCATCGAGGGTGACGCCACTTTGGACGAGCTTTCTTAAAGCTTCAGAATGACGCTTAATATTGTCGTTATTCTGGTCAACCACGCAGACTTTTAAGCAGATTTCTAAGACAGCACGCAGATTTGGGGGCAGACTTTCGAACCAGGTCTTGTTGATGACGATGTCACCAATGGAAAGGGCCTGATGAAGGCCTTGCAGATAGAGGTGCTTCCAAATCTGGTCAAAACCCATGGCGATATCTTCAGCAGGAGCAATCCATTCAGCAGCGTCGATGACACCCTTTTGGGCTGCGGGAATGATGTCGGGTCCACCCATGGAAACGGCAGGCATACCCATTTCCTTGAAGATTTCAGCCGGCACTCCGGGAGGGCAGCGGAACTTCAGCTTATTGATTTCAGCCAAAGATTTGTAAGTCTTGTGGAACCAACCAAAGGCTTCGGGGCCCATGGGCAGAACGGCCCAGGCCACGATGTCTTGCTTGCAAGCCACTTGATAGTATTCATTAAGCAGTTTGCCGCCTTCACCTTCGAAAATCCAGGACATGACACTGGCTTGGTCAAGACCATAGCCGATACCACCGCAAGGAGCGGAGAAGAGGGTACCAGCAGGATTTAAACCAGAGTTGTAGTGGGTCCAGGCCATACCACCGTTAACTAAGTTTTCGCTAACGGCACCGTAGATTTCAAAAGGTTTAACAATGGCACCTGCCGCAAGCAACTCAACTGTGAGTTCACCGTTGGACAGTTTTTCCACATTGGCCTTAAAACGCTCCAAAGTCCTCATGTAGATGGAGGAGGAGGTCAAGGCTGTCTGGATCTTCAGCTCATACTTTGCGGCATGAGCCTGGCTTACCATAAGGCCAAAGGCCAAAAGTAAGGCCAGACACAGTGAGCCAAGTTTTTTCATAAACAAGTCTCCTTATTAAAAGGTGATATGCCAAGAGCAGCTAAAACCTTAAAGCTTAAGCCTTAAGAGAGATAGGCACTTGGGACGACCTAAATATTAAAATTAGTGCAAAATTTTGCGATTTTTAAGTCGCAAGGTATAAAAATAAGATACCAAATCACGTCAACTTTGAAAGACACCTGAAAAATCAAAATTTAAGGAAGACTTAAAAAAATTAAACTGTTACACTTCCACAGAGAAGTAGCTCTAAACCATTCATCCAAAAAGAGGCTTGAACACCATTTGCCCCTCCCACGATTGCTAAAGCATCTTAGGATTCCAAAGAAGTGTGCTTTTTAACAAAGCCTTATCCTTTGAGGGCTAGCCAAAAGCCAGATCACACGGTCGCAAAATGCTTCCGCTTACATGATGATCAATATATTTATGATCCATTTCGGAAGTTAAAGTAGTCGCAAGCTTATGCGGGCTCCATTTTGGCCCATCCACGAAGCTAAATCTTCGTGGTTTTACGACCTGTTATATGAATTAATGAATGCTTCTTTTGGCCACTTCTTTATGCTACTGGCCAAAAATTCACCCAAGGCCGCAAGAGCAAGTGCTAGGGCCCAAAAAAAGAGGCGTCAAGCGTGAGCTAGCTAAAATTGCAAATTTTTTGGCCCACGTGGCCAAATCTTAAAAAATTGGTCTTTGTGAAAAAAATAACAAAACAAAGACATTCTAAAACTTGCTAGGCTTAAACTCAAGCGGATTTTAGGCATTTGGAAAAAATTTTAGGAAGCACTCGGCAAAGCGCAAGCCACCTAAAAGGGAGAAAAGGGCAATTGCTAGGCTTAAATCTTAAGCCCAAGGATCTGTCTATAAATAAGTTGTCGTTTTCTGGAAGAAAAAATGGCGCACAGAGCGTCACTTCTGCATTTAATTTTCCAGAGTTTGGCATATTATTTCCAGACAGATCCCAATATTATGTGCCAAAGGTTATGGACGTTTTGCATAGATATTTGTAAAATTTAAGGTTTTAGCAAGTAGTAAAAAGAATTGAAGTATGCTTGTTTAGGCAAAGAAATGAGAAATAATTTAAGTAATTTTGACAAAATTTTTAGCATACAAATATGTTACATATAGTATTA
>JAFSZE010000027.1 GCA_017455745.1 Desulfovibrionaceae bacterium | reverse complement strand
CAATTTCTTGAATATTACCTCTTAAAAAGATAATATCATGCTTTACTGTAATTCTTTAAAATTAACAGTAAAAACAAGTACTTAGTCTGGTGAACTGTTTAATGGAAGCCTCACCCCTTTATGGGGTGAGGTAGTTCACCTATCTTAGTAGAGAAGATTAAAGATATTACGCATGAAAAATAAATTTTATAGAACAAATTTGTCAGAATAAATTTTGCCAAATAGGCTTAGCTTATCATGTGTTTAACGAAATCTTGTGTTGGTGCTAGGAATAATGGTTGCCGAGCTTCCGCCAACTGGCGTTTCATCCAAGAGTGGTAAAATATCTGGAGTTATGGGCACAGAAGCAGAGGCTTTGGCTAAGACTTCATTGGAATTGGTGTGGATTAGGCTAAAACTAAAGCGTACATGGGTGTTACTAATAACATAGGTCCCGACTAAAATGGCCTGGCCTTGACCATAGGGTTGAGTCAACATACCCACATTGCGGGTTAAAAGTAATTCGCCTGTTTTACGGTCAAAACGGATAAGATTACCTTTACGCAGTTCCTGGTAGCGATAGCCAAGGTCCATGAGACGGCTAGAAATTTCTTCAGTCATTTGGCGAGCTAGAGCACAGGATTGCGTTAAGGTGTTGAGATTGACAGGTGTTGTACCCATGATCTTCATATTGCTTCTGGTGATAGCTTCGCCCTCAGAGCGACTCAAGTCTTCTATATTAGCGTAACGATCCATAAGTTGACTATCAAGATCAGAGGCTAAACTTTTGGCTGTACTAGGAACAGTGGCCCAATTGAGTACGGTCAGAGATTTGGAGCAGGCTGCAAGAAAAAGAGTTAGGAGTAGACAGAGCCAAAATAGTTTAAGCTTGGGATTGTACTTGGAACGCATAACGACACCTAACGCAGAGTACGCAGTAGAAGATCCATGCCGTCAAGTTCTTGGCGGATGATGGCAATTCTCTTTTCGTTTGAGCAAATGGATAGAGCCAAGGCATAGCTCTGTCTGGCCAATTCATAGCGACCTTCACGCCGATAACGTCTAGCTTCTCTAAGATAACGCTGTTCCAAAAATCGGGTTGATTGACTAAAGGCCACATAAATAGGCGTTAGGGTCAGTTGAGCTTCGTTTTGGCTAGATGAAAAATCAGCGGCATTAGCTTTTGTAAGGGGAAAAATTGTTGCCAGGCAAAGCAACCAGGCACAAATATGCAGGATCATTTTTTTGTACATGGCAGGTCTCCTAACGACTTTGCCTAATAGGTATAACACCATCACCAGGAGGGGCTGTTGGGACATAGAGCCCATTTAGGGGATCATAGCGTAATTGGCCAGCAAAGTAGCGATCGGATTTACCTAAACGGTAAATGATTGGTGTATTAACTAGGACAAGTTGTGCTGTACGCAGAACCAGCCCGTCGGATCCGCGAACGAGCCTGGCATTGATGAAGGTGGCATCGTCATCCACACAATAGGTACCAAGGAGAATGGCTGCCCAGCACTGCTTGGAAAGAATAGCTTTACTTGGTACTAAGGCTAGATTGTCCCTGGATCCTTGCACATCAATGTTGCCGGTTAGTCGATATTCACGGCTCGGATAACCACGCTGGTTGAATTCGAAAAACATGGATTCAGCAATCAGACGGCCAAGAGCTGAGGAACGTGAAGTATTATTTTGATCTACAAAAGAGGCCGGCATGGCTACATAGCCCTGAATGGCATGATTTGGCATGGTTGCCAGCAGTTGATCGGCTAGTTCACGAAATTTCAATTTGAGTTCAACCGCATCAACATAATCACCATCACGGGGTGTATTTTTTTTGACTTTGCATCCCATCATCCCACAGAAACAGAAGAGGAAGAATATTAGAAGATGGCAGATAAGTATGCGCTTGGCCATGATTTTGTCCTTAAAAAAATAGCAGTGTAATAAAACTTCGATATTTCTTGCAAAATACGTTCCATATTCACGCAAAACTAAAAAACGCTCTTGACATTTTGAAAAACATGGTTAAAAGATAGAAAATTTAAAAAAGATCGAGTGTTTTTGTGTTTTTTCTGTTTTTTAAGAGCTATTTTGGTGGGCGGCAAGTATCTTTTTTTTACGCTACAATTAAGCCATAGATTTAACTTTAGGCTCTGTAAGAGCCAAAAAATTCGTTTTGGGCGATGAAATTTTAGTGCTTATGCAAGTTTTGCCTTGCGTGGGCCAATAAGATAAAAGCTTGTTTTGTCACCTGAAATTGGCATAATGTGGAGTCATCTAGCGAAACTTTTTTGGGTGAGCGATTTTGGCCTCAAACATTTGGGGTGACTTGCCCAAATTTGCACTTTCGGCCCAAATGTCTTTTTTTGCCTCCAAGCTTTCTAGGTTTTCTATCTAAGATTTGATTTTTTCAGCTTAAGCCTAATATGAGGTCATTGCTTAAGGTGGCTAGCCAGATGGGCACAAAAAGTGCATTTAGCGCATTTTTTGGTCGTAATTTAAGCCAAATGTCTAAAGTCTTTTTGATTTGCCACCCTCAGGCCAAGATATTTTTAATTGCTCCAAAAGTTCTTTTGTGCCAAGTTTTGGTTAGTCTTTTAGGCCAATGGCAAAAGACAAATTTCTGAAGCTACCTGGCTATTTCTTTTCTGGGCTTAATTATGCTACGAAACAGGTCTCAAAGCAATTTTTAGAGTAAAATTGTTTGTGCCAAGTAGACCAGCAGCCTTCATCCTCTTTAGATGCAAGAGTTCGGCGGATTAGGTTAAAAATATGAGTTCAAAACTTGCCATAAAACTTGGGGCTGTGACTATCGGTGGCAATGCACCGGTTGTTGTGCAGAGCATGACAAATACCGATACCAGAGATGTCAAAGCAACTTTAGCCCAGATCAAGCGTCTTGTCGCACGCGGCTGTGAAGTTGTGCGTGTGGCTGTGCCCGATGAAGAAGCTGCCCGCGCCCTAAAATTGATCCGTCAAGAAATAGCGATACCTCTTATTGCAGATATTCATTTTGATTATCGTTTGGCCCTTTTGGCCATGGAAAACGGTGTGGAAGGTTTACGCATCAACCCTGGCAATATCGGTACAGCTACTCAAGTCGAGCGGGTGGTTGATTGCGCCAAAGAGCATAACTGTGTAATCAGGGTTGGGGTTAATTCTGGATCGGTTGAACGGCATTTGCTTGAGCGCTATGGTGGCCCAACGCCTCAAGCCATGGTGGAAAGTGCCTTAAATCATGTCAAAATTTTGGAAAATCGTGGCTTTCAGCAGATCAAGATTTCCTTAAAATCCTCATCAGTTTTAAATACCATTAAAGCCTACCGTCTTTTGCAAGAAAAGTGTCCCTATCCATTACATATTGGTGTCACTGAAGCTGGTGGCTTGATGCGTGGCACTGTTAAGTCCAGTGTCGGTCTAGGTATTTTGTTGGCTGAAGGGATTGGTGATACAATTCGAGTTTCGCTCACGGCTGATCCGGTGCATGAAGTTACGGTAGCCTATGAAATTTTGCGAGCCTTGGGTTTGCGTAAACGTGGTCCTGAGATCATATCCTGTCCCACATGTGGGCGCACTGAAATTGATCTTTTTGCCTTGGCCCAAGCTGTGGAGGAACGTTTGGCTGAATCCACAGCAGATATTACGGTGGCTGTCATGGGCTGTGTTGTTAATGGTCCTGGTGAAGCCCGGGAAGCTGATCTTGGTCTTGCTGGTGGGCGCGATAAGGGAATTATTTTTAAGAAGGGCCAAGTAATTTGTTCCGTACGAGGCCAAGAAGCCTTGTTGAATCGTTTTATGGTTGAGTTGCAGGCACTGCTCGAATCCCGCGAGGCCAACGTTTAAGAAAAATTTGTCTAAGCATTATTTTTTGTTTGGCTTTTGGTTTTAGGCATGACCCACTGGTTTAAATTTTAAAATTTAGCACTTTTTGCACCTAAAAGAAGAGTTTTTCGTCAAAAGGATTTATCGCATGCGTTTTTCCCAGCTGTACGTTCCCACTCTAAAAGAAACTCCGGCTGAAGCCGAGGTCGTAAGTCATAAATTGCTCTTGCGAGCCGGTATGATTCGTAAGTTGACAGCCGGACTATATACTTACTTACCTTGTGCCTTGCGAGTGTTGAAGAAGATTGAAGCCATTGTCAGATCTGAGATGGATAGGGCTGGTTTTCAGGAAGTACTTTTACCAGTGGTGCAGCCAGGGGATTTGTGGAAAGAGACCGGTCGCTGGGAGCATTACGGTAAAGAACTACTTCGTTTTAAGGATCGTAATGATCGCGACTACTGTTTGGGGCCAACACATGAAGAGGTCATGACTGATTTGGTTCGCGGCGAAGTTCGTTCCTATCGTCAGCTGCCACTTCGGCTCTATCAGCTCCATACTAAATTCCGTGATGAGATTCGGCCTAGATTTGGCCTCATGCGTGGGCGTGAATTCATCATGAAAGATGGCTATTCATATGATGCCAGCGTGGCCGATGCCGAAAAAAGCTATCAGTTGATGCATGATGCTTACCACCGTATTTTTATGCGTTTGGGCTTGCGTTTTCGGGCTGTTGAAGCTGACACA
Source organism: Desulfovibrionaceae bacterium (assembly GCA_017455745.1). Taxonomy (GTDB): domain Bacteria; phylum Desulfobacterota; class Desulfovibrionia; order Desulfovibrionales; family Desulfovibrionaceae; genus Desulfovibrio. The sequence continues at coordinate 4,401 of JAFSZE010000027.1, read as the reverse complement.
GGTTCTATTGGTGGAAATTTCTCCCACGAATTTATGGTCTTAGCCGATGCAGGTGAAGATACGATCGCTTTCTGCCATAATTGTCAGTTTGCGGCTAATGTGGAGCGGGCTGAGGTCGTGGAGCAGGAAGTTTTGGAAGGAGTTGTTTGTCCTGCAGCTCAAGCTGTGCCCACGCCTAATGCCCATACGGTGGAAGAAATTGCCAATCTGTTACAGGTCCCCACAACAAAGGTTGTTAAAACCATGATTTTAACGGCTGATGGTAAAAATGTGGCCGTGCTTGTGCGTGGAGATCATGAAGTCAATTTGATTAAGGTTCAGCGTTTGCTTGGGGCTGAAAGTGTGGACTTGGCTAGTCCGGATGTGGTTGAAGCTGCCACCAAAGCTCCAGTTGGTTTTGCAGGTCCTTGTGGTTTAGATTTGCCCATCTATGCTGATTTTGCCTTAAAAGGTCAAAATGACTATGTAACTGGTGGCAATGCTAAAGATACCCATTTAATGCATGTGGATTTGAACCGCGATGCCAAGATTACGGCCTATGGTGATTTGCGCAACATTACGACCCAAGATCCCTGTCCGCGTTGTGGTGGCCAAATTTCCTTAGCTAAAGGCATTGAAGTCGGCCACATCTTTATGCTGGGGCAAAAATATAGCACTGCCATGCATGCCACCTTCTTGAATGAAGAAGGTGTCGAGAAAGATATGATCATGGGCTGCTATGGCATTGGTATTTCGCGTATTTTGGCTGCAGCCATTGAGCAAAACCATGATGAGCATGGCATTGTCTTTCCACCGCAGATCGCGCCATTTAATTGTATCTTGCTGAACTTAGATGTAGTTAATCCTGAAGTGACAGCTAAGGTTGAAGAGATTTATAAGCTCCTTTGTGATATGGGTGTTGAGGTTTTATTAGACGATCGTGATGAGCGAGCTGGTGTTAAGTTTAAAGATGCTGATTTGCTTGGTATTCCGATTCAGCTTGTACTTGGCAAAAAGAGTTTAGCCAAAGGAATAATTGAAGCTTCAGATCGTCAAAGCAAGGTTAAAGTTGAATTGCCCATTGCTGATTTTGTTAAAAGCTATACGGACTATCAGTCGCAAATTTGGGTCAATTGGTCGACTCAAAGCAGTAGCTTGTAAGGATCGAAATAGTTGTGCCCAATTTAACCTATTCTGTCTCAAGCCTAACCGCTAAGCTTAAGCAAACTCTTGAAACCGATTTTGCCAATGTGAGGGTTCAAGGTGAAGTGGCGCCCAATTCTTGTAAAGCCTCGCAGTCGGGCCACTATTATTTTACCCTGGGAGATGAAAACGCCTCGTTAAAGTGCGCCTGGTTTTATCGTACCCGTTTGGCAGCCCAAGGGAATAACTTTGATCCATTGACCGGTGAAGTTTTTAGTGAAAGCCAACGAGTGACCTTGGCTGATCTTAAGCTTGGCGGGTCTTTCCTCTGCATTGGCAAGATCAATGTTTATCCTCCGCGAGGAGAATACCAGTTGGTCGTGACCCAGATGCTTAAAGCTGGTGTGGCCAACTTAGCTCAAGAATTTGAGCGATTGAAGGCTAGGTTGTTGGCACTTGGGTATTTTGATTCGGCCCGCAAACGTCCAATTCCCATAAATCCTAGACGGGTGGCCTTGATTACCTCGGAGAGTGGAGCGGCCATCCGTGATTTTTGGCGTATAGCGCAAAATCGTGGCCTCTCATCCCAAATTCGTCTTTTTCCAACCCTTGTCCAAGGTAAAGAGGCTGTCGGCACAATCATTGCCGCCATAGAAGAAGCTAACAGCCAAAAATGGGCTGATGTGATTGTGATTATTAGGGGCGGAGGCTCGCTGGAAGATCTGTGGTGTTTCAACGATGTCAGTGTGGCCAAAGCTATTTTTGAATCAAGGTTGCCTATTTTAGCTGGCATAGGCCATGAAATTGACATTACCCTGGCAGATATGACGGCTGACTTGCGGGCTGCCACACCCACTGAAGCAGCTGTTTTGCTTTGGGGCTTGCGCAGTGAACTTTCAGAGCGTCTTTTGACCTTACGGACAAGCCTAAATCGACTGTTTTGGGGCCAGTTTACCCAAAATAGACAAAAGTTGCTTAATTTGAGCAAGCTTTTGTTGTCGGCCTCACCTGAAAAACGTCTTGACGTTTTGCATAGCCGCTTAGAGTTTTTGCGCACTAATTTTCAGCGGCACATGATCTCTTTTTTAGAGCAAAAGGATCAAAGTCTAAAATTGCTGCTGACGTCGCTGCGGCAAAAATTTCGGCCCGAAGAGTTTCAGGCGCGTCGGATGCAGGTTCATTTGCTTGAGGTTAAGCTCAACCAAGGAATGATCAATTTGCTTGAGCGTAAGCAAAAAGATCTTCTGGGCGCATCTCAGAAATTAAAAGATGTGGTGCGAGCTAAACAGCAAACTTTGCAAGTTCAGCTGACTAAGTTTGATGCAAAGCTTAAACTTAGCTTAGATTTGCTTACGCGCAACCTAGCTAGCTGGTTGGACTTAAAAAGACAGGTCTTTGAAAAATATAAACTAGGTTTAGCTCAGAATCTTTCAGCTTTACTTAAAGCTAAATCGCTAGATTTAGAGCAGCTGACACTTTTGCTTGAGAACAATAATCCTGCTGTACTTTTGCAGCGGGGCTATGCTATGATTGAAGATCAAGAGGGTACCATTGTTTCTTCAATTACTCAGGCATCTACTGGGCAAAATTTGGCCATCCACTTGGCTGATGGTGTTATCAATGTTCGTGTTGAACAGATCAAAAAGAGCTAATGGGCTCAGAAGGTAGTGAACAATTTATGGCTGATACAAGTTTGAAAAGTTTTGAGCAAAATATTGAGCGCTTACAACAAATTGTTAAAGATTTAGATGAAGGGACATTGCCTTTGGATGAAGGGATGAAGCTCTATAAGGAAGGTGTTGATTGTGCTAAAACCTGCCGAAAGCTTTTAGATGATGCTAATCATCAATTGACTTTATGGCGTGAAGGTGAAGAAAAATCATTAAAATTGGATGAAACAGAGAGTAAATAGAATCGCCTATAAAATAGAATTGTCTACGATTATGACTGTGATTATGACTACGAATGCGAATATGAATATGAATAGCAAAAGTAGGTTAATTTTTATTTGTTAATTGCTAATATGTTAGTTATTGATTGTTAATTGGTCAAAGTTTTGTATATAAGATTTTATGTATAGAAATTTTTCATGTAATATATTTTTTACTGCTAACACTCCGTAAATTTTAAATGGATGCTTTGTGCGGTTAAGAATTATGGAAGTTTAACTGTATAGGAGTATTTAGTATAAAGCATATATGTATAGAAATGTATATAAGTATGAGATGGGTATAGGTAGAATTAGGAGTATTACGATTCCATCGTAATTATGGAACAAATCAGCCAGCTAGGCATCAGATAGACTGACATACGCATATAGCCTATTCCAAAAATTTGGCAGAATTGCAATAGGATTAAAAGTAGAAATATATGCATAAGAATTAGTTATTGTGTTTCCTGTATAGAGTTAAAATAAATTATCTAGATATGCACTAGAATGGATATCCATATATATGGCTCTATTCCAAAAATCTAGGTGAAATGTAGTATCTATATCAAATCAAGCCAAGTTTGTTTTGTAATATATACATATAGGTAAAATCTATGTCAGAAATAAGTAGAGATTTGTTTGCCGATAAAATAGCAAATATTTTGCATGATATCACTCAAGATACTTTTCAATTAAATGTAGGCCGTTTTGATCTGATTGAATATTGGGGAAATCATTTACATGATATTGTCAAATTGTATTATTTATTAAATGATAATACAAGTCGAGAAACGTATGTAAAATTATTGCGTTTTAATTTCGCAGTTACATTATTGGGTGAGCGAGTTAAAGATAAATATGCGTTATATAATACTAAAATTTGGAATAAATTAACTGAATTAGCTAATAAAATTCAAGACCATGTCCAAGATGATTATATACTTGATCGTATAGAAACTTTTATTTTGGAAGGATATAATTATCGGGATATTTGTTGTCCAAATCATGGTGATGTTGTTTTTGATTGCGGAGCGTATACAGGTAACACGGCATTATATTTTAGTAAGAAGGTTGGTTCTAGCGGTCAAGTTTATGCATTTGAAGCTATGCCTAACATTTATGAGATTCTATGCAATAATATATCTTTAGATAACGTGATTAAAGAAAATTTTGCGGTATCGAATAAATCTGGAATTTTATATTTTAAATAGTCGATCCGAAAAAATGACGAAAGGCCCTCTACGTCTAGCTTAAATGGCCTTAGGCCCCATTCCTGCTCACCAGTTTTTGGCTGAATTGGGGCAAAAACTGGTGAGTTGGGTCAGGCCCCCCCCCTTTGATTTCAATTT
>JAFSZE010000004.1 GCA_017455745.1 Desulfovibrionaceae bacterium | reverse complement strand
AATATTTTACGGAAAAGTAAAGTTGTGGATCTTTCGATCCTATACTATAGAGGCGATGTGGATACGCCTGTAAGAATAAGAATTGCATAAATTACACTTCTTATGAAGCCACACCCCTTTATGGGGTGCGGTAGTTCACTCTGGCATCGGTAATTTGGGTTGCCCTAACAATTTTAGCGCTATGTGGAGATTAGAGATATATGGCAAAAAAGGTTTCAGCCTCGCCTGAAAACGCACGAATGGATGCTTTAAACACGGCTTTGCTTGGTATTCAGAAAAAATACGGCAAGGGATCGGTGATGAAGCTCTCCGATGATGCCAGACAAGATATCGAAGTCATTCCTACAGGTTCCATTGGTTTAGATTTGGCTTTGGGTGTTGGAGGTATTCCTCGCGGTCGTGTAACCGAAATTTTTGGTCCTGAATCTTCAGGTAAAACCACATTAACCTTGCACATTGTGGCTGAGTGTCAGAAAAGAGGTGGCACCTGTGCCTTCATTGATGCTGAGCATGCCTTGGATGTGGGATATGCTGAAAAACTTGGCGTCAAAACCGGCGATCTCTTGATTTCGCAGCCAGATTATGGTGAGCAAGCCTTGGATATCGCCGATATGTTGGTGCGCTCAGGTGCAGTGGATTTGGTGGTCATTGACTCGGTAGCCGCTTTGATTCCCCAAGCAGAACTTGAAGGCGATATGGGGGAGACGCAGGTGGGCGGCCATGCTAGGCTTATGTCCCATGCTTTGCGCAGATTAACCGGCACCATTCACAAATCCAAAACATCGGTTATCTTTATCAATCAGATCCGGATGAAGATTGGTACCATGGGTTATGGCAGCCCAGAGACGACCACCGGTGGCAATGCCTTAAAGTTCTATTCATCTATCCGTTTGGATATTCGTAAGATTCACAGTCTCAAAGACAAAGACAACTTTTTTGGCTCCCAAACCAAAGTCAAAGTGGTTAAAAACAAGGTCTCGCCGCCTTTCCGCAGTGCCGTGTTTGATATTCTTTTTGGTAAGGGCATTTCACGAGCTGGTGAGCTCATTGACTATGGTGTGCAGGGCAAAATCATTGAGCAGAGTGGGGCTTGGTTCTCGTTTGGTTCCGAAAAATTGGGCCAAGGTCGTGAAAAAGTTAGGGCTCTGCTTGAGGAAAATGCTGAACTGCGTGAGGCTATTGAAGCCAAAGTCAAAGAGTACTTGGGTATGCATCCCCAAGAATTTATTCCAACCCCGGAAGATTTGGCTGAAGGCGAGGATGGCGAAGATCTGCCACCTCCAACCTATGAAGAAGATGCCTAGTTTTTGAATTTTTTGCGTGGAAATTAACGCTAGTCTTAGGATTTAATTTTAATTGTTAGGTGGAAGCTTAGGTTTCCACCCAATTTTTTTCTTGAGCAGTAGAAAATTTAGCCTTAAAAAGGCTTAAGGCAGTTCCTTTTTCATTTGATTAGCAGAAAATTGTTTTAGATAGCCGAACATCTTTGGGTTGGCTGCGAGGAGAAGCATGCTTACAGCGCAAGAAATTCGTCAACGGTATTTAAAGTTTTTTGAACGGCACCAACATGAAATTGTGACCTCAGGCCCCCTAATTCCGCCCAATGACAAGACTTTGCTATTTACCAACGCCGGCATGGTGCAATTTAAGCAGCTTTTTTTGGGAGCAGAAAAGCGTTCCTATAGCCGGGCCTCCACCTGTCAGAAGTGTTTGCGCGTCTCAGGCAAGCACAATGATTTGGAAAATGTTGGTCGCACAGCTCGCCACCACACCTTTTTTGAGATGTTGGGCAATTTTTCCTTTGGGGACTATTTTAAGCGTGAAGCCATAACTTTTGCCTGGGAATTTGTGACCAAGGATTTAGAGCTTCCAGCAGAGAAGCTCTGGGTGACAATTTTCAGGGAAGATGAAGAAGCTTTTAATCTCTGGCAGGAAATCGCTCATCTCCCCAAAGAGCGCATTGTGCGCATGGGCGAGAAAGATAATTTCTGGACCATGGGTGATACAGGTCCCTGTGGGCCTTGTTCGGAAATTTATATCGATCAAGGTGCTGATATGGCCTGTGGGGATAATTGCGGCATAGGTCAGTGCGACTGTGATCGTTTTTTAGAGATCTGGAATTTGGTTTTTACCCAGTTTGATCAGGCCGCCGACGGCACCCGTTCCCTTTTGGCAGCACCAAACATTGATACGGGTATGGGCCTTGAGCGCATAGCCGCTGTTTGCCAGGGTAAACGCTCAAATTTTGATTGTGATCTCTTCCAGGATTTGATCCAGTATGCAGCTAATCTGGCTCATGTGAGTTATAGTTTTAGTGATCCAGACACCAATGATGTGGATACTGCTTTAAGAGTCATTGCTGATCACAGCCGGGCAGCAGCCTTTTTGATTGCTGAAGGTGTTTTGCCATCCAACGAGAGCCGTGGCTATGTGCTTAGGCGTTTGATTAGGCGTGCTTTGCGCTTTGCAACCCTTATGGGTGTACATGAGCCCTTCATGTATAAGGTTGTTGGCCGGGTGATCAAGGTCATGGGTGAGGCTTATCCTGAGCTAGTTGCTCAAGAAGAGTTTATCACCCGCGCTGTGCATGATGAAGAAGAGCGCTTTTCACAAACCTTGGAAAATGGTCTGCGTCTTTTAAATGTTGAGCTTGAGAAGCTTAAAGAGCAAGGTCAACAAGAAATTCCCGGTGAACTGTGCTTTTTGCTCTACGATACCCATGGTTTCCCCTTGGATATTGTCAACGATGTGGCTGCCAAACGTGGGTTTAGTGTTGATAATGCAGGCTTTGAAGCCAAAATGGCTGAGCAGCGCGAGCGGGCTAGGCTTAACCAGAAACAAGGTGGTCTTTTGGGGCAAGCTGGGGAGGCCTTGGACGAACTTTTGAAGCGTTTAGCTACCCAAGGACTGGCGTCGCAATTTAGCGGTTATGAGCATTTGGCAGAAAAAACGAGCATCTCTTATCTGTTGGATGATTTAGGTGCCAAAGTCTCCATGCTTGGCGAAGGCGCCTCTGGCTACATGATTGCGCCCAAAACGCCATTTTATGGCGAATCTGGCGGTCAGGTTGGCGATCATGGGCATTTAAAATCCTTTTCTTGTGAGGCAGAAATTGTTGGTACTTTGAAACCTGTGCCAACGCTTCTGGTGCATAAGGTTAAGATTTTAAGTGGTGAATTGCATATCAATGACGAGATTGAACTTGAAGTAGCAGATCTAGCCCGCAAAGCTGCTTGTCGCAACCATTCCTGTACCCACCTCTTACATGCGGCCCTAAGAAAGGTCTTGGGCACCCACGTCCATCAAATGGGCTCTTTGGTTGATGAACACAGATTGCGTTTTGACTTCTCCCATCCCCATGCCCTGACCGATGCTGAAATTAAAGAGGTTGAGAGTTATGTAAATAACGCCATTTTGGCCGATCTCCCCATTGAGACGGTTGAGATGGATCGTGAAAGTGCCGAAAAAAGTGGGGCCATGGCCCTGTTTGAGGAAAAATACGGTGATGTGGTTCGGGTGGTTAAGATGGGCTTGCCCCATGCAGAGCCAGTTTCCATGGAACTTTGCGGTGGCACACATCTAACACGCACAAGTCAGGCCGGCATTTTCTTGATTTTGAGTGAATCGGGTGTTGCTGCTGGCACTAGACGCATTGAAGCGGTCACAGGTAGCAATGCCTTAGAATATATTGCCGCCCAACGCAGCTATTTGGCGGCAGCGCAAGGTTTGCTTAAAGCTAAACCTGAGCAGGTGGCTGAGCGTATTACAACGCTCAAAGAGGAAGTTAAGAAGTTACGCAAGGCCGCAGATAAAAATGATACGGCTAAGATTGATGGAGCTAGCTTGCTGAAAAATTGTCGGGATGTCTCTGGGGTTAAGCTTTTAACTGCGGAAATTCCCAATGCGACCATTAAGACTTTGCGCAGTCTGATGGATGATCTACGCAGTCGTTTGGCTACAGCCAGTGTTATTTGCTTGGCCGGTCAAGATGCTGGCAAGGTTGGCTTGTTGCTCTATGTATCTAAGGATCTCCATGGACGATTCACAGCTCCCAGTTTGATTGGACCCATTGCTGCTGAAGTTGGTGGATCTGGCGGTGGCCGTCCAGATCTAGCCCAGGCTGGTGGCACAAACCCAGCTGGTCTAGCCAAAGCTTTAGCTAAAGTGGCCGAACTTTTGGGTTAGGGGGGCGGTCATGATCGGTATTTCCAAATTGTACTGCGGCCAAGTTGAGCCATCGGACGTTTTGCGCTATGGGGATCGTTCATCCAAGCAATTGCCTTCTGGTCTTTTGCAATTTTCTAAGGACAAGAAGCCCGTGGTTGTTTGGAACATGACCCAACGTTGCAATTTGAAATGTGTCCATTGCTATGCCAAGGCCAAAACCCTCCATGGTGAAGATCCCATAAGTTTTGAGCAAGCCAAAACCATGATCAGTGATTTGGCGGCTTTTAACTGTCCGGTGATGCTTTTTTCTGGTGGCGAACCTTTGGTGCGCGAAGATTTGGTTGATCTGGCCAAATTTGCCACAGAACAGGGGATGCGAGCGGTTATTTCCACCAATGGTACCTTGATCACCAAGGACAAGGCCCGTGAATTAAAGAGCGTGGGCTTATCATATGTGGGCATATCTTTAGATGGCCTCAAAGATGTCCATGATCATTTTCGAGGTGTGGCTGGAGCCTTTGATGCGGCCTTAACAGGCATAAAAAACTGTCAGGAAGAAGGCTTAAAAGTTGGCCTGCGTTTTACCATCAACAAGCGTAATGCCAGCGAAATTCCAGGTATTTTTAAGCTTTTGCGTGAGCGTGAGATTCCAAGAGCCTGTTTTTATCATCTTGTTTATTCCGGACGTGGTACAAGCTTAATCGATGAGGATTTAAGCCACACAGAGACCAGAGCCACAGTTGATTTGATTATGGATGAGACCCGCAAGCTCTTTGATCTTGGGCAGCCCAAAGAAATTTTGACTGTGGATAACCATGCCGACGGCCCTTATGTCTGGTTGCGTTTACAACGCGAAGACCCCAAACGGGCCGAAGATGTGTTTAAGCTTTTACAGTTCAATGAAGGCAACAATTCCGGTCGAGGCTTTTCTTGTATCTCTTGGGATGGCAAGGTCCATGCTGATCAGTTCTGGCGTGAGCATGTTTTTGGCAATGTTCTTGAGCGTCCGTTTTCAGCCATTTGGAATGATCCCAACATTGAGCTTTTGCATAAGCTCAAAGATAAGAAGTCCTATGTGGGCGGTCGCTGTGCCAAGTGCAAGTTTTTGCCCATCTGTGCCGGAAACTTTCGGGCTAGGGCTGAGGCCGTCTACGGGGATCCGTGGGCTGAAGATCCGGCCTGCTATCTGACTGATGCTGAGATTGGTATAGCTTAAAATACTTTTTTAAAGCTTATCATCTATGATCTGTAAACATCTAAGCTATAACTATTATATATGATATTTTTTGACTAAAATTAAAAGTTGCTTTTCTTGTGATTAAACTGAAAGTCACCGATATAACCCTGTAATATTTTATCTGTAAAAGAAAATTAAAGGTCTATACCGGTGACTTTTCTTGTTAAAGTCTAGATTTATGAATAATTAAAATTGATTTTACATTAATCATACTTTGATTCTACGTTGATAATCTTAAGGTGTTCTTATTTTTGAACTAAACACTAAAATTTTTCATTTTAACATATCGAAATTATTGGAAGTTTTGTTATTTTACACTTTATATCTCGCTTTCTTACATATTTTTAGTTTTCGAGCTAACCTTTTTGACATTTTTATGGTAGATATTTTTTCGATGGATTTTGGGGGGGGGATATGGACTAAACTTTAGGCAGCTATAGAATGGGCTGCTAAGAGCTAGTATGTTCTTGATAATTTGTGTTTAATATCATAATCTAGGTTCAAATTAAGCGTAGCAATTGCTGGCTAAGTGTTAGTTTTAGCCCTAATGCCTGGACGAAGAGCTAGTTTATGAGATTTGCAGAGCTAAAATCTTGCTTTGAAATTTAGAAGGTTTAATTAAGATTGTCTTGAAAGGTAGCTAGATATTTCTGGCTTCTGCAGTAAAATTTGGGCAATTTTTTACTATCTCTTTTAAATTTGGGATTTCTTATTACATTTATAACATATTTTTGGAACATGGCTATCTGTATGGCGAGCAGCTTGATTTGTTCATGTATTATGTGAAATGCGTAATGTGCTATCTAAAAAGTTGCTCAAGATATCTTCAAATAAAACATTTTTAAAACGACAAAAAAGTATAAATAAAATGAACGATCAAAATAATGAAGACGTAAAAGTCCCTCAAGCTCTAAGTAAGAGCGAAATAAGAAAGGCAAACGATTTTCAAAGACGATGTAGAATCCTTGATATCATTAAAGATAATGATATCGTAGGCCATGGTTATAGTCAAAGTAAAATAGCAAAAATGGCTGATGCTAGTGTTGGATTGGTCAATAAAATTGCTGCTTTCTATAGAGAGAATCCTAATCTAACCTATGAAGATCTTCACGAAAAGCGAAGAGGCCCAAAACCAATAAGAAAAAGAAGATCTAAAAAATAAAAATATCTCAAGAATTTGAATTGAAATTTAGTTTTAAATCTAACCTTATCTTGAGCCTAAAATTTAAATCTATCTTTAACCTAAAATCTAACGCTAATTATAATTTTAAATGTAAATGTAAATGTAAATCTAGATCTAAAACTGCATAACATAAAACTGTATAATATAAAAGAAAAATAACAGAGTAAGCAACAAATATTTTATCTAACTGCATATGCAGTCATGATTTGGCTCTATATTTCATTTCAATAAAATATTTTTGGACATATTTTTTTCTGCTATACTATTTTTTACTATATTATTTGATTCAAATAATTTTATTTACTTTTTTTGAGGGTATTAACTGTGTTGCAATTTCACCGTGGGCGTAGGCTAAGAGCTACCAATGAGCTTCGTGCTCTTGTGCGTGACACTAAAGCCTTGCTTTATGAAGATTTGATCATGCCCTATTTTGTGGTGGAAGCCAGCGATTTGGATTTGCGCAAACCGGTGCCATCCATGCCAGGCCAATTTCAGTTGGGCTTAAAAGCATTGGAAGAGCAGGTGGAACGTTTTTATCAGTTGGGGCTTAAAGCCATTCTTCTTTTTGGCATCCCCAAGGAAAAAGACGAAATGGCCAAACAGGCTTATGCTAAAGATGGCATTGTGCAGCAAGCTTGTCGCAGGCTCAAGAAGCGTTGCCCAGATCTATTGATTATCACCGATGTCTGTCTGTGCGAGTATATGTCGCATGGTCACTGTGGCATTTTGACCCCTACAGGCCAAGTCAAAAATGATGAAACTTTGCCTCTTTTGACTGAAACGGCTGTGAGTCAGGCCCAAGCTGGTGCCGATATTGTGGCCCCATCGGATATGATGGATGGACGCATCCAAGCCATTAGAGCAGGTTTAGATGCGGCTGGTTTGATCAACACGCCAATTATCTCTTACGCTGTCAAATATGCTTCAGCCTTCTATGGACCTTTTCGCGATGCTGCCCAGTCAGCACCGGCTAAAGGGGATCGTAAATCCTATCAGATGGATCCAGGCAATAGTCGCGAAGCTTTGCTTGAGGCCAAGGCCGATCTGGATGAGGGTGCAGATGGTTTAATTGTAAAGCCTGGTAGTCCTTATAGCGATATTTTGACTAAGGTTAGGGCTGCTTGTGATGTGCCTATCTTTAGCTATCAAGTCAGTGGCGAGTATGCCATGATTCGGGCCGCAGGCTTAAATGGCTGGATCAATGAAGAACAGGTGATCTTAGAGAGCCTTATAAGCTTAAAGCGAGCTGGCGCTTCAGGCATCATCACTTATTTTGCCGAATATTTGCTTGAACAGAAGCTTGTGCGCTAGCAAAGCTAGCCGATTTTTCCCTAAATTTATAAAAAGCGCCGTAAAACTCCAACCCTTTATGGGTTGGAGATAAAAGGCGCAAAAAAAGCTTGAAATTAATATATAAGTATGTTAAATTAAATAAAATTTAAAAGGAAGGAGGTGGTTATGTGTATGGAGTT
>JAFSZE010000026.1 GCA_017455745.1 Desulfovibrionaceae bacterium | reverse complement strand
TATCAGATTGAAGAGAATACGGAAAAACTCAACCAGAAAGCGGACAACAAAGAGTTTCAATGCGTTCTTGATCGTCTAAAACTGCGCTATGAAGCCGATCCCAAACATTGGCACACAATCTCAGCCAAAATTCGTGGCGTATCAGAAGAAACAACCACAGGTGTGCATAGACTCTATCAGATGGAACGTGAAGGTCGCCTGCTTTACCCAGCCATTAACGTCCACGACTCGGTGACCAAATCCAAATTCGACAATCTCTATGGCTGCCGTGAATCCTTAGCCGACGGCATCAAACGGGCCACCGATATCATGGTTGCTGGCAAGGTGGTTGTGGTATGCGGCTATGGCGATGTGGGCAAAGGTTGCGCTCAATCCATGCGTGGCTTTGGCGCCCGCGTTTTGGTCACCGAAATTGATCCCATTTGCGCCTTGCAAGCGGCTATGGAAGGCTTTCAAGTCACAACCATGGAAGATGCCTTACCGTATGGTGACATCTACGTTACCTGCACCGGCAACTACCATGTAATCACTGGTCAACATTTGGAAGGCATGAAAGACGAAGCCATTGTCTGCAACATCGGCCACTTTGACAGTGAAATTGAGATGTCTTACCTCGAATCAACTCCTGGTGTAACTAAAGTCAATATCAAGCCCCAGGTTGATAAGTGGACCTTAAAAAGCGGACGCAGCATCATTGTTTTAGCTGAAGGACGCTTAGTGAATTTAGGTTGTGCCACAGGTCATGCCAGTTTTGTCATGTCAAACAGCTTTACCAATCAGATCTTGGCCCAGATGAAACTAGCCAAAGAAACGCTTGAGCCTAAAGTCTACACCTTACCCAAAGAATTGGATGAGGAAGTAGCCAGACTGCACTTAGATCGCTTGGGCGTTAAGTTGACCAAACTCACCCAAGAGCAAGCCGATTATATCGGGGTCAAAATCGAAGGTCCCTACAAGAGCGACTTGTACCGCTACTAGACTTAAAAAACTAAACGCGGCAAACGATCCAGGGCAATTTTAGCGCCAAAAATCGTTTGTCGCGGCCAAAAAATTTAGTCGCAGCTTAAAAGCCCAAGTCTAGAGCACTTAAAAACTAGCCTCTTGAACCAACTTTACGCACTAGGATCGTTTCAAAAGGTTCAAGATGACGGTCAGGCGTCAAAAGTTGCCCGTCTCGGGCCACAAGAGCTGCTTCCTCTTCCAAACCTAAGGCGTTCAAGAGCTGGCGCACCGTCTTAACCCTTGGAATTGTCAAAGTGCGATCCTCAGGTTGGAGAATAATGGTAAGAGTTAAAGCTACCTTGCCAAAATCAAGATTGTCTGTGGACTGCATAAAAAACTCTACATAAAAATCGTCTAAGCGCTGAAAAAATTTTTAGGCTTAAACGCAAAACGCAAAATCCGTATGGCTAATCCCAAAATTGTTGTTCTTTTTTCTGGAGGCTTGGACAGTATTTTAGCCGCTAAAGTCTTGCAAGAACAGGGCTTAGAGGTTGTTGGCCTGCATGGCACATCGCCTTTTTTTGGCCAAGAAAAGTCCATTGCCACCTGGGAAAACCTCTATGAGCTACCCATAAAGCAGCTTGATCTAGGCCAAGAGTTTGTGGATATGCTAGCCGATCCGCCTCACGGTTTCGGCAAGACGCTAAATCCATGTGTTGACTGCAAAATTTTGCTTTTAAAAGCCGCCAAACTCGCTATGAGCGAACTTGGGGCTCAAGCATTAGCTACAGGGGAGGTTTTAGGACAACGACCCATGAGTCAGAGGCGGGATGTTTTGAACACTATCACCCGTGAAGCAGATGTCCATGACGTTTTAATCAGACCTCTCTCGGCCCTGCATCTGGCCATAACACCCATAGAAAAAGCTGGCATCGTTGATCGGAGCAAACTTTTGGGCATCAATGGACGCGGTCGCCATGAACAGTTAGCTTTGGCCGAAAAATACAAACTGAAAGTTATTCCCACCCCTGCCGGTGGTTGTCAATTGACCGAGCGAGAAAATTGCCGTCGCTACTACCAAGTGCTGGATAAGATTGGCAAACCAACTGTTAATGATTTTACCCTAGCCAATGTGGGACGACAGTTTTGGTTTGAAGGCCAAAAGCGTTTTAAAGAAGATTGCTCAAAAAACTATTGGCTCATCGTAGGGCGCAACCAAACTGATAACCTTAAGCTTACTGAGCTAGCAAAAGAAAATGACTGTCTCTTACAATTCCCACGACTACCGGCCCCGCTAGCCTTAGCCAGATTTGGCCAAAACTGGCCCAAAGAACTGCTCATATCAGCTGGAAAATTAGCCTTATCGTATGCTAACAAGGCCATTCAAATAACCAACAAAGCTCATTTGAAAGTTAAAAGCCCAAATAGAAACTTTGAGGTCGTCATTGAAGCTAACCGTGACGAACCATGGGAATTACCAGCCTGGGAGATGATCGAAGTTGAACTTAAGACAAAACGGCGAGAAAAAATTGCTGCTGCTGAAATGTTGCGGCAACAAAAACGCTTAAATGCCAAAGAAAATAGTGCTAAAGAAAATAGTAGCAATGAGAATACTGCTAAAGATTAATATGGCCACAAGATTATGTGGACTAAAGGCAAAATCTAAATGTTAATTGCCAAGCTTGTCCAAGCTTATACAATTTTATAGATTGTCAAATTTTATAGACGATCTTTTAAATCGTGAGATTAAAGTTTTGGACTGAAATTTTAAATTAAAATTTTAGGTAAACCAACTCTTGAATACGCCTGAATAAGCTTTAACTAATATATTTACCTAACAATTTAGACAGAAAAATTTAAATAAAAATAAAAAATAAAAAT
>JAFSZE010000025.1 GCA_017455745.1 Desulfovibrionaceae bacterium | reverse complement strand
TGAGTCTTTCGCCTGAAAAAGAGAAAAAGACTTGGAATAGCGAACTCAAGAAAGTCGATTTCGCTGAAGAACAAGCCAAGAAGGAAGCTGAACGCCGCGCCAAAGAAGAGGCTGAAAGAAAGATTTTAGAGGAAAAGGAACGCGAACGTCGCGCCATTGAAGAACAAGAGGCCAAGGCCAAAGCTGAGGCTGAAGCGGCTAAACAGGCTCGCGAAGCTGCTAAGCAAGCGCAAGTTGAGGCCGAAACTAGAGCCAAGGAAATGGCTGACTTAACCGATGGCACAGATCTACAACTTCTCCCCACCGAAACAGTAGCAGAACCTGGCAAAACCATCTCCGCTGAAGAGATCACCGTCAAATCCCAAGAGCAGATCAAAGAAGTCATCGACAAACAAGCGCATAAGATCCCACCGCATGTCAGCCTGCGTCTCTCCATCCAATTAAAGATTGATGCCAAGAACTATTCTGAAGCTTATGAAGATCTGCGTAAAGCCTACATGAATGCCGGTGACCGCGATCAGGTTGACATTCACCATGTGCTCTCACGTCAACTGGCCAATAAAATGCCCTTGGATATTGCCGAACTCTATTTTCTGCAGTGCGAGTATCTCTACCGTAAGGCCAGAGCTTCCAAAGATTTCAGCGGTATCGCTAAAATTTTAAAGAAGACCCAGCAGATGTTGATTGAGAACGATTTGAAAAACTTGTGGAACAAGGACTATCAGATTTTCTTAAATTCACACCTAGATGATAATGCCTTCCGTAAATTTTTACTCGAAGAAAACGATCTGCAAATCTTAAAGTAAATCAAGAATCAATATAGCGACAAAATCTCTACTCCAAAGTATGTTATAGCCATAGGAGAGGGCAGCTAAATTTAAAATACCTGCCAAAATTGATGGATAGTTCAAAATTAATCCCTCAAACCTAACAGTTTGAGGGATTAATTGTCCTTAGATATTCTTCAAGTTCTAAAAAAATTTTCAAATACTTAAATAATTTTTAAATTCTTGTACAGATAGTAGTATCTTTAGTATCAATGGAGTGGCAGGGAGTGGCAAGTTAATTGCATAAATTATTAGATATTCTGCAACTTTTAAAATATTTTTAAAATTATTATATAATTTTTGAATTTGTAAATATATTCTTGATATTTTTAAATAATTAATTTTCCGTAAATTTTTAGATAGTTTACACCTAATATTCGCTAATAAAAATATCAATATAGCTAATATTATTCTATTTCTTAACTTATTGCTAGTTTTTTAGCTCTTTGTGTCTTTTGAAGTATTTTAGTACATGGCCAACGCTCACTTAAGGGTATTACACACATCCGATTGGCATCTTGGCGTAAGCCTCCACAATCAAAAGCGTTATGATGAATTTCAAGCATTCTTCGACTGGCTCATCCAAACCATCAAAGAAAAAGATATTCATGTACTTTTAATTGCTGGAGACATTTTTGATACCACTACTCCTAGCAACCACGCTCAAGAATTGTATTATCAATTTCTCTGTCAAGTTGTCCAAACATCTTGTCGTCATGTTGTCATTACAGGCGGCAATCACGACTCCCCATCCTTCTTAAATGCCCCCAAGGATCTTTTAAAAGCCTTTAGCATCCATGTGGTCGGCCAAGCGACCAACCGAATTGATGATGAAGTTTTGCTGCTCAAGGATAAAGCAGGTACCCCTGAACTAGTCGTCTTAGCTGTGCCCTATCTACGTGATCGAGATATCCGTCTGTCTTCAGCCGGAGAGAGTAGTAGTGATAAAGAAAAAAAGATGCTTGACGGTATAAAAACGCACTATGCTGCGGTCAATGACAAAGCAACTGAGCTCTTAGCAAGTCAGGGACTTGATCTGCCAATTATCAGCATGGGACACTTGTTTGCAGCAGGAGGAGAAACGATCGATGGGGATGGTGTACGCGAGCTCTATATTGGCACGTTGGCGCACGTGAATTCGACAGTTTTTGGCCAAATCCCAGACTATGTGGCCCTAGGACACCTACATGTGCCGCAAAAGGTCCAAAATCAAGAAACCATCCGCTACAGTGGATCTCCACTGCCCATGGGCTTTGGCGAGGCCAAGCAGCAAAAGCAAGTTTGTTTCTTAGAATTTAGCGGCAAAACACCTCAAATTAGTCTCATTCCTGTGCCTAAATTTAAGGATCTGGTCAGCATAAATGGCAATTGGGCTGAAATAAAAACCCAATTACAAGCTTTGATTGCCAAAAAAAGCAATGCCTTAACCGAAATCATATACGATGGCCATGATGATCCTGGTAATCTGCGCGAAGAAGTGGAAAAAATTGTTGCCGGTTCAGCCTTAGAAATTTTACGCATCAAAAATGCCTGTATTGCTTACGCCATCCTTAGACCTACAGCTAAAGATGAAACATTGGATGATCTAACGGTCACGGAAGTTTTTCAACGTCTGCTTGATCTTAAAGGCGTACCTGAAGATCAACAGAAGGAACTGCTTTTAACCTACCAGGAAGCTGTCCAAGATTTGCAGGAAAAAGACGCGCAAGCGGATTAGTCGTGTTGAAAATTCTCATCTATTCCAAGCAAAAATTTCACAAATATCGATTCGGTTGAAGCCGCGCCCCTTTAAGGGGCGGTTTTACTTTAACCATGATTTTGGTTATTATG
>JAFSZE010000003.1 GCA_017455745.1 Desulfovibrionaceae bacterium | reverse complement strand
TATTTGATCTGCTAGTTCATCTTTGGCTATTTGTAGTTGGGTTGTAAGACTCTCTACATTTTCGCGAATGGTAGGCAGAGCTGCTTCTAGTGGTTCAAGTCTGGCCAAAATGTCTGGAGTTTGATCTGCATTTAGCACATTTTTGGTCTGCTCAAGGTCATTTTTTAGATCAGCCAGATCGCTATTTAGTTGGGCGTGAATATTGGCCACATTTTCACTAAGAGTAGGCAGGGCAGCTTCTAATGGCTCAAGTCTAGCCAAAAGGTCATCTTTTTGGTTGGCGGTAGTTAAATCTTGGGCCAATTCATCTTTGGTCTTGGCTAGTTCAGCATTAAATTCTGTTTTGATGGCTTCAATTTGAGTTTGGATTTGGGTGATATTTTCGCCCAGCAGATCGAGATTGGTCTTGATGGGATCAAGGTCTACGGTTTGTTCGTTGGCGGCTTGGGCAATGGATGTGATTTGATCCAAAAGTTCAGTCTTACTTTGAGTAAGATCACTCTTAAGCGCATCAAGAGAAGCGGCAAGCGTTTCCAAATCTGCGCTTGCAGCCCAAGCATTGTTAGCATCATTGTTGGCATTTACACTTTTTTCTAACTCGGCTGCGAGCTCTTCTTTGGTAACCAACTTTTCAAGACTTGTAGCTAAAGTATCCTTTAAGCCATTGATGTCGGCCTTTTGGGTTTGGATTAGGGCTTTAACTGGATCAAGTTCTTGGTCAAGAATGTCGCGGGATAAGCCATTGGTCGCAGGTGTGGCTAAATTGGTCTCAATTTGGGCTAAGCTATCTTTAATTTTGATCATCTCAGCCATGATTTGGGCTTGAGCTGTCTCTAAATTGGCCACACGGCTTTCCAAATTGCTGGCAGGCTCTTTTGGACTGGCAGCATTTTCTAAGTCAGCTAGTCTTGCCGCTAGATCGGCACACTGCTTATTTAAAACTTGGACTTGGGGATCTTGGGCCTGATTTGCTTGGTTATTAGCTAATTGCTCTTGAATTAAGTTTAAAATTTTCTCTTCTAGAATGGATCCTGGAGCTAGAAGACTCTCCACATCTGGTTGGGCCTTAAGGTCATTGAGATTAGATAGATCATGGGCAATTTTCTCTTCGCAGCCCAAAATGCGGCTTGAGAGATCATTTTCTAAAGAGTCTAGGTGAACCTCACACTGACTTAAACGTTTTTCTAAAGCGTTGATGGCCCGCACATCATCCCTAGCATTAGCATTAGCATTGGCTTCTTTAGCCTTAGGCGCTTCATTTAAGATGGCATCTATTTCGTCTAAGCTTGGTTCTGTTTTTGGGCTTTGCGATGTGGGCGTAGCCTTGGCCTGATTGAGCAGCGCTTCAAAATCGTCATCGTCTTTGGGGCTAGCTTGAGGTTTATCTGGAGCACTTAAATTCTTGGACGACGGCTCCTCTTGGGTAATAGGATCGGCCAAAAGGGCGTCCAAATCATCTTCAAGGCTTGGTTCTTTTTTGGTCGGTTGAGCTTCTTTTGGTTCTGTCAAAAGAGCATCCAAGTCATCTAGATCAGATTTTTGGCCTTGGGCCGGTTTGGGTTCAGCCAAAAGAGCGTCTAGATCTTCGGTTAGCTTAGGATCAGAGGCTGTAGAATCATTGGCAGATTTGTCATCTAAGAGTGCGTTTAAATCAGCATCAAGGGTTTGATCAAGACTGGCTGTTTCTGTCTGGGCTTGCGATTGTTGCTGGGCCTGGGAGATGAGCGCATCAAGATCATCTAAGGGGGACTCAGGCTCTTTTTTCTTGGGCTGGGCTTCTTTGCCATCAGCCTTAGGTTCAGCGTCAACTGCGGCTAAAAGGTCATTGAGATCGTTATTGATCTCATCCTCCATGTTATTAGCTTGGGGTTTTGGTTTGCTGCGTCCGGGTAAGCTTGAGAGCATATGATCCATATGATCTAACCCTGACATATCCAACTTTTCCTGGGGATCAATGGTATTTTTGTCTAATTGGGCCAAAAGGTCATTGATCTGATTGTCATTGGAGGAGTTTAAGCTTGCGGCAGTGGACTGAGTGGTCGCTGAAAGATTGCTCCCGTCAGGAATGTTGGGACCTTTTTCGATTAGTTCGGTGAGGTCTAAGATATCATCCGTATTCTTAGGAGCCATGTGAGCCTCGCAAAGCAAAAAACAAAAGTTAACGTTTCGGGTATAGCCGCAGCCAAAAAAAGAAGATTTGCGCTAGAAGATGTGGCAAATTTTCACCCAATGTGGGCATAAGATGTGTCTAATATTTGGGTCAAGCTACCATTTAAGGCCCAAAGACGCAAATTTAGTGATTTGCATCTTAAAGTTTATGTATAGGTTAAAGAACAAGTTTAATTATAGTCCAGCCTATGGCCAAGCCTAGGCTAAGGATTTGCGATGCATATATTGACAGATTAATCTTGAGATTACTTATTGCTAGGGGGGCAAGGGTTTAGAAAATTTTAAATAGAGAAGATTGTTTTATTTATTATGCTTGGAGATGGAGTATATACAGAAAATGAGATAAATAAATTGTCTAAAAAAATAAAAAACGGATTTTCAACGATGCCAGTGCCGAGAAGATTGATATTTTAGAGTATTGTATAAAACCGATTGTGGAAAAGCTTTCTTGCGTGTTATATATTTTTTCCAACGTTATCTAAAAATAGTATCACTCTTTTTTAATATGGAGAGTTAGAAGAAGCGCCGAACATTCTATGAAAAAGTCAAGGGTAAATATGCTAATTTTAGAGGTTCTCAGACAGAAATGATTGCATCTAAAAAGAGAACAAATACTACAATATTGTATCGGCAAAATTGTTGATAGAGATATTAATATTTTTTATAGTGGGCACTATAGAAAACCAGGAAATTTTAGTTTAAATTGTTATCTTGATTATTAGGAGCTCCAAGTTTTTTACTTGGCAATTTTTTTTATTTTTTTTAATTAAAATTTTTTTTAAAAACATATTACATTTCCGACAGATTTTTGGAACACAGCCCTATGTTCATATTTCTCTATTCTCGCCCAATATCCGGCTCGATTTGTTCTAACATTTCTAGAAAAAGGTAATAAACTGGCTGTTTAGACTAGGACTAACATTAGACTTGGCATCATTTTTGTGTTTTATATGGTTACATCAATAGTTTGGTACCAGTTGAGCTGACTGGTTTGTTATCCTTTTCAAGAAGTTCCAAAAAATTTGGATCATTGTGATAAACTATCCGACAAATTTCATACGTTATTTTTTCAAATATTTCATCATCACTCATACCATAGTACATTTTCGCAAACTCAACAAATCGACTCATCGGGAAATAGGAGTGGATATTTTGGAACGATCGACCGGTATGTCTTTGAAAATACGCAACTATTGCACCAGCGCGATATTCATTTGAATTTCTTGAAATTTTACAACCTATTTCTAATTCTTCAGTTGGTATATGTAAACTCCACAAAACATGATGCGCTAATTCCATACCACTCATTCCAGCAATAAGTTCAATATTACCTGCAGCAAAGGCATCAGCATCACCACTTTCTATAAACAATTTTTGAAATTTATCTATATTATATTTTCTAATGTGAACAGCATATGCGTACATTTGACCTAACGTATTTTGTGCGTCAGGAATAAATATTTCAGGATATGGTAAAGTCATTTCTAAAATCCTTACTGTAATGGGGTAAAACCAGGAAATATCGGTTTATCAGTATTTCGTGTTTGATTTAAAGTTTCTGTTTCATCTAAGATGGCATTATCTATTCTTTGATCATTACGAATATCTGGAAATGGAAAAGCAACTAAAGGATCATTAGGCATGATTTCGTTTTCAAGAATATTTTTAAAATAAATTTCTTTTGAAGAAATATCTTCATATTCTTTCCTAATTAATTCATAATTAATTTTTGCATTATTTTTTCTTCTAAACAATAGAGGTTCGAACATATTACGATATATTATTTGGCTTTCACGAATAATTTTTAAGTGCTCATACGCCTTTTTACTTCTTACAACATATTGGTATCCTAAATCTACTAAAAGTAGTGCTTTACACAAACCATGAAAAGAAAGTCTATTTTTTAAAAAATCATTAAACATTGAAAAGCACTGATCATCTGCTGTGTATCCTAAAATTACATCATATCCATCAGTATTTATCTTCCAATATTTTTCAATCCACACATAGTTCTTCTTTGAAATATCCTCAAATCTTCGATTGTAAATAATTTCACCAATCCAATATAGTGGGGATGTTTCTTTTGGATCTAAATTTAAAATATTTAATCCATCTAAATCTAAAGTAAAAAAATTAAGAGATCCGTTTTTTCCATATCGCACAGCCCATTCTCGTGCTTGTTGAATACGAGGTGTTAAATAAAAACCTTGACCAAAATCCATTGTTTTTCTAGCAACACATAAGGGATCATTTGGAAGATCTATTCGAACTTCTTTGATACCTTCTGAATGAGTTGATCCATGATACAAGGCGACTTTCAGCATATTTGAACTCGCATAATAAAAATATACAAAATATCTATTATCATATATTTATATGCAATATACCTAGGCATAGTAAATAAATGATTATAATTATACTATTAGCTAAAGATAGTATCTTATTTAATATGGTTTAAAAGCTAATATTGTTTTTTATTGCAAAATATTTTTTAATCCAATCTATAACCTCGAGGCGTTAGCATATATTGAGATACTTGGCGAGTTTCACTATTACCTACGATAATTAATGAAAGCATATCGGCCAGATTTGGATCAAAATCGTTGATTGTAGCGATTTTCCTCCATTGATTTGATCGATAGGCGTTACGCACAATGCCTACAGGACATGAAGGTTCACGAAATTGGCTGATAATCTTTAAGGCTTCTTTTAAGTAATCGGGCCGACCTTTGGATTTGGGATTGTAGATGACGAGCACAAAGTCAGCTTGGGCGGCTTTGGCTAGTCTGTCTTTGATTTTGCTCCAAGGAGTTAAGAGGTCACTTAAACTGATGACGGCAAAATCATGCATGAGTGGCGCACCTAAAAGGGCGGCAGCCGCGCAGAGGGCTGGTATGCCAGGAATTATGGCCAGATTAAGCTTTGAGATTAGGTCTTTTTGTTCCAAAAGTTCAATAATTAGGCCGGCCATGGCATAGATGCCGGCATCGCCTGAGGAAATAATACTGGTTGGAGAGCCGTTAAGAGCACTCTCGATGGCTAAGCAGCAACGATCTTTTTCCTTGCGCATACCAAGGCTTAAAATATTTTTGCCTCTAGTCAGATTGGGCGGCAAAAGTTCAATATAGCGGCTGTAGCCTACAATTGTCTTGGATCTATTTAAAGCTGCGATGGCCATGCTTGGCAGAAGATCGCTTGAGCCAGGGCCTATGCCAACAACATAGAGTGAAGGTTGATCAGAATCTTTATAATCCATTGGCAGAGTATCTGGCATAGTATTTTGATCGAAGTTTCAAGTTAGAAATTAAAAATTGGCAGTGAAAAAATTGGAAAGGTTAGATAGGCTATTTTTATTTTGCAGTAAAAAATATTTTTGGAAATCTTTTGTATCTTTTCATTATACATTTTTTTGTTCTTTATTCTAGATTTTTAAGCATTGTCTTTGTTTATTCTTTATTCTACATTTTCCATTCTTGCCTTTTTTATTCATAACTTTTTCATTCTACATTTTTGTTCTTCTTTTTTTTTTATTTTTGACTATTTCCAAGGTCTTTTTTATTTTTTATATTGCTTCTATGTACAGTCAAATCTTTTAGCAAGAAGATTAGTTTTTAATTTTAATGCGTCCTTTAGCCAACGCAAAAGTTATTTGACCATCAATTTTGATTTTAGGGTAAAGAAGCTTGCAATCGGTAAAATAAAGCTTGGCCGCCAATATGGCGGATGCTTCAGCTACACTAAATGGTTGTTGATTAAAGGCTCGTCCTGCCTGAACTGACGGATTGGGCACAGAAATTTCAGCTAAAGTTTCGGCAGAAAAAAAATGACAGGGACAGTTAAAGTATTTAGCTAAAGCCGAAAGAGCAGGTTCATCTTTGAGTCGATCAATGGACGCAATGGCTTTTATGGCATGTTTGTTTATGGCATAGCGATCTAGGGCCTTTAGGATTGAGGAGAGGAAAAATTTTTGCTCAAGGCCACGGTGTAAGCCTATGCCTGCTATTAGTCGCTGTGCGATTAGACGTAAGTGATTTTTAGCTGGTTGAACATTTTTAAAACCAAGGGAAATAAAGGGTTTGTTATCTGTGTTTAGAACAATTTGATCAACTTTTGTGAGGTATGGGCTTTCGGGATAGATGTTTTCTGGATCATAGAGATCAATTTTTTCGCCTTCCAAAATTAAACCTTGGATCAGTGGCAGATACTCTGGATCTAGAATAGATAAATCATATTTTTGAATTGTCAAATCTAAAGATAGGTAGTCTGGATAAATATGCTCGCTAGCAGTTGTAATGACAGGTGTGGCCTGGATAATTTTAGCTAAATGTCTGGTTAAGGCATTGGCGCCGCCCCAATGGCCTGCTAGAAGGGCTATGGCAAATTGGCCTAAACTGTCAATGACAACTACAGGCAGATCATGAAATTTATCTTGGATGACATGGGAGAGAGCCCTAACCGCAATGCCGGTTGCGCCAATAAAGATATGTCCGTTAAAGTTTGGATAGTGAATCTTAAAATCTGCTTCTAACTTGGTAAAAGTTTGGCAAGATGATCTAGCTAGGCGTGTGGGTGTAAAAATTGTTAGGGATTTAATGACACCATTTCGGCCATCATAGGGGTGATTGGCGAGACTTGTCGCAAGTCTTTGCGCCAAATTCAACCCCTCGCGGCTAAATACCCAACAGGCTAACGCCCTCAAAATTGCACCTTTTGGGCACAGGCAAGCGTTTTTTCGAAATCTTCGTCTGTGTGGCAGAATGAAACCATGCCAGTTTCAAAGCTTGATGGTGCCAAATAGATACCTTGAGCCCGCATTTGCTTATAGAATGTTGTGAAGAGTTTTTGATCGGCAGTTTGGGCGGATTTAAAATCAACCACAGGCTCATCGGTAAAGAAGATGGAGAACATGGAGGCAATGGTTGGCACTTGGACTGGCAAGCCTTTGGTTTTAAAAATGGCCAGCAATTCTTGGGCAAAGTTTTGGGTGCGTTTTTCTAAGCTGTCATAGTCTTTGCTCTTAAGCTCAGTCAAAGTTGCTAGACCTGCAGCCATGGCCAAAGGATTGCCGGAGAGAGTGCCTGCCTGATAGACAGCACCTTGGGGAGCCACCTGTTCCATGATCTCTTTTTTGCCACCAAAGGCACCCACAGGTAAGCCACCACCAATGATCTTGCCAAAGGTGGTTAGATCGGGATCAATCTTTAAGCGGGCCTGAGCCCCACCAAAAGCTGCCCTAAAGCCTGTGATGACCTCATCAAAGATCAAAAGTGCGCCATACTCATGAGTTAGCGCTCTTAAGCCTTCCAAAAAGCCCTCTTTGGGCAGAACCAGCCCCATATTGGCGGCCATGGGTTCAACGATGACGGCAGCAATTTCGTTTGGGTGTTTTTTAAAAAGTTCCCGCACAGCATCCAAATCATTGTAGGGAGCAAGCAATGTGGCGCTAACAACCTCGGCTGGCACTCCAGGAGTTCCTGGAATAGCTAAAGTTGCCAAGCCAGAGCCAGCTTGGGCCAAAAAGGGATCAGCATGGCCATGGTAGCAGCCAATGAATTTAACTAGCTTGTTGCGCTTGGTGTAAGCTCGGCCAAGTCGCAAAGCACTCATGGTGGCTTCGGTGCCAGAGTTGACCATGCGGGCCATTTCAACCGTAGGCAGGGCCGAACAGACTAGGCTAGCTAGCTCAACTTCAGCCTCACAGGGGGCACCATAGCTTGTACCATTAGCTGCCGCAGCTTGGATGGCTGCAGTTACTTTGGGGTGGGCATGGCCTAAGATCATTGGCCCCCAGGAGAGAACGAAATCAATATAATCATTACCATCAACGTCTGTTATGGTGGCACCAGAGGCTTTTTGGATGAACAGAGGCTTAGAGTCAACGTTTTTGCAGGCTCTAACCGGACTATTTACGCCTCCAGGGATTAACTGACAGGCTTTGGCAAACAGTTCGTGGGATTTGGTTTCCATGAAGATTCCTTCGAGTCTTGGCTGCAGCAATAAGTAATCTTTAAGCTGCGCTAATAGACGATTTTGGCTAAAAATAAGTCATGGAGACTTTTTTCAGCTCTTTGAGGCTTTTTAAGATGGTGTGTTCCTTAAAATAGGGCACTGCCTGTAATTTCTGAATGGCTTGTTGGCATTCAGCCGGGGTTCGGCCATGGATCATGGTGTAGAGGTTGTAAGGCCAAGAGGGATAAGCTGATGGCCTGTGGTAGACATGAGAAATATTGGCAAAAGTTGAGGCTATTTCGCCAGCCGATTCCACTTGATCTTCTGGCACAATCCAAGCCACCATGGCATTATGAACCCAGTCGGTTTTTTGGTGGCGAATCATGGCGCCATAACGGCGAATAGCCCCCTGCGCCTTGAGACTGGCCAAAAGCTCCAACACTTCTTGTTCGCTACACTGGCATAGGCTAGCAATATCGGCATAGGGCGTTAGCGTCATGGGGATGTTGGCCTGCACGATGCGCAAGATAGCACGCTCTTTTTCGGTCAAAGCAATGGCCATGACTTTTTACCTAGAGAATGATCTAGCGAACATATCTTGAATGGCGATACGGCCATTGTTCTCCAGAAATCTTGTGCCAGTGGCTGTGAAGTGGCGCTCAGAAATTACAGGATCAACAACCTTGATCCAATCATCTTCCTGCCAGTTGTACCAGGCGTTTGTGGGTTGATCGAAAACTAAAAGGGGTTTGTTGCAGATTTTGGCAAATTCGGCGCCCCAACCTGTACCACCTTTAACCGTCTTATCATCTTGGATTGAGCCCACAACCAGGATCTGATCACCACTTGAAACTTGCCAGCAGATGGATTGCAAAACTTTGCGGAAAATGGGGGCCTTGGTGTATTCGCGATTTAAGAGTTTGGAAACATAAGTTAGACTCACATCTTTACCGGCCAATTCCTCGCTAGTTAAGATGCGCACGCCCCGTTTACGTTCCACCTGATGGCCTTCAAAACTATAGTTGACCTCTTCGATGCCCCAGCTTTCAGCTAAGGAGCCAAAGAATTGTTCTGTACCGGTTGCACCGCCGCTATAGAGAATGCATTGTTTTGGATTGAGCATATTTGTTCCTTGGATTTAAATTTTAAGGAGTTTAAAGACAAAATCGCGCTGCATTGGCCAAAATGCAGCACGATTTAGTGTTTTAGTCAAATACGACCTAAACTTAAGGTTATTATACCACTAGGGATCTGTCTATAAATAAGTTGTCGCTTTTTAGAAGAAAAAAAGGGGCACAGCGAGCGGCACATCTGTATCTAAATCTCTAGAGTTTTGGATAGTATTTCCAGACTAGATAAAGTAGATCAATGTCAAAAGAGCAAAGAGCGGTAATAAGATGCCGCCGCTCCAGGCCATATAACCGAAGAAGCTAGGCATGGGCACGCCTTGTTCTTCAGCAATGGAGCGAACCATAAAGTTGGGGGCATTGCCGATGTAGGTATTGGCGCCCATGAACACGGCACCGGCTGAAATGGCGGCCAAAGTTGGGCCCCACTCGCCCATCAGATGGACAGGATCGCCACCGGCTGTATTAAAGAAGACCAAGTAGGTTGGGGCATTGTCTAAGAAGCTTGAGAGGGCACCGGTGAGCCAGAAATACATATAGTTCACAGGTTGTCCATCGTGGGTAACCATTTCGATGACGGAAGATAGAGCACCGTTGGTTCCGGCTCTTAAGATGGCAATGGCTGGGATCATGCTTAAGAAGATACCAAAGAAGAGCTTGGCCACTTCTTCGATGGGACCCCAAGAAAAATCGTTTAAAACGCGTGAATGCGGATCGGTGAGCTTCCAAGATAAGGCAGCAATAAGCAACAGGAACATATCGCGCAGAATGTTTTGGCCAGCCAATTCAATGCCTTGAATGGAAATCCAGGTACCTAAATCAAGCATACCTGAAGCCAAAACGCTAGCCACGACACCGGCCAATAAAATCAGATTGACCTTGCCATCTAAGCCCAATTTTTCGGTGGAATTTTTACTAGCCTCTGGAACAGGTCTTCCTTCACGGTTATAGAGGATGGTGTCGATAATAAAGAAGAGGCTAAGCAGGATAATGGCAGCCAAGAGGGTCTTAGTGAAGAGGTGTGTTGTGGTCCAGAAGAAGCTTACGCCTTTTAAGAAACCTAAAAATAGCGGCGGATCGCCTAGAGGTGTGAGCGAGCCTCCGATATTGGCAACCAAAAAGATGAAGAAGACAACAGAATGTACCCGATAACGGCGATGGGCATTGGCACGCAAAATGGGGCGGATCAAGAGCATGGCAGCTCCTGTGGTGCCCATCCAGCTAGCTAAAACTGTGCCCACAGCCAAGATGGCTGTATTTACTTTGGGTGTGCCCACCATGGAACCGGTTAGTCTGACACCGCCTGCAACCGTAAAGAGGGAGAAGAGCAGGATGATAAAGGGCATATAGTCGGTTAAGATGGCATGGAGAAATTCATGCACAGCCACCGACGGGCCAAAACTTATGGCACAAGGAATTAGAAAAGCCAAGGCCCAAAACACAGCCACTTTGCCGAAATTTTTTTCCCAAAAATGCGGAATTGTCAGCGGTGCGATGGCGATGGAGAGGAGCATACACACAAAGGGAATGATCCAATAAATAGGCAAATTTTGCGGTAAGGTGGCATGGCCGCCTGAAGCCAGGGCTAGACTCGGTGCTAGGAGCAAAATGCCTAGCAGACAGCCTAACATTGCTACGGATTTTTTCATAATAGCAAGCTCCCCAATTTTGGGCGTTTGACATTGCCAGGAAACTAAAGTCTCTGGCATTTAATGTACTTAAAAAATTGTTTATTCTTAAAAGTCTTCGCAAAGGCAAGACGATCGTTTTACTAAAATTGTGATTCTGCTTAACCTAGGATCTGGGCACTGATTTTTGCCTCTCGTGTCTGTCTAGCAGACTATTTATATGGCCTCTAGATCTATAATTTTGAGAAGATTTTCTAGCAACCATTGGCTGGACTTGTGTAGAGAGCCTAAAAGAATCTTTGGGCGTGAAAGGCTTGGGCCAGGTAGCCTAAGGGCGTATCCAACAGTTGAGGCTAAGACTTTGGCCGATTAGGTTAAAGAAAATCGGCACTATCTTAAAAAAAAAGCGTTTTGCTTGCAATGTTTTAGAAATTTGGCCGTAAGCTTAAAATGCCGATTATTTTTAAGTTTGGCCCAAAGCCACGCATCTCTGCGGGTGAGCTTTGAAACTTACTTTTACGGAAGTTTGGCCTATGTTGGCAGAGGTAAGCGCCTATCTTGCTTTTGATTCTGCATCTATTTTTTAGGTGTCGAAAATTGGTTAGCCACACGTATCATACTAAAAACTCGTCTTGGGCTAACGCACTAATTTTTAAGATTAAATTCCGCTTGGGATGCTTTACGGCTTTTGGAAAGAGTTTTACGATTTTGAAGAAAGTTTTTTTGGGCATACATTAGCGATCTTTTCAGTGTGTTTATAGATAGTTGTTCAAAAACAGACCTTTCTATATGGACAAAAAATTAAATCTAAGTTAAAAAATCTAAGATAAATCTTGCAGTTATTAGAATGATTTGTCATATAAGATGAAAATAAAATATTTTTGGGATATACTTTTAATAAAGCATAGCTTTATTCATGGTTAGATATATTTATTTAAACTGCAAGATCAATGATTGAAGATATTTTAATATTGTTTACGTCTCTTAGTACTTAATTATTTTCGACTTAATTATTGATATTTAATTGTTCTGCACAATTATTTTTGTCTTAATTATTGATATTTTATTATTCTGCTTAACTATTCCGCTCAATTGCTTTTTAAAGAATTTACCTATATGATCGTAGATTTTAGTATACACTTTATGTAAATTTTAATATAGGTTTTGATGTGAATTTGAGTATAAGTTTTGGTTTTAGTATAAGCATAAATTTGATCTCCAATCTTATTTATTAACATAAATATCCGAGATTTGCTTTAAGCTTATTTCTATTACTTATCTTTATCGTTTATTTTTATTGCCTATTTTTAATTTTGATCTCTACTTATCTTTTATGCGTGTGAGACGCGCTTGGGAGGATCTCATGGAATCAGGTGCTGTGGACGAAGCTAGACCGCGTGAGCGCACACTTGCACGTCAGGCTAGGCTTAGGTGGGTACTTGAACATCGGCAGCCAGATTTAACTTTGGTCTTAGCCAATATCCATGATCCGCATAATGTTTCGGCTATTTATCGTTCAGCTGATGCATTTGGTCTTGATTGCGTTCATCTTTATTACACCAATACTGCCTTTCCAACGTTAAGTAGCAAGACTTCCGCTTCAGCTAGAAAGTGGGTCTCAAGTGTTCGGCACAAAGATGTTCAATCGTTGGGCCTAAGCTTGCAAAATTATCAAATTTTAACGACTTCTTTTAGTCCAAAGGCTAAATCCTTTCGGGAGTGGGATTTAACTAGGCCAACCGCCATCATCATGGGCAATGAGCATAGCGGAGTTGATAGCGAATTGGCGGCTATTGCCGCCGGGGAGCTTTACATCCCTATGTATGGCATGATTCAAAGCTTTAATGTCTCTGTGGCCGCAGCCTTGATTTTGGCTGAAGCAAGTCGGCAGAGGGAAGAGGCTGGCTTTTATGCTGCGCCTAGAATTGAACCGGATGAGTTGGAAGAGCGTTTAAAAGTTTGGCTTGAGAAGTAGCGGATATTTTGTCACTTTTAGTTTAGGATTGCCCAGATTATGTCGTAGAGCATGATGTTTGGTACCCAAATTATCAAATGCGCCGTAAAACCCCGCCCTTTAGGGCTGGGGATATAAGGCGCGTCCGGCGGTAGCCGGACATTTGTTTTTCCTTGTGTTCGACAAATCAATATCGTATAATACAAACATGAAGTCGGTAAAAT
>JAFSZE010000024.1 GCA_017455745.1 Desulfovibrionaceae bacterium | reverse complement strand
CCTATCTTAAATGAGAAGAGATTATTTTGCACCTAAGAACATTTTTTATTTAGATGTTTTATTTAGATGTTTTATTTAGATGTTTTATTTAGATTTGTTGTTTATACCTCTTATCTATTTTTTATTTTTCAATTCAAGAATGATATGGATTGAACTAAAAATATGATTAACCGATTATAAGCTTATCCATATCTAAAATTAATCAAAACTGACAAATTATACCTAAGTTTTGTTGTTAGTTTTAGCTGACTTTGGATAGATTTAAATAACTAAAAATAGCATATTTTTTCGTAACCATTCAGGTGGGGGGGCAATTCAAATCGAAAAAGCCTTATAAAATCGAGATATTAGATTGCATTTAGAGATAATTTAGACATTTTTGGGTCGGTAAACCCGCACAAAATCAATATCCCTTTACCCCACCTGAATGGTTACATTTTTTCTTCTCTCTTCGCTCTTAACTTATGTGGTCACTTCAATAAATACACAATCGCTAACCTTTAGGAAAATTTGGAGGCAGCCCTTCCGCCCCCTTGGGGTAACGCGCTGAACTGTTGATGAAAAATTGGATTATTTTGACTTTCCTTGTTATGACTTTAACTGCCGCAATGACCTTCATGGCCGATGACAGCTACGCTGCCAGAATGGGTGGAGGCAGATCTTTTGGTAGTCAACCTTCAATGCAACGTCCAACTGTTGCCCCCAGAACCACACAACCCCAACAACGCCAACAACCATTTAACTCGCCAGCTCCTGCCGCTCCTAGACCCTCCACCGGTATGATGGGTGGTCTGTTTGGTGGCCTCTTAGCCGGAACTCTTTTGGGTTCTTTGCTTGGTGGCGGTGGTCATGCTGCCGGCGCAGGCGGCGGGATTGGTTTCATCGATATCATCCTCTTTGGCATCTTAATCTGGCTTGGTTTTAAAATCTTCCGCAAGATGCGCGGCAATCAAAATCCTGCTCCCCAAGATGCCTATGCTCAAGGTGCCCCCTACGATAACTACCAGCAAACAACTACCAACTATCAAGATCAAGGCGGTGCTTGGGATAGAATGCAGTCTGGTGGTAATATTTCTGGCTTTGGTGGCCCACAAGTGCCACCTGGCTTTGACATTGACGAATTCTTACAAGGCGCCAAAGCAGCCTATGTGAGAATGCAGTCATCATGGGATCAACGCGACTTAAACGACATTGCCCTCTTTGCCACTGACGCAGTGCTCAACGAATTACGTGCCCAACAACGCAGTGATCCTAATCCTAGCCACACAGAACTTATCAGCATCAATGCTCAGCTTGTTCGCGTTGATGATCAAGGTTCTGTCCAAAGAGCTGAAGTGCTCTTTGATGTTGTTATGCGCGAAGATCCGCGTAGACCTACCGAGCAAGTCAAAGAGATCTGGCACTTTATGCGGCAGATGCCCAATGGCAACTGGAAGTTAGACGGCATTCAACAAACATATTAAGGCTTAATTTCAGACAAATTTAGGAGTTAACTTTGAGTACAGTTACTTTTCAAGGTAATGTGATGCATCTTGTTGGCAACCTCCCCGCAGAAAAAGCCAAAGCACCCGATTTTTCTCTGGCTGCCAATGATCTCTCAGCTAAGACTTTGGCTGACTTTCAAGGCAAAATTTTGGTCTTAGTCTGCGTACCGTCCTTGGATACGCCTGTCTGCGACATGGAAGTGCGTCGCTTCAATACCTTGGCCGCCAGTCTCTCAGAAGATGTGGCTATTGCCGCTGTAAGCCGCGACTTGCCCTTTGCCCAAGCCCGTTGGTGCGGAACTAGTGGCGCTAAAGCTGTCCAAACCCTTTCTGACTACCGCCAGGGCAGTTTTGGCAAACTCTATGGCATATACATTGAAGAGCTCGACCTTTTGGCCAGAGCCGTTTTTGTCATTGATCGCCAGGGCAATCTCGCCTACAGCCAATTGGTGGCTGAAGTAACCAACGAGCCTGACTATGATGCAGTGCTCGATGCCATCAAAAAGATTGTCTAGCAACAAAAAACTCTCCAAAAAAGAATCGGTGCCTGCCTACACAGACACCGATTCTTGTCCTCTAAAGTCGCACATATTGGCTATCTATCTGCCAATCCCAAGCTAAACAATCGATTTTGCCCGCACAAAAATTGTCTCTGGCCGGGTGTAATTACAAAAAACTTACCATTATTTTTAAGGAATGCGGTTTCCGCAAAAAAAATCTATGAACAGAGTTGCTGAAAAAGATCACTTGATCCGCTTGATGCAGATGACAATCGAAGAAGTGCGCCCTGGCTACGCCAAAGTCAGTATGCCACTGACAGATCCCGTCAAAAATGGCATGGGTTATGCCCATGGCGGAGCCATCTTCTCCATCGCCGACATTGCTTTTGGGGCTGCTGCCAATGATAACTCCGAAAACTTTGTGGTTACGCTCTCAACCAACATCGAATTCTTGCGGCCTGCATCCCAAGGCCCATTGGTAGCCATAGCTGAAGTCGTACGCCAAGGCAAACACATTCAAAGTTATGGGGTAAATGTTTTCGATGGATCAGGCAAACAGGTGGCCCGCACTATGGCCACAGGTTACACAACAGACATCAATCCAGAAGCAACCGATGGTGCCTGGGATCGTCTAGCCAAACAACCTGAGGCGCAAAATTTTGCCACTCAACCCCAAGCTCCTGTAAATAACTGGGGGGCAGCCCAAACTCCAAACAACAATTGGCCTAGCCAACAACCAAGCAATAATTGGGCGCCACAACAAAGTTCAACCACTGCCTGGGGAGCACCACAACCTGCCACTAATAGCTGGGAGCAGACTTCAGCCAATGGCTGGGGAGCTTTAAATAATCAACAACCAGTAAACAACAATATTCCTGCTGGCTTTGATGTGGCTGAATTTTTGCGTGGAGCACAATTTGTCTATGAACGCCTGCAAGCTTCCTGGGATCGCCGCGATTTAGCTGACATTGCCCTCTTTGCCACACCAACGGTTATGAATGTTTTGCAAGAACAGATGCGCAATGATCCAACTCCGAGTCGCACCGAAATTATGGATGTGAAGTCATCGCTAATTAAGATGACAACAGATGGGCTAAATCAGCGGGCTGAAGTGCTCTTTGATGTACTTATGCGCGAAAATCAGCAACAATATCAACCAGAACGCGTCAAAGAAATTTGGCATTTCGTGCGGTCCAACAACAATGACTCCTGGAAATTGGACGGCATTCAGCAAACCTACTAAGCAAAAGCTTTTTATTGGGAAAGCCCGGGCAACATCTGATTCAGCTTAAATTTTTTTCGTTTCAGCCAAAATAAACGCTAAAAACTTTTCCACGCTTTCATCTAAGGTTTCTCGATCCGTTACAAGGTGCAAATCTGGATTTGATGGCGCTTCATAAGGTGCCCCAACTCCTGTGTAACCTTTAAGCAGGCCATCTTGCACCTTACGATAATTTCCTTTGGGATCACGCTTAATACACGTCTCTAAGCTGGCATCCACAAAAACAAAACGCAAACTAGCGGCTGGAATAATTTGGCGTACCTTCTGTCTAAATTCTTCTAAAGGCGTGATAAAAGCGCAAATGCAGTGAGAGGATGTCTTGCTTGCGATCAGTTTAGCCACTTCTGCTGACCGGCGCAGATTTTCGCCACGATCCTCGGTGGAAAACCCCAAATCACGACAGAGACCTTGACGCATATCATCGCCATCCAAAATAACTGCGCTAATTCCTAACTGTGCAAGCTTAGCCACTGTCGTTCTAGCCAAACTCGTTTTGCCGGCCCCAGACAAACCTGTCATCCAAAACACTTTCTGCATAAGCTAATCCCAAACAAGCAACTTAATATAGCTTAAAAAAAGCAAGATCAAAACAATACCAACGTGGCGGCGCCCAAAAAAATAAAAAATCCAGCGCTGTCAGTAATTGTTGTCAGAAAAATGCTGGAAGCTTGGGCCGGATCTCGGCCCAAGGCCCTAAAAATCAAGGGGATGGAGCCGCCAGCCACTGCACCTAACAACATATCGCACAATAAGGCTCCGCCCATAACTAGACCAACCAAAGCATTTTGTGTAAAGAGGGCCGCACCAATAAAGGATAAAATAGCCATACAGGCCCCAGTCACAAGGCCGATTTTCCCTTCACGCAACACTGCAAGCCAAGCTTTCTTATGATCAAAACGTTCGGTGGCTAACTGCCTAATCATAACGGCCAAAGCTTGTTGGCCTGTATTGCCAGCTTGATTGGCAATCA
This sequence comes from Desulfovibrionaceae bacterium, assembly GCA_017455745.1. Taxonomy (GTDB): domain Bacteria; phylum Desulfobacterota; class Desulfovibrionia; order Desulfovibrionales; family Desulfovibrionaceae; genus Desulfovibrio. The sequence continues at coordinate 3,555 of JAFSZE010000024.1, read as the reverse complement.
TCGGCATAAGCACAGCCAAGACAGCCATTTGTGCAATGGAACCTTCGAAAAAATAGACCACCCAGGCTGAAAGAGCTGAGTTAATCATATTGATCACTAGCCACGGCAAACGTTTACGCACACTTTCAAGCCACGGTGTATCAACACTTTCTTCTGGGTCCGCCCCCACCATGCCTAACATATCGGCACTAGCAACATCATGGATAATGTCTAAGATATCATCATAGGTAACGAGCCCCATGATGTGACCTTCGTAATCCACAACGGGCATGGCTAAGAAGTTGTAGTGGGAGAGGAGCGAAGCCACTTCGCGCTTATCCATGTCATAGGGCACACTGATCACACTCTGCCCAGCCACAGCATCCCTCAAGATGGTCCCAGGTCTAGAGAGCATCAAATTCTTGAGCGACAAGACACCGACTAAGATATCCTTGGAATCAACCACATAGGCATAATAGGGGTTTTCAAAGGATTCCATATCACTGCGAATACTAGCAATAGCACTATCGACCGTTAAGCTATCCTCAACCAAGATCAACTCGGTAGTCATAATGCCGGCAGCCGAATCCGGATCAAAATTGAGCAGATTGCGGAGTTCTTCCGAATCTTCACGGCCCAAATGCCCTAAAAGAACATCTCTGTGGCCTTCATCTAACTCATCCAACACGTCAGCCGCGTCATCTGGATCCATTTCGGCAATGATTTGGGCAGCAGTGTCGGCATCCAAATTTTCCAAAACATCCACCGCCACATTTTCTTCTAGCTCAGCCAAGGCTCCGGCGGCGTGTTCTTTGGGCAAATGCTTAAGAGCGCAAACCTGCTTCTCTAAGCTCAAATTTTCCAAATGATCTGCCAAGTCGGCTGGATGGGCAAAAGACGCATCACTATCATCGCTACGACAGATGGATGGAATACTAAAGCTCATTTCAGGTTGGGGAGAGTTGTCAGAATAGACCTTAGGACTTTCAAGATCAGAGTTCTTACTTACTTGGGGTTCTTTTTTTTCCAATGGCTCATTGCTAATTTTATCAGACATCGCCCCTCCTCAAAACCTAATACTTTAGAATCAAAAAAAGATAGAAAACGGTACGCTTTAATTCTAGTTATGTCAAGATTTTTTTTAATGCAAAATCTTTTATAATGAATTGAATATTTCTATCTAATAAAAAAATATTATTTGTTTTGAAGCTTTTTATTTATATCAACCTTGTTTCACCTTATACTTAAGATGATATTTTATGGCTATTATTAACAATATAGATCTAACTAAGCTACCACTTGATTCAACTGGTTTCGCTAATTTACGCAACCGCGAACAAATTTATGTTGATAAAACTGGAATTATCGCAGATTTCGCCTCATTAACAGGTACTTTTTTCTTAGCAAGACCGAGAAGGTTTGGCAAATCTCTTTTAGTTGATACTATTAAGGATTTATTTTTGAATGGGTTAAAAAATTTTAAAGGCCTTAATATTGAAAATAAATGGCGTGATACTACATATAAAGTTATCGTTATTAGTTTTGCACGGTATTCAATGAAAAATGCTGAAGAGCTAAAATATATTCTTGCAGATGAACTATTACAAAAAATTGGTTTTTATGAAAAAGTAAATCAATTATGTCCTAACTATAATCTGATTGGACCTGGAGATCTGTTACAAAAAATTTCTGAATACATTCAAGACCAGAGTCTTGTTTTACTTATAGACGAATACGATGCCCCATTGACGTATCACTTGGATAATCAAGCAGAATTTTCTAAAATTCTAGCTGTTTTACAAAATTTCTATTTTGCTATCAAAGAATTATCCACCAAATTTCGCTTTATTTTTATTACTGGCATAACCAGAGTAGCACATGTTTCAATATTTTCTGCTTTTAATAATCTCTACGATCTTACATTGCAAAAAAAATATGCAAACTTACTGGGCATTACCAATGATGAATTAAAAAAGTATTTTCATCCATATATTGATTACGCTGCAAAAATTATGTCTATGCCTGTAGAAGATGTCTATGCAGCTCTAAAATCTCGATATGATGGCTTTAAATTTGCTATTGACTCTAATGAAACTCTCTATAATCCATGGTCAATAATTAAATTTCTTTTAAGTCCAGAGGAAGGCTTTGCAAACTATTGGTTTGAATCTGGTGGTACACCATCAATTCTTATTAATTATTTAAAAATAAATAGAAATTTTGATATTTGGGAATATAAAAATAGAGTATTTAATATTACCAAAAATGAATTAACTGCTAAAATTGAAATACCTAAACTTACACCAAAAATGTTATTATTACAAGCAGGATATTTTACTCTATGTGGTTTTGATAAAACATATATTAAATTTTCTTTTCCGAATTCTGAAGTTGAAGAAAGTATGCTAAATTTATATATTGTTATTAACAACCTAAACATTACTGAGAAAACCGCTGCTTTTATGTATGAGTTCGAAGAAATTATAGATAGGCTAGATATAAAAAACATAATCAATATATTTAATCTAATTCTTAATGATTGCGCATCTCCTAAAAGTCACTTTTTCAACGATGAATGTACTCTACGTGATCTTATCTTTGCTATCATTCCTATGCATGATAAAATATTTAAGCTAAAAGAACGTGAGTATCTTAAAGGTCGCTCAGACCTTGAACTAATCACTAGGAAGACTCATTTAGTCATAGAATTTAAATTAACACGAGCTAATCGCTCTGCTAAAAAATCACTTGAAGAGGGTATAGCCCAAATAAAATCACGTAACTATGGAAAAACTGCTTTTTTAAGCCAAAAGCTATTCCGCATTGTTTTAGTAGCTTCTCATACCAAAAAAAGATTTTTACCAGAATTTTCCTGCGAAGTAGTTGATTGAAAATTTTATGAATAAGCCCACTTTTTATGGATACCCAAAATAATGCTTTAAGTTTAAAAAGATTGCCTCTTGCTGCCACTGGTTTTGCAATATTAAGACATGAAGATCAAATTTGTATTGATAAAACCAAGATAATCTTTGATTTTGCAAATTTATCTACTCCATGTTTTTTAGCTAGGCCAAGACGTTTTGGCAAATCCAAGGTGAACTTTACTAGGCATATACATTCCACATACCATGTAGATTTAACGCGTGTTATGGGTTAATAGCGATAAACAAACGATTGGTCGGATCTGTCTGAATATTCCCTATCGCCAAACAGCATCACTATCAGCGTTTGGCAACGATTGCACTAACATTGATCTCATGGGTTACTCGGCCCATGCCAAGAATTTAGGCTCACGACTTGAGGATAGACCCTCTTGGGCTAGATCAATTTTTTTTCGATTTTTTTATTTTTTATAAAAAGCGCCGTAAAACTCCAACCCTTTATGGGTTGGAGATAAAAGGCGCAAAAAAAGCTTGAAATTAATATATAAGTATCTTAAATTAAATAAAATTTAAAAGGAAGGAGGTGGTTATGTGTATGGAGTTATACGACAGCAATTAAAACATTTAAATAAAGTAGAATATTTAAGTTTAAAAGAATTAGCACATATTGCTAAAAATTTAAAAAATGAAGCGT
>JAFSZE010000023.1 GCA_017455745.1 Desulfovibrionaceae bacterium | reverse complement strand
TGGAAAAACCCCTTTCTTACATAGTTTCTTAATAGTTACCATAAAAAGGGAGTTTTAGCTATTGTGAAAACAGTTTTCAATTTCATTAAACTCGAATATTTGAAATTCGTTTTCATTTTCCAACATTTTGTAAACTGGTGTTATTTCTTTGTTCTTGTTTTTAATTCATGACTTTACTAAGAATAAGTTAATATATACGATTTAGATTTTAATTTAGGTTTAGGTTTAGGTTTGGGTGTAGATTTTAATTTTATAAATTAAGTTCACTTAAGCTTAATTAAGTGTCAGAAAATTTTAAGTATTATGAAATATTTCCAAGCATATATGTTTGCTTAAAAGCAATTAACATTAGTTTTGTTTTATCAATATTAAGTTTAAGAAAAATTTTTATGGTCTAAATAAGATCTATACCATGATCTTTTTTATTTAAAGTAATCTTGTCGCTGCTTAGGCAGTTGGCCGTACTATTTTTTTAGAATAGGCCATAAGACAGTTAAATCACAGCAGGATTTTTATGAGTTGGGATTGGGATAAACTTCAGGAAAAGAAAAAACGCCAAGGTGGTAAAGTCATCCCCGAACCAGAAGAGGATGATTTTGGTCAAGAGGATCTTGGCAGTGATGATAATAATAGACGGCGCAATTTTAATCCTCGTGGATTTAAATCTCCATTTGGGGAGGGATTTCGTGTTCCCAATGGGCGCGGCCTATTGCTGATCTTGATTGCCGGTATCGTTGTTTGGCTTTTGAGCGGCATTTATATCGTTAATCCCGATGAGCAGGGTATTGTGCTTAGATTTGGCCGTTATAATCGCACTGTGGATCCTGGTCCGCACTATGCGTGGCCTGCACCATTAGAGAGCGTCTATAAGCCTAAGGTTACACAGGTCATGCGCAGCGAAGTTGGTTTTAGGTCTGTTGGCCAAACGACCACCTTTCAGCAAGGCCAATTGCGCACCATGCCTGAAGAAGCATCGATGCTGACTGGCGATGAGAATATCGTCAATGTCCAGTTTTCTGTGCAGTATAAGATCAGTAATCCGGTGGAATATTTGTTCAATGTTGTTGATCAGCCAGCACTTGTGCGTAATGCCGCTGAGGCCGCCATGCGTGAGGTTATTGGCAACAGTCAAATAGATTCAGCCATAACAGATGGTAAGCTTAAAATTCAAAGTGATGCCACGACCCTTTTGCAGCAGATTCTAAATCGTTATGCAGCTGGTGTGCAGATCATTGCTGTGCAGCTGCAAGATGTGCATCCGCCAAAAGATGTTATCGACGCCTTCAAGGACGTGGCTAGTGCCCGCGAAGATAAAAGTAGGATCATCAATGAGGCTGAAGCTTATCGCAATGAACTTCTCCCCAAAGCTCGCGGTCAGGCAGCAGCCATTCGTAATGAAGCTGAGGCTTATGCCGCCCAAAGGATTCAGGGCGCCAAAGGTCAAGCTGAACGTTTCAATGCCATCCTTTTGCAATATGAAAAGGCGCCCAAAGTCACTGAGCAGCGTCTCTATTACGAATCAATGGAAGAAATTTTGAGTCAGGCTGGAGAAAAAGTTTTGTTGGATTCGGGAGCTGCAGGTCATGTTTTACCCTATCTGCCACTGCCAGATTTAAGAGGTCAGGCTGCACCGCGTTTGGAGAAGAAGTAATGCCGAAAAAGTTAGTTTCCATTGTTGCCGTAATTTTTGTCCTGGTGGCTTTGTCCACCCAGTGTCTTTTTACGGTGCATCAAACGCAGAAAGCTTTGGTTCTTCAGCTTGGTGATCCCTTAGATAATGTTTATGAACCTGGCCTCCATTTCAAGCTGCCTTTTATTCAAAATGTGGTTTATTTTGATGCCAGGGTGCTTGATTATGAAGCCCGTTCCCGCGAAGCTTTTACTGTTGACAAAAAGGCCATCGTCTTAGACAACTACGCCCGCTGGAAGATAACTAAACCTTTGCAGTTTTATCGGACCATGCGCTCCATTCCGGGTGCCCAAGCCAGACTCGATGACGTGGTCTACTCACAGTTAAGAGCTTTGGTTGGTGCCTATACTTTGACTGAAGTAGTCTCTTCGCATCGTGCAGCCATCATGAAGGAAGTGACGGACAAGGTCTCACATTTGATGGAGCCCTTTGGCATGGTGGTCTTGGATGTGCGTATCAAACGTACAGATTTGCCGGCTGAGAACCAACGAGCCATCTTTGGCAGAATGCGGGCTGAACGTGAACGTCAGGCCAAACAATATCGCTCAGAAGGTGAAGAAGAATCCACCAGGATTCGTTCTGATGCCGATCGTCAGAAATCGGTGATTTTAGCCGAAGCTACCCGTGATGCCCAGATCAAAATCGGTCAAGGTGACGCTGAAGCCGCTGATATCTATGCCAAGGCCTATAGCAAAGATGCCAATTTTTACTCTTACTATCGTTGGCTAGAAACCATGCGTCAGGCCTTTAGGGAAAATAGCAAAATGGTTGTCACAAGCCCAGGCTCCATTTTGCAGAAGCAGTAACGTCTTGTAAGAATTTTTTCATGCTCTTAAAAGATAAGTTTTTGGCTCTTGTGGCCATCTTTATTGCTGTATTTCTGCTTGAAACACAGGCTGTGGCTGTTGATTCCAAACCCAAAGTTTTGCCCGCGCCCTGGCAGTATTTGGCCGATCGTTTGGTGCGTGAGAAGGTTTGGGATGCGGCCATGGAAGAGTTGCTTTTCATGTTGCCGGCCAAGCCCACGCAGTCGCCCATGGGGCGCAAAATGCGTGATCTGTACAAAAAGCAGTTTTTTCCACGACCCAAGATCAAGCCCACCGATTATTACAAAGGCGTTGTTACCAAAGACAATGCCGAAAAGTGCGCAGCCTATGTTAAGATGCATAGGCAGGCTTTTGCTGCAGCTCAACAAAAATATGCCGTACCGCCTGAGATAGCTGTGGCCCTTTTGTTTGTAGAAACACGTTTAGGTAAGGTTTTGGCGGATATTCCTGAAGATGCCTTTTACACTTTGGCGAGCATGGCTGTGTCACGCGAACCCAAGGATATTAGCAGCTGGCTGCCCAAAATGCCCGGGGTTAATAAAAGGCTTAAATGGGTCGCTAAAACCATGGTTGGGCGTGCCGAGTGGGCCTATAAAGAGTTTAAGGCTTTAATCATCTATATGGTTGCCAATCGGATCTATCCCAAAGATTTGCCAGGTTCCATTTATGGAGCGGTGGGCCTCTGCCAATTCATGCCCTCCAACATATCTATCTATGGAGCTGATGGTAACCATGATGGTCGCATTGATCTTTTTAACATTGACGATGCGGCCATGAGTTTGGCGAAATATTTGGCGAAACATGGCTGGCGCGAGGGAATTGACCGCGATACCCAGCATGCGCTTTTAATGAAGTATAACCACTCGAAAGTTTATGCCAACACCATTTTGGCGTTAAGCGATCTGATAGTTTTGGAGCGAGGGAACGGTGAGCAACCAGACGTTTCGCCCAGATAAGCTTAAAGAGACTTGTTCTGAGCCCCTTGTCTTTACTGGTCTTGGCGCCATAACGCCGTTAGGTTTAGATGTACCCACCTATTGGGCCAATTTGTTGCAGGGCAAGTCTGGGGTAGGGACAATCACTCGCTTTGACGCAAGTTTGTTGCCTGTGCAAATTGCCGCCGAAGTGCCTGATTTTAAGCCTGAAGAGTATTTCGACAATCATATCCTTAAAGGCTCGACACTTTTTATTCAGTTTGCCTTGGCTGCAGCCATACAGGCTTTGGACCAGAGTGCTTTGCCGCTGGCCACATATGCTGAGCGGATCGGGGTCGTCTTTGCTTCGGCTATGGGCGGGGTTGGCCCCATTTCTGCCGCAGGCCAGCAGTATTTTAGGAGCAAGACCAAGAAGATTTCCCCTCACTTTGTGCCGTCGGTGATTACCAATATGGGAGCTGCACAGGCTGCCATTCACTTTGGCTTAAAAGGGCCGTCTTTAACGGTGCAAACGGCCTGTTCGGCTGGTGGCGATGCTATTTTGACCGCTGCCATGCTCCTTGAAGCCAACTTTTGTGATGCTGTTTTGGTTTTAGGTGGCGAGAGCATTGTTTGTGACGTGGCCATCTCAAGTTTAGCCCAAGCCAAAGCCCTTTCAAGGAACAATGCTGACCCAGCCGCTGCCTCTAAACCCTTTGACGCCAAACGCGATGGGTTTGTCATTGGCGAAGGTGGCGGTGCGCTTGTGTTGGAAAAGTTGAGCTTGGCGAAAAGTCGTGGAGCTAAGCCCTTAGCCCTATTGGCTGGCTATGCCAACACCATGGATGCCTATCACATCACAGCTCCTGACCCCAATGGCCTTGGTGCAGCTCGTTGTATGCAAAAAGCTTTAGATGTGGCGAATATTTCGCCAGATGCCATTGGTTATATCAATGCTCATGGTACGGCGACATTGCTTGGCGACATTGCCGAAACTAAAGCTGTAAAGCAGGTTTTTGGAGCTAAGTGCCCGTGTATTAGTTCAACCAAGGGCGCCACAGGTCATATGATGGGGGCAGGTGGCATAACCGAGGTTTTGACCTGTATCTTAAGCATACAAGACGGGGTTTTGCCGCCAACGATTAACTATAGCGAGCCAGATCCAGCATGTGATTTAGATTATATTCCAAATGAGGCTCGAGCTTTTAAGATTGACTATGCGATGTCAAATGCTTTAGGCTTTGGTGGTCAAAATTCGACAATCATCGTGCGAGCTTTTTGATAGCAAGCTGTCTAAAGATAGGCATATATATTGTCTGATTATTTTTTAGATTTATACGATCTTCTTGTGTTTAAAGTGGTCATAAATAAACAATTAGTTTAGATACTGATGATAAACTTTCTATTGTCATCTAACTTCATCTAAGTTCATCTAAATTAAGAGATGAAAATCTAAAGTATCAGACACTTTATTTTAAAATATATTAAATCGCGAACATATAGACAATATTTTTTAGGCGATCGAAATTTTAACCACTTTATGTTTTTGTCGCGCACTACATTTTCACTTAATTTTTGAAATTGATCAGATCCTCTTTTAACTTTGGCTAAATAACTGTTCCACTATTTCGTAACAAAAATAATGATCAAAAAATTCTGTGAATTTAAGATGTATTAGGACGGCGACAGCGCGAGATTTTTGGAGGATGCATTAACTTTATGGCTTTTACTTATGATGTGACGATGTTCAAAGAGACCTTTGAACATGAATTTACTTGGCTTCAAGGCTTTATGCGTAATGTACACCGCTTTGGCGATCGCCGAGCCTTGTATTCACCTAGTGATGGTCAAAGTTGGACCTACAAAGAGTTAAATGCTTCGTCCAATCAGTTGGCGCATGCTCTGCAGGCTAGTGGGGTGGGCAAAAACGATATCGTGATGTTTATGCTCTTTAACAGCCCCGAATTCGTTTTTACCTATATTGCTTGTCACAAGATCGGAGCCATCTGTTGCCCGGTCAATTATCGCCAATCGTCTGGCGAACTTGCGGCTATTATGGGAGATAGTCGTCCGCACGTCTTTATTTTTGATGCCAGCTTTAACAAAACTGTGCGCAGTGCCTTAGAGCTTTCAGAATATAATCCCAGATATTTAATTTCTGTTAACCCGAAAGACTATGTACCGCGTGAAGGAGAGAATCAACGCTGGATTGATTTTAGTCATTATGTGTCTGGATTAAGTCAGAATGATCCCTTGCCTGAGAAGCCAGCGCACATTTATGACGAAACAACTAGACTGTATACATCAGGGACTACCAGTCGGGCTAGGGCTGTGCCCATCAATAACATCAATGAGGTGTTATCCTCCCATGATGTGATGATGCACTTTCCTTTAAACCCAACCGATAAGACCATGAACATGACCCCATGGTTTCATCGAGGAGGTTTGCATTCAGGTGGTCCTACTCCTACGCTTTATGCTGGTGCTGAGGTTGTTATCCTGCGTGAGTTTAATCCCAAGACCTGCTTAAAGTATGTGGCTAAGGAAAAAGTCACCTTTTTGATTGGAGTGCCTTCAATCATAGCCCTTTTGGCTAGAGCCCAAGAGCGAGATCCTGCAGATCTTGGTAGCTTGCGCGGCATTGTGACCATGGGAGCGCCGTTTGAAAAAAGCGCGTGCGATAAATATTTAAAACTTTTGACGCCCAATATTTTCAACGGCTATGGCACAACTGAAACTTTTTGGAATACCTTTCTTAGACCCTATAATTTGCCTGAAATGGCTGGTACTGCCGGCCAAGCCTGCACCGATGATGATGTTAGGATTGTGCGCTGTGTTGAAAATGGCCATGCTGAACCCACAGACCTTGTGGCTAAAGATAAGAAGGAAGTGGGCGAGATTATCATTAAGAGCCCAGCTAAATCCACTTTTTGTTATGTGAACAATCTGGAAATGACCCGGAAAAAGTTCTATAAGGGTTATCACTATACTGGCGATCTAGGCATTTGGGATGAGCAAGAGTTTGTCACAGTGGTCTCGCGCAAAGATGATATGATTTTGAGCAATGGTGAAAACATCTATCCAGCTCAAATCGAAGCTGTGATCAATGCCCATCCAAAGGTTCAGGAATGTGCTGTAGTTGGTGTAGCTGATAGTTTGCATGGTCAAAGCATCGCAGCCTATATAGTTCCAGCAGATCCAAGTTTAACCATTGAAGAATTGAAGTGTTATTGCGTGGGAGTGCCGCTATTGCCTGCCTATAAGCGACCGAAATTTTATAAAATTGTTAAGGAATTGCCTCATACAGCCACTGGCAAAATTAAGCATTATAAATTGCGCAATCAGCTCTCAGGTGAAGAATGGTTAAAGTAAGATTAAGTTTTAGATCTCTAAAACTGGCCCAAGCTAATTTTTTTTGACCATGCTTTAACCCCAAATTTCCCAAAGTTGCCTTGCGGTATGTTGCCGCAGCCCGTTCCGTCAACCGGGTGTTCTTTCGAACAGGCACGCATCAGTCTGTGTCGTGACTGATGAACGGTTTACTCAGCAGACTGGTCTTGATCTTCAAGGCCGGTCTGTTGGTGTTCTAAGAAGTTTTCATAAATTGCTGAGCGAGCGCCACGCTTTTAGGTGGGACGAAGCGCAAAAAAATTATTGACTTACATTTAAAAGGCCTTGCCATGCACACAGCTGCGACTAAAGCGAAAGATCCTGAGCTGCCAGCGCTTAATGGTTTGCCCTATCTTGCCTTTCCATCCAATGAGACCTGCGCGTTAGATTCTGACGCCATCTGTTATGATCTTTGGCAGCAATACTCAATGCCCAAAAATATTCAGGATCATTCAAAGCTTGTGGCGAATGTAGCTTGGCAAATTGCTCAGCGTGTGCTTGATGCAGGGATTAAGATCAATGTGGATTTGGTGCGTCAGAGTGCGCTTTTACATGATCTAGGGAAAGCCTATAGCTTGGAATACGGTGGCAGTCATGCTGTTTTAGGGGCTGCCTGGGTGGTTGCCGCCACCGGCAATTATGCGTTGGCCCAAGGTGTACTGTATCATGTTTATTGGCCGTGGGATCTGCCAGAAGGTCCGGCCATTTGTTCCTTGCCCATTATCGTGCTTTACGCTGATAAGCGGGCTAAACATGCCGACTGTGTGACCTTAGAAGAGCGTGAAGAGGATCTCCTTTTACGCTATGGCTCAAATCCTTCTTCGCGTAAGCTTATGGCCAAGGGGTTTGAGCAAATTAGAAATATCGAACGAGCTTTATCTGATTGTTTGGATTGGGGGGATCTTGATGCGTATTCTTTTGATAGCCGGAGGCTGGTCAACTGAACGAGAGGTTTCGTTACATGGGGCGCAGGGTATGCAGGAGGCTTTGGAAGAGTTGGGCCACACAGTCACCCTGTTTGACTTAGAGCATTTTGATGATCTTCTAGATCTAGCTGCAACCCATGATTTGGCCATAATTAACCTCCACGGCGATCCGGGAGAAGATGGATTGGTGCAAGCCATCCTTGATCAAGCAGGCCTACCCTATCAAGGCACAGGAGCAGCAGGTTCCCTTTTAGCCTTACACAAGGCAGCTACCAAACAGATTGTTCAACGGGCAGGTCTTTTGACGCCTAAATGGGAGTTTATCCCTAGAAAACCAGACTTTACTTGGGAGCCCAAACTTAGCTATCCCATCTTTGCCAAAAGCGAAACTGGTGGATCTTCCATCCATTTGGGCAAAGTACACAATCGTTCGGAACTAGATTCAATCATGGATGAGATCTTTCAGGCTGGAGCCCAAGTCTTGCTTGAGGAAGCCATTTCTGGCCATGAAGTGACCTGTGGAATTTTGGGCGATAGCCCTTTGCCACCAGTTTTGATTGAACCTGTGGCCGGAACTTTTTTTGACTATGAAAGTAAGTACGCCCAAGATGGTGCCAGGGAAATCTGTCCTGCACCTTTAGATGCGAAAATCATCACCAAGATCCAAGAGGATGCCTTAGAAATTCATCATCTGTTGGGCCTTGAAGGTGTAAGTCGTAGTGATTTTATTTTGGATCAAGATAAACTCTATTTTTTAGAAGTTAATACTTTGCCTGGCATGACTAAAACTAGTCTTGTCCCTCGCGAAGCTAAAGTCTTAGGCATGGATTTTCCTAAGCTTATGGCTAAATTTATTGAGCTAGCCTTGAATAAGAAATAAAGTTTTCGGATAATTATTATATTTGTTATACTGTCAGATTGTTATATCGTTAGGTTGTTAGGTTGTTATAGTTTTAGATTCTAGTATTATTGTTTTGTGGTACACAATAAATATTTTTACCAAGACCTGCTTATAAATTGTGTTGGTTTTAGTTTATTTTGTTTCTAGCTTGTTTTATTTCTAACGACGAATATATAATCTGTTTATTAGCGCTATTTTGATATATACAGGCAGTCAAAAATAGTTTCTGACTTATAAAAAATAAATGAATAGCTATAGTGTTATTAAATGTGTAATTTTCATTGATATTTGCAAAAAGAGGCTAATTGGCAAACATATGACAAAAATGAGATGAATGTATTTTAAGATTATATGAATGAAGGTCAATGATATAGAAGGTGTTTTGAATAAATCGTTTGATATAAGTAAAGAACATGGGGGATTTTTAAAATAATCAGTCGTGCAAATAAAAAACAATAATACTAAACACAAATACAAATATAGGTACAAGTATATGTATATGTATGTGTATAAGTATAAAATAAAATATAAAAAACAAATGTTGTACACAGTATAAAATGATATAAGAATGTATAGAGAATATAAATCTATATAAAGCTGTACAAAGCTATATAAAACTATGTAAAAGTATATTAAAATAAAAAGCTCTCATCTTAGAGAGCTTTTTATTTTGATATGAATGATATTTTGCGGCTTATTTAAATAGCATAATATCTTTTTAACAGCTAACGTTAATTCCTCGAATTTTGTTACCAAAAGGACCAACCATATCGACTGTGTTAACAACGAATGTGTGATACACTCCCTTTTTACAACCTAAATGGTTGTCTGGCTGCAGATACATCTTTATGAGTTTTTCCAAGATGGGGCAGAAATTAACTCAGGGTTCAACTATAGGATCTGGGCTCACAATAAAAGATTCAAGAATTGCATATTGCGATTTTGTCATCTCCACTGTCTGCGGAGAGCGCACTTTTAGCGGTCCCCAATTGGCGGTCTAAGCGTTAATTCCTTGAATTTTGTTACTAAAAGAACCCACCATATCGACTGTAAGAACAACTACTGTGTGATGCACAGCCCATTTTTACGCCATTGCTGGGGCAACTAGCTACCTTACCGTTTATACAGTGGTATCTTGGGACAGATCAGGGATATGGGTCTTTAGGCTTCGGTTTAGCGTAAAGCCTGCCAAAGATCTGGTGTAAACGAAATAATTTTCTGGAGATATTTACCAATTTTATAAGTTGCTTTGTTACTAGACGGAAACTCCAAATTATCTCGATAAATTAATCCAAAAAGCTACGCCACATCTCAAGCAGTACAGTCGCTGGTCTGATAGCCATGAATCTCCGAAATAGATGAAAACCAGCGCTTAAGTTGAGCAAGGCGCCTTTTGGGTCGAATTTTGTTTTAGTAACAAAATTCGACGAATTAATGTTATCTGTACTATCTAAAAATTCTATTTTTAAGCACTTTTTCAGACGCAATTTTGTTGCAGGCAATACAGTAAATATTCAAATAATAATTAGATATTTATAAATAGTTTTTATGGTTATAAAACTTCTGCGCAAAAATTGGGGAGAATTGTTTTTTCTGTAGACGATATTACCATTGCAACCCTGTAAAGTTTATAATCGTGAAAAGCATCAACTGCATATTTTTTCTTTTTAATTTGATCAATCGCTTCTTCTAAAGACGATTTCTCATCACGATCTTTATGTGTAAGTTTAAATTCAATTACCATGCGTGTTTTTTTAGTTAAAAGTTGAAGATCTGAAAATCCCTTATCTCTTTCTCGTTCCTTGATTTTTTGCAGAGTGATTCCTTGTGGTAGCGCTGTGTAAATTATGTCACGAACAGATCGTTCTTCTTTAAAAATATCACTCAACACTGAAGCACAATCATTTAAAATAGCGTTAAAAATATCTACTATACAAGAAAGATTTTTTTGATCAATATTTTCAGCAAGTGTTGCTATTTCTTCAGCGAATTTAATATCTGGTTCTAGGTTATTTGCCTCTAGATATAACATAAGCATACTATCTTCAACTTCAGCATTTGGATAAACTAATTCAGCTACACCATCTAATACCTTACGTATTGTAAGGTAGCCTGATTGGAATAATAAAATATGTGTCGGAATCTTTGTTATTTCATAACGACTTGAAAGCTCGTGTTCATAAACTATTATTTCATTATTATTAGTATGGAATGATTCAAAAAAATTACTGTCTTTTAAATATTTCATAACTGCAGAAGATGAACCTGCTGATTTAAACCAATAATTTACTAATCCGTCAGTAGGGGATGTAAAAAAACTAATTATTGACCATGGATTATAAACAGTTTCTTTTGCGTTTATAGCAAATTGAAAGCCATCATAATATT
>JAFSZE010000022.1 GCA_017455745.1 Desulfovibrionaceae bacterium | reverse complement strand
TCTATATAAAACTAAATCTGGTAAATTATTAAATGCTGATGTCAACGGAGCATTAAATATTTTACGGAAAAGTAAAGTTGTGGATCTTTCGATCCTATACTATAGAGGCGATGTGGATACGCCTGTAAGAATAAGAATTGTATAAATTACACTTCTTATGAAGCCACACCCCTTTATGGGGTGCGGTAGTTCACATGCTCGAACGATATAGTTGAAAAGGTTTGATTTTTTGATCAGACCTTTTTTTGTATGGGAGCTATCATGTATGCACGTTTTGTAAAATTTACTTGGGCTATTTTGCTGCCGCTAATTTTTTTAAGTCTGGCTGGTTGTGCGCAGTTAGGAATTCGACCAGGCCGAGATAATTTGAATAAAGATAGGCAGATCGCCTTAGCCTTGCCTGTGACTGGTTCCCATGCCAATATCGTGAAAAAGATTGTTCAAGGCGCCAAGTGTGCTTATCAAGAAGAGGTTGCGCGTGGTGTAAATCTTAACTTGGTTGTTCTTGATACCTCGCAAAAGGATTGGTTGAAACGTTTAGCTAGCTTACCCAAAAATTGTGCTGTGGTTGGTGGACCTTTGGATTTACCCACCTATAAGAAAATCAAGCAAGCCAATTTATTGGAGAACAGAGTCTTTTACCCCTTCCTAAGCCGTCTCGAAGGCTATGACGAAGGACAACTTGCTTATCGTTTCTTCCCTAGTGCCAATGATCAGGCGGAGGCGCTAGTTGATTTTGCCAATAAGAAATTAAAGATTACTTCTTTTGGAGCTTTTTATCCCACTGATAACTATAGCCAAGGAATGGTTAAGACTTTCGAGCAGTCGCTACAGAGACGCCATTTACCATTGAAAAAAGCGACTTATGATGGAAGTATGCCAGCAACTTGGGCCAAGTCGGCTAAGGATTTGATCAATCCATCTATTCCTGAATTTGGTGGAACCCCAGTGCCCACAACTTCTTTTGATGCTGTCTTTTTGCCAGCCTCGTGGAAGCACTTGGACCAGTTGATTGGTAGTTTTATGGCCAATGGCGAAGACAGGCTTGTGCTTATGGGTACCTTGGTTTGGGAGCAGAGTTTGGCTGGAGCCAAGTTTGCAAAGCCACAACGTTTTGAGTTGGCCATCTTCCCAGGTGCCTGGAACAATAAAATAGTTTTGCCCGCACAGGCTGGTAAAAATGATTTTTGGGTTTCTTTAGGCTATGATTTTGTAAAATTTGCCAGTCACTTGAATTTGGATGCTAAGCCAAGTCACTTAGAAATTATTGATCGCTCCAACTATGCCACAAGATTTATCCGCTCTTTGGCGCCCATAACCTTTGACGACACAGGTCATATGCACCAAAAGCTTTTTATCTATAGGTTATCTGCCAACGGTATGGTCCAGGTTGATCCCGTCTTTTTCAATCAAGTGCGGACAACACGTAAGGCCAACGCGGCCATGCGTTTTCAAAGCGTAAGTACGCCTACAACCATAGAAGATATTTCTGCGCCAGCCAGTGGCAGTATTGGCGATGACTTAAATCCTAAGCCAACTCTGCCCCAATTGGCCGAGCCAAAACCTGTCAGAAAAGCACCTGTAGGCATTTTAGGCACAGTACCCCAGTCCTCGCATAAGCTCCGCCTACCTACACAAAGACCTGCTAATCCCGCTGAGTTCTAAAATTCATTTTAAGGATACGCTATGAACAGCCAAACTACCATTGGCCTAGATGAAGTCGCTCATATGGCACAATTGTCACGCCTAAAGGTTAGCCAAGATGAACAAGCTAGGTTTGCTACTCAATTTGGAGATATTTTAAACTATATGAATATTCTCCAAGAAGTGGATGTGCGTGGAGTCGAACCGCTCTATAGTCCGGCTGAACATAATTGTGCCACAAGAATTGATGCAGCTAACAATGTACGCAGCCACAAGGATGCTCTTTGCAATGCACCTAAAGCTGATGAGCAGTATTTTATTGTGCCAAAGATTGTTTAATTGTTAGCGCCGATTACGTTTTAGGCATATGCATAGCTAGCCGATTGCTTTCAATATTATGCTTGAAACGTAATATAAGTTGCATTTTTTAGCCAGATTTTTTCGTAAGTCATCTTCTTTGGGAGCGTACGTTTGCATGTCGGAACTCTACTATCAATCATTGTCAGAGCTCACCTTGGCCTTACAATCTAAAGCTCTTAGTGTTACCGAGGTAGTTACGGTCTGTTTAAACCGTATCAAAACCCTTGAACCTAAGCTTGGAGCTCTTTTGACCTTAAATGAAGAGGCTGCTCTACAAGAAGCACAAGCTTTGGATGCTGCTGGGCCTGATAAATCCAAGCCTTTGTGGGGTGTGCCGGTTACAATCAAAGATATTATCTTGACCAAAGGCTTAAAGACGACCTGTGCCTCCAAGATGCTGGCCAATTTTGTGCCGCCGTATGATGCTTTTGTCACCGAAAAAATCCGTCAATCTGGGGCCATCATCTTAGGCAAAGCCAATCTGGATGAATTTGCCATGGGTTCGACCACTGAAAATTCAAGTTTTCATCCAGCCCATAATCCTTGGAATCTTAATTGTGTGCCTGGTGGTTCATCTGGTGGATCGGCAGTGGCGGTAGCCTCTGGAGAATGTTTTGCCTCCCTTGGTACAGATACAGGTGGCTCCATTAGACAACCTGCAGCTCTTTGCGGTTGTGTGGGTTTAAAACCAACCTATGGCCGTGTTTCTCGTTACGGTGTCATTGCCTATGGTTCATCTTTGGATCAAGTGGGACCTATGGCTCGATCGGTTGAAGATGTGGCCCGTGTGTTGCAAGTTATTGCCGGTCATGATGGTCGTGATGCTACATCAGATACACGTCCTGTACCTGATTATCTGGCGCAACTAAAATCTTTGCCATCTTTGGATGGGGTGCGCTTAGGCATACCCAAAGAGTTTTTTGGTGAAGGTTTAAGTCCTGATGTCTCGAACCTTTGTCATCAGGCCTTAAAAGCTTGCGAAGAAGATGGGGCTATTTTGGTGCCAGTGTCTTTGCCCCACACCCATGCGGCCATTGCTACCTACTACATTATCGCTATGGCTGAGGCTAGTTCCAATTTGGCCCGTTATGATGGCGTTAGATATGGCTATCGTAGCCAAGAAACTAGCGATTTGCAGGAGCTCTATGTAAATTCGCGCACCGAGGGCTTAGGTCAAGAGGTTAAGCGGAGGATCATGCTAGGAGCCTTTGTCTTATCCTCTGGCTACTATGATGCCTACTTTAGACGTGCAGCCCAAGTTAGACGGATCATTCGCGATGAGTATGTGGCAGCGTTAAATGAGTGTGATGCACTCTTTTGCCCTGTCTCACCACTCACAGCTTGGCCCATTGGCAGCCATGCCGATGATCCTCTAGCCATGTATTTGATGGATGCCTATACGCTCTCCTTAAATTTGGCTGGTTTGCCAGGATTATCTCTCCCTGTGGGCTTGAGTAGTGAAGGTTTGCCTGTTGGAATGCAATTGATTGGGCAAGCTTTTGTCGAAGAAGAGCTTTTAAAGATTGGCTATCGGCTTGAACAGATTTTACCATCCATCGGACATCCCCAAATTTAGAAGATCTTCCCAAATTTAGGGGATTTGGTAAAATTTCGAAGATTTTTTTCTGTCGTTGAGGCAATCCTAAAAGCCCTTGAGTCTCCCTTTAAGAATTTTCAGCCAAGCTTGCATTTGGTCGTATTTTTGAAATTATTGCAAACAGTTCGAGTTTTTAAGCCCATTTGCCATATCTTTGGCCACTTGATCTAAATTTAGGAAGTTGGCTTTAGCCCCAAGTTGGTTCTAGCCAAAATTTCCCAGAGATTTGCTTTGAAAAAAAAAGTCTTGACAAAACCTGTCAAGACTTTTATTTTCTTGGAGCTTTTTTGTGTACTTCTTAAAGCACAAGCGATCATCTTTTTTCTAAATTCTTTTCTATCTGCTTGGTTTGGGTTTTGCCAACCAACGCATCTACTTATCTTTCCGTTCTGGCTAACCAGAGTCTTTTTTCCCCATTGAAACTTACTTTTTTTGAAGCGACTTGCTTGTTCTGGTTTGTTTTTGCGTTTTTTGTTGCCAAACGTTTGACTAAAATTATCCTTAGAATGTTTTTTCTAGTTTAAACTTTCAGCAATAGAATTTTCATACGGCTTTTGGAATTTTTGCCAACGGCTGTAATTTAAGTTAACAGCGAATTGTCTGTTAGATATTTGTGGCTTGTCCTGTGCTTAAATTTTACCAAATATACATGACGATCTAAAATTTTATAAAAAGCGCCGTAAAACTCCAACCCTTTATGGGTTGGAGATAAAAGGCGCAAAAAAAGCTTGAAATTAATATATAAGTATATTAAATTAAATAAAATTTAAAAGGAAGGAGGTGGTTATGTGTATGGAGTTATACGACAGCAATTAAAACATTTAAATAAAGTAGAATATTTAAGTTTAAAAGAATTAGCACATATTGCTAAAAATTTAAAAAATGAAGCGT
>JAFSZE010000236.1 GCA_017455745.1 Desulfovibrionaceae bacterium | reverse complement strand
TATCCTAATTTTGCAGGCTAGCATTTTAAACCCGCTTTAAGCATTTAAGCTAATCTTCATCTAACACTTAAAGTTCAAAAAGAACATTTCAAAATAGAGGCGTTTCATGGCATCATGTAGCGGATGCACACCTGATGGTTCAGTGGCCAAAGCAACCCTTTTGGGTGGCGAAAACCAATGGGCTGCCCAAAACAAAAAAATTGCTAAAGTGCTAGCCCAAATTCGCTATAAAATTTTGGTGACTAGCGGCAAAGGCGGTGTGGGCAAAAGTTCTGTAACCGTCAATTTGGCAGTAGCTTTAGCTAGCAAGGGGTATAAGGTTGGCATTTTAGATTGCGACATCCACGGCCCTAGCATCCCGACCCTGTTAAAATTGAACGGGGAGATTACAGCCGATGCTCATGGCTTAATTCCAGCCAAAGCGCGTGACAATCTGTATGTTGTCTCCATGGATGCCCTAATGGCTGAAAAAGACACCCCAGTCTTGTGGCGCGGAACCAAAAAAGGTCAAGCCATTCGCGAATTTTTAAGTGATGTGCAGTGGGGCAGTCTTGATTACTTGGTCATTGATTCGCCTCCAGGCACAGGCGATGAGCCCATGACCGTTTTGGAATCAATACCTGAAGCACTTTGTGTGGTTGTAACCACACCTCAAGAAGTGTCTTTAGCCGATGTGCGCAAGACCGTGAACTTCTTGGCCCAAGTGCATGCCAATAATTTAGGTATTGTGGAAAACATGAGTGGACTTACCTGTCCCTACTGCCACCAAGAAATTGATCTTTTCAAAAAAGGTGGCGGTGAAAAGCTCGCCCGCGAACATGGTCTAACATTCTTAGGGGCCATTCCCTTGGATCCAGCCTCAGTGGTTGCCTCAGATCAAGGGGTGCCTGTGGTGGAATTGACTGTTGATAGTCCAGCTAAAAATGCTTTTAACACTTTAGCGCAAAACATAATTCATGCTTCCGAAAACAGCCTGGAAATATTAGCCCAGATGGCACATCGCTCCTAAACGCAAGCCGCAAAAATTTCCTGATATGTTGGGGCTCTAAAGCCACTATGAGAAAAGAAAGATATGCTCAATTTGGCAAATAAAATTACCTTACTGCGCATGCTAATCACCCCAGTAGTTGTTGTTTTGCTCTATTTTGGTGGGCCAATCCCCTGTACATTAGCGGCCTTGGCCTTCATCTTAGCAGCTCTGACCGATTGGTTTGACGGCTATGTGGCCCGTCATGAAAATATGGTCACCAACATGGGGAAATTCTTGGATCCCTTGGCCGACAAAATCTTGATCAGTGCTGTGTTGATCATGTTTGTCTATCAACACTGGAGTCCGGCCTGGGTTGTGATCATTATTGTTTGTCGAGAATTGATTGTAACGGGCCTAAGAACCATTGCCATTGATGAAGGCATTGTTTTAGCCGCCGACAAATTCGGCAAAGCTAAAACAGTGACGCAGATTTTAGCCATTATTCCTATCTGTCTGCATTTTGAAATTTGTGGCTTGAAACTCTGGCTACTAGGCAATGTTCTGCTCTATGTGGCCATGATCTTGGCCGTTTATTCTTGTGTCAACTACTGCATCTATTTCTATCGACAAATGAAGGCACGCCATACACAGGCCTAACTTAAAGACAATAGTTGCCAAGCGTCTGATAATCAATAATACCTAAGATTTGACAAATTTTTCTTTAAAAACGTTGGTACAATTGAGTAATGTTGGCACGTGTGATCTTGTTTTTGGGGCTTGGCATCATCAACGCCACCCTCTTTTTTTTCATGATCTGGGGCCCAAATGGCTTATACGCTTACCGAGAATTAAAAAAACAATATTACGAGCTTGAAAAACAAAAAACTATTCTTGATGCTAACATCATCAAAGTCAGTCATGAAATACGTCTTCTCAAGACCGATAAAAGCTATCAAGAGAAGATGATCCGGCAAAGATTACGCTATATACGTAACAATGAACTGGTATACATCTTTGATGATACCAAAAAATAACTTCGGGGCAGCAATGGTGGATAAACTAAAATGGTATAAAGAAGTTCTGGAGCTTGATCCCAATACAACACTTTTTTTAAACCTGGCTTTATTACAGGAAGAAAGTGGTGCCATTGACGATGCCATCTCCACCATACGTGATGGCTTAAAACGCCATCCCAATCATATGGAGGCCAGAATCTATTATTGCGAGCTCCTCTATAAAGCTAATTTATCTCAAGAATTCTTGAGTGAAATGCATAACCTCCATGAAATGTTTTCACGCTATGTTGATTTCTGGCGCGGATGGGCAGCATTTATGTCGGATGAAAAAAATTCATCCGATGCTGCTTCTATTTTGCGTTTCATGGCAGCGTATTTCCGTCGCGGATCAATCTCTTTAAGTGAAGTTATTAATCGTGGACTTGAAGTTTTATCCAACGAAGATCAAGCCAAAGATCGTGCTCTAAATTATACCGGCAACCATACCTTTGATGAAGTTGATCCTGTAACTAACAAAATTAATCCTCCAAGTGCCCAAGTTCAAGATTTAGATAAAAAATCAGCTGATCAAATAAATAGCGTCAATGAATCTTTAGCTTTTGATCGAGATGCAAACGCCAAAAATGAAAATTTAGCGACCCAAGCTGATAATTTAGATTTGGCAGCATCCGTAACAGCTAGTTTTGATCAAAAAAATACCCAGCCCGAAGACCATCCGGAATCTTTGGAGCAAATGGCCACCTATGGCGTTGCTGCGGAAAACTTAGATTCCAGCGCAGCTCAGGATGAGTTTGCTGATCTCTTCACAACAGATGAAGCGGCCAATGAAGAGACCATCGAAGAGATTGAAGAAATTGATGAAGAATTAACTCCCGATCTTAATTTGCAGGCCAATGAGAGCGAACTTAATCCAACACATCTAGATGCCGATTTAAGCAGCCTTGAAGCCTTGCAGGCTAGCCAAAGCCAGGCCGTGTCAACCAATCCCTTAAAAGAGAGCTCCAAAGCTAAAGAAGACTTTATGGCTGATCAGCTCTCAAAACTTGAGCAAGAATTAAATACACCTAAAGCTACGCCCATTATTGAGGATGCTCTCTCCAAACACGAACTCTTAGATAATCTAGATGAATCCATCCATCGTGATTTGGTGCCAACACTCAATGATGGTCCCAAAAAAGATCCTACGCTCGATAGCCTGGCCGAACGCGATGTTTTGTTAAAGGACTTTGAAAGCAGTCTCACAGATGACTCTGAAAGTGATCTTAACGAAGGCGATTTTTCTGAAAGCGCTAACAAAAATGAACAAGAGCAACTAGCCCAAGATTTAGAAAATCTACCAAATTTAGAGGATCTAACAACTGAAGACCCAGATTTAGTTCAAGCTGATTTAGGTCACGAGAATTTAGACCAAGCCAATTTAAGTGAAGAGAGTCTAAGCCTAGCAGATTTAGACCAAGCTGATTTAGTAGAGACTGAAATAAACGAGCCTCTAGATAAAGACGCTTTAGCTCAGGCCCAAGAGCCCTTAAACCAACCAGAATCTGCTTTGCATCACGTTGAAGCGCAGGACCTTGAAGAAAATGCCACTTTTAATCAGCCGGATACACCTTTTACCCAAGGCGCATCAACTTTAGATCAAACCGAAG
This sequence comes from Desulfovibrionaceae bacterium, assembly GCA_017455745.1. Classification (GTDB taxonomy): domain Bacteria; phylum Desulfobacterota; class Desulfovibrionia; order Desulfovibrionales; family Desulfovibrionaceae; genus Desulfovibrio. Next base: position 9,567 of record JAFSZE010000236.1, on the reverse strand, counting down.
AGCAAACTGCAAAAACGCTCGATGACGATGTTGCATCGTTAAACGAATCAATCTTTGCCGAAGAGAAGGATATATCAGAGGAGCAAAAAGTCAGGGAAGACTTAGATGCCTTGTCCGCCTTGCGTGAAGATAATGGCGGAAATTTCGACGAAGCAGACAATAGCGAAAATTTCGATAATGCTGATTCCCTGCCAAGCCTTGATGAAATTTTAAGCGGAGCCCATACTTCAGATGCATCGCTTCAAGACGAGGAAGAAAACCTGGAAGCTTCTCAAGAAAGCTTGCATGTTGATCCCAAGGTTGCAGGTCTTGAAGAATTAGTTGAAAATAGCGTAAATACAGATGTCTTAGAAAATCTTGACCAGTTACTGCAAGATGATGCTCAAAGCGAAGATCTCTTAGCTTCTGATAAAACTTCCACTGACAATTTAGATCTCGAATCTTCTGAGCCCAAGTCTTTTACCGCCTTTGATCAAAGTGCTGAGCCAAGTTTTGAGCATTCTTTTGCTGCCCATCATGTGGACACGCCCATTGATCCTGAACGCCTTGAAAACAATCTTGCGGAAAATAATGAAGACTCAAGTGAAGCTGCCTTTGCGCCAAGTCTTGATAACATTGCAGCCTTAGCTAAAGATGAAGGGCCAGGTACCGATCCTTTTGACTTGCCGCCTGACACAGTAGATGAGGGTCATGCCCCCATGGCTCAAGATCTCTCGGCTTTAGATGATCTGGCTAGTGAAACGGATCAAAGTGAATCTCTGGCCAAATTAGATGATGCCAAATTAGATAATGACGCAGCGCAGGCCAAAGAAAGACTGCAACACGCTCTTGATACACTAAAAAGTCATGGCATGGGGTTAGAGATGCCTAAAAAGTCAAACAGGCCCGCTCCATCTATGAGTAATGACGATTTAAACCAGGAAAATTTCTTGAAGGATCCCGATCTTGATCCTGAACTCTTGGCCGAAGTGTCAACTAGAACCCGTTCCATGGCGGAAATCTTGGCCGAGCAGGGCGATATCAACGGAGCCTTGGATATCTACTATGAACTTGAGACCAAAGCGCAATCGCAGGCCGAAATTGATGATCTGCGTGAACGCATTGATAAATTAAATGCCAAGTTACCTTCGGCACCCAAAGAAGCCGTCAAAGTTGAGGAAAACGAACCCTCCGAAGATCGCAACCGGGTTTTAAACTTACTGGAAGCCTTATCCGAACGACTTGAAGCCAGAGCCCAACTTTAGGTTGATTTTAGACCCCTGGGAGATAAGTGTGATTTGCCGTAAATATACCTGTTTGGCCCTAGCAGGCCTTTTGAGCCTAAGTCTGGTTGGCTGCAGTTCCTATCAGCCAACCAAAGATGTCTGGAAAGGCACCAAGGATCTTTGGTATACTTATGCCAGCCCACCGGCTTCAGTGGATTACAGTGAAAAAGGCGATCTGCCGGTGGCTGCCTTGAAATTATCGCAGAGTATGCGCGGTATTGATATTGAGCTGGAAAAATTTTTGCGCGTCATGCTCAATGCCGATCGTCCGCCAACCAATGAGTGGATCAACAATTTTCTCTTAAACTTTCCATGGGTAAATGGTTTGGCTGGCGTCAAATATGATGGCACCATCCTAGGTCAGGCACCTGAAACAGCTCTCAAAGAGCTCGACTACATACCGCTTTTATACGAAGACAAAAAGCAAAAACGCACTGCTTTGCGGGCTGATGTACAAAATACCCCCTTGGGTCCTGAAGTCATGCTGGCAGCGCCTCTCTATGAAAGCACCGATTTTTTGGGTATCGTAGTTGCGCACTTTGATATGCGTTCACTGGCCTCATTTTCAGAAAGTCCAGAGCGCTTAGTCATCTTGTCCCCGCAAGCTTTGCTTTGGCCAGGCGAGTATGATTTTGCTAAAACTCCTTTGGCTGGCCAGGACTGGGAGAAGATCTGTCGCGAAAGTTCCCAGGGCAAGTGCGAAAACTCCATTGGCAAATTTATCTATCAGGTCCGCTATTTGGGCAATGTGCCGCTAGTCTTTGCTGTGGCTGAATCAGATAATTTCCCCAAAGGCAATGGCCAAGTAGAGCAGGGGAAACCATTCTTCCCAGAAAAGCGGGAAAAACTGCCCCCACCGCCGCAGCCTGAACGGAAGAAAGACGCGGATAAGGGCATACCTGTCTTTGCTAAACCTGAACCCGAACCAGAAGCAGTGGCTCCTGAAACGCCACCTACGCCCACACCTGAAGAACAAGAAATGGAACGGGCTAAAATTAAGCGCCAGATGGCTAAAGAAGAAGCGCGGAAGCGTCAACGGGCCATCCAACAAATGCGTGCCCGTGAACGTGAGCTGCAAAGACTTTTGACTCCGCCGCCACCACCAAAGCCTGTAAAAGTTACACCAGATCTCAATGTACCCACAGAACAAGGGCCAACCTTACCTGGTGGCAGACCTAGCCCCTTTAGCCAATCTGCTCCTAAACCTAGTGGCGAGAGCAGCGCAACACCTAGCCCAACTCCTAGCAAAACTACAGCTCCAAGCGAGCTTCCAGGTGGCAGACCTAGCCCCTTTGGCAACAACGTTGAGACAAAAAGTCAACCCAAAGCAGGTTCTGCTCCACAATCGCCTCCAAAAACCGAAGAAAAACCAGCCACCTTACCTGGAGGCAGGCCCAGTCCTTTTGGATCATAAATTTAGAAGATCTTGGGCGACCAAAGCCCAAAAGATGTGTTTTATAATACTCTTTTAAGGAGTCATCATGGCTGACGTTACGGTTACCGAACATTTGTTGTTCCATCAAAAACGCACTCCCCATGCCACTGGTAAATTTACAGGCCTTTTGTATGACCTGATTTTGTCTGGCAAAACAATCTCCAGAAGAATCAATAAAGCGGGATTGTTAGATATTTTGGGCGGAACAGGCGAGGTTAATGTTCAAGGGGAGAATGTTCAGAAGCTTGATGACATTGCCAATCGCATCATGATCTACCGTATGGAGCGCTCAGGTGCTGTGTGTGCCATGGGCAGCGAAGAGGAAGAATCATTAATTCGCGTGGGACCAGAATTCCCCCGTGGTGATTACATCTTAATCTTCGATCCCTTAGACGGCTCATCCAATATTGATGTCAACGTCAATGTGGGCACCATCTTCTCCATCCACAGACGCCCTGAAGGCCGCACAGGTGAAGTGACCTTAGATGAAGTTCTGCGGCCTGGATCAGAACAGGTAGCTGCAGGTTACATTCTCTATGGCCCATCAACCATGCTGGTGCTCTCCACAGGCTCAGGTGTGCATGGCTTTACTTTAGACCCAGGTGTGGGTGAATTTCTCCTCTCCCATCCTGATATGAAAATCCCTGAACGCGGCCATATCTACTCCGTAAATGAAGGCTATTCACGCTACTGGGATGCCGCCACCGAAGAAGTGGTTGATTACTTCCATCACTGTGAAACACCTAATGGTGGCGCCTATTCAGCCCGCTATGTGGGTTCACTTGTAGCCGATTTCCATCGCACCTTAATCTATGGCGGCATCTATATGTATCCGCCAGATTCACGCAAACCCAAGGGCAAGCTTAGAATGATGTGCGAGGCTGCACCTCTAGCTTTCTTAGCCGAACAAGCTGGCGGCAAGGCTAGCAATGGCCGTCAACGCATTTTGGATATCGTGCCCGATAAACTCCACGCTAGAACACCTCTCTTTATTGGTTCAACCCAAGATGTGGAAGCAGTTGAACGCATCTATCAACGCCATGATGCAGGTCGCAAGGCTTAAGATTTAAACTAATCTTTACGAACTTTTGAAGAACTTTTTCGGGTTAGATCTATTAAGTTACAAAGAAATTAGTGTTAGCTGCAAAGAGTAAAACTTGTGCATTAGCAAGCTTAAGTTAAGTTTATAGCAAGAGTAGCTTAAGCTTCTAATCAAAATATAAGCTAAGACTTAAGATTCCTGCGTAATTTTGTAACAAACTAGCTAGACATTAGATAGACGAATATAGATATAGATTCTGATAGATCTATATCAGTGTTCCAAAAATCTGGTGGAATTGTAATACCTAAGCCTCTTTATGGGCAAAATCCATAAATCTTCTTTTTGTTAAGATTAGATCATTTTTGTTAAGACCATTCCAGAAGCATCTGGAATGGTCTTACTAATAATAATCTCAAAAATTTCTTTTCTGATACTAGTCATTTCAAATCAAAAGCAAATTCAAATTAAAGCAAACTAAAGCAAGTTAAAGCAAACCATAACAGACTAAAGCAAGTTAAAGCAAACCCAATTAAAAAACAATTCAAATACCAAACTATTTAAAATCATTCAGAAATCCTTCAAAAATAACTCTCGTATTCTAAACTCAAAAATTCATGTCTTCTGCTAGCCACAAATACGAAATACTCTGTCTCGGCATCGAAACCTCCTGCGATGAAACAAGTTTGGCCTTGGTGGGTGATGGCAAACTTCTAGGCCACGTTTTGGCTAGCCAAACAGACCTTCATGCTATTTTTGGTGGAGTTGTGCCCGAGCTAGCCTCCCGCGAGCATTATCGTTTCATTGGGCCACTCTTTAATGAATTGCTAGATAGATGCCAAATTGAACTAACAGACCTAAACTATGTGGCTGTGGCCAGAGGACCTGGCCTTTTAGGCAGTCTTTTGGTGGGTGTAGCTTTTGCCAAAGCTTTGGCCTTGGCCCTAAACATCAACATTTTGGCCATAAATCACCTCCAGGCCCATATTTTGGCTGCAGGTTTAGAAAATACGCTCCATTTTCCAGCCCTAGCTCTTTTGGTTTCAGGCGGCCATACAAATATTTACCGTATAAATCGCTTACCTAATTTTGAGCAGCTAGGCAGAACAATTGATGATGCCGCAGGCGAAGCCTTTGATAAGGTGGGCAATATCTTAGGTTTTTCCTATCCAGCTGGCCGTCTTTTTGATCAAGCGGCTAGTTTAGGCCAACCAACCATAAATTTTACCTTACCATATCTGCACAACGATAACCTAGACTTCAGTTTCAGCGGCCTAAAAACAGCTGCCACCCTCAGTATCAAAGAAAATCTAAGCAGCTTTGTCTGGGAAAAACCCATCAAAGATCCCACCCAATTGCCAAAAGATGTCCTTAACTTCTGTGCATCCTTTAATTTGGCCATTGCCAAAACCATCAAAGCTAAACTAGAAAGAGCCCTAGATCGCAATCTAACTATCGAACACTTGATTTTGGCTGGTGGGGTAGCAGCCAATAGTTGTTTACGCCAAGAATTAACCGAGATTGCTAAAAAAAGAGGTCTAAAACTCCTCATACCTAGCCCACTTTTCTGCACAGATAATGGTGCAATGATCGCTTACGCAGGTTTTGAATTTGCGAAAATGGGGCTGGTCAATTCCTTAGAATTTAAAGCAATACCCCGAGGACAGCGCATACCTAATGATTATTTATTCTGCAATAAACAATCATAATTATGCTATTCGCTTATGATTATATGAATACGATTTGTCTTTAAGTAACCTTTTTGTTTTTATGAATATAGTTTTGTTCTTTAAAATCGAAATCTTAAAATTTAATTATATACATATCTCCATCTAACCTTTGATTTTAATTATTCATAATTAGCTTGTTTAATTTTTTTACCCTTGGAATAAAAATAAATTAGCGATATATAAGATTAATTTCAATTAATTTTTTTCATTTTTTGTCTTGATATACAGGCAAAAAGTAAATCAGAAAATTCTTAAATATTCAAGTTCTGGTTGTAGCCAAAAATTTGACTTTTGACGCAAAGTGGCTATACCTTTGATATTACCTTTTTTTTGGGCGCAGATTCGCCAACTTTTTTCAAACCAACCTTAGAGACAGGAGTCTTCCATCATGGCTGAACAAATTTCCGATTCCACTTTTGAAGCATCTGTGGTGAACTCTCAACTTCCTGTTTTAGTCGATTTTTGGGCACCCTGGTGCGGCCCATGCCGTGCTATGGGGCCGATTATTGATAATATTGCCACTCAATTCGCTGGAAAGCTTGCTGTATATAAGATGAACGTCGATGAAAATCCCGTTACACCGGCCAAGTTCAACATCCGTGCCATTCCCACATTGATCCTCTTCAAGGATGGTCAAGCCATTGATCAGCATACAGGTGGCATCGATATGGATGCTTTGATTGCAAAAATTAACGACAAGGCTTTCTCATGAAAAGTTATGACAGCGTTGTCATAGGTGAGGGGCCTGCTGGTGTTACTGCAGCACTTTATCTAACCCGTTCTGGCTGTTCGGTCTTATTGGTTGAAAAGCTAACCACAGGCGGACAAATTCTCCAAACATCTTCCCTTGAAAATTACCCAGGCTTTCCCAAAGGCATAAAAGGCTATGAACTAGCTGATCTTTTTGCTGCACACCTTGATGGTCTAGGCAATCTGACCCGCATGGTAACTGATGTTGAGTCTGTGGAGGGTGAGGCTGGTAATTTTACAGTTAAACTCAAAAACAACGAAAGTGTTAGCGCCAAGACGATCATTGTCTGCACAGGTGCCAAACACCGCAAGCTTGGGGTAGAACGGGAAGAAGAGTTGACTGGCCATGGTGTATCTTACTGTGCACTTTGCGATGGCAACTTCTTTAGGGGCAAAGATGTGGCTGTTGTCGGTGGTGGCAATGCGGCTCTCGAAGAATCGCTTTATCTGTCCAACATCGTCCATACTATTCATCTGATCCACCGGCGTGATGCTTTTAGGGCCCGCCAAGTCTATCAAGATCGTTTGTTGTCCGACCCCAAGATCGAACTCCATCTATCGTCTACGGTTCAGTCTTTGCATGGAAGTGGTGATCTCACAGGTATAACCGTAAAAAACTTGAAAACCAATCAAACTGAAGAAATTCCCTGTGAAGCCATTTTCATCTATGTAGGCTTTGAGCCGGTCACAAGTTTTCTTCCCGCCAATTTAGAGAAAGATCCAGCTGGCTTTATTGTTACTGATACAGAAATGCGCTCCAGTATTCCTGGAATTTTTGCGGCAGGGGATATTCGCTCCAAATTATGTCGTCAGGTTATAACCGCAGCTGGAGATGGTGCCACCGCTGCCCAAGCCGCTTTTGTTTTCCTGGAACAACTCCATGCCTAAATTTTTCCTTCCACTTTGCCTAGTCTTTTCTTTTTGGCTGTTAGCCGGTTGCGGCATTATAGATATGTTCTATCTACCGCCAGCCGAAGATACTGCCCAGGAATTGTATGAAGCTGGCAATGATGCCATGAGCGAAAAAAACTATGTTCGTGCGGTCGAGTACTACAACAAGCTGCGCGATACATATCCTTTTAGCCCATACACCATTGAAGCTGAACTTTCCTTGGCCGATGCCTATTATTTAGATGAAGAATATGTGCTGGCGGCTGAGACTTACAAAGATTTCGAATCATTGCATCCGCGTCATAAAGCCATCCCATATGTTGTTTATCAGACTGGCATGTCGCTCTTAAAACAGTTTCGCTCCATTGATCGGGCCACAACTATTTTGGAGGATGCCTATAACAACTTCAAACGCGTCTGCGAGATGTATCCCGACACGCCCTATGTCTTGAGCGCTCAAGAAAATATGCTCAAATGCCGTAAACTCATGGCCGAACATGAGCTCTACATTGCCGATGTTTTCTGGCATATGAAAAAGTACGGCGTGGCCAGAAATCGCTATGACTACATCGTCAACAATTTCCAAGATGTGCCTGAAGTATGTGATCATGCCAAAGAGAAGGGCTTAGCGGCTTATCATCTCCATCTCGAAGATGAAGCTAAAGGTATTCGCGAAAAACGCGAAGGATCGTGGAAAAATTGGTTTAAGTGGCTCTAATTTTTTAGGCTTAAACTTAAATGCCTAGACCAGTGCCTAGAATTTTGATTTAGCTTAAAGGCAGCTAGCTGCCTTTAAGCTAAATTTTATGTTGCGCCACAAATTTCTTCTCCATGCTTTTTGCTTAGGCAAGTGCTTAAATAACCCTCTGTTTCCAGGCTCAAAAATTTGATGGATGATCATCCACATTTTCAACAAAATCCACACAAAGGTCGACCAGGCTTAGCCCATATTTGGTCTGCCGCACGTTACTCTCGAGATGGTTTTTGTGCTGCTTTCAAGGATGAAGCTGCATTTCGACTAATCCTTTTTGAAGCCTTAATTTTGATACCTGGGGCTTTATTTTTCTCGCAAAGCCATACCACGCTTATTTTGCTGATTTTACCCATCTTTATCTGCCTTGTGGTTGAGCTTTTAAACAGTGCCATCGAAAATACTCTTGATCGCATCTCGCTTGAAATTCATCCCTTAACCAAAAAAGCTAAAGACATGGGGAGTGCTGCACAATTCACCGCCCAATTTTTCTTGTGGTTTGTGTGGATAAGCTATCTAATCTTAGGACATTAGCTTAATCCTTGGCCATGTTGGCTTTTGAGCAATTTAGTGGGGCTTGCATAATTTTTTCTTGCCGAAATTTTATAATATTTGACACGTTGATTCTTATCGAAAACTTTAAAAAAAACATTATAGTTTGAATTGAAAAAAAACTTGTCAAAAGGGGGAAATTTCAATATACTGCTTCTATTGCCGAAGTGGTGGAATTGGTAGACACGCTAGGTTCAGGGTCTAGTGCTGGCAACGGCGTGGGAGTTCGAATCTCCCCTTCGGCACCATATAAAGAAAAAATAGGCCCTTTTTTGGGCCTTTTTTATGTCCAAAAACCCGCAAAGCCGCATGGTTAGCGGGTTTTATCGTCCATATGGTTTTTCATGACCCCGCTTGCGCCGACGAAAATGCTGGTATTTTTGTTGGCATCCGACGACAATACCAACAATCAGGAAAGATTCGTTGGTATCGCCGTGTCAAACAGAAACCACGGGGGTTTGCGAATGCCACTGACAGATTCGAAGCCGCACGCCATCAAGCCGACGGACAAAGCGCGGAAGATCTCCGACGGGGGATGCCTGTACATTTACGTGACGATAAGGGGTCCATGCTCTGGTGCATGGCTTACCGCTACGGGGAAAACAGAAAACACTGTCACTTGGCCCCTATCCGGTCATCTCGCTGTCGCAGGCACGTCTCATGCGCGAGCAGACGAAGCAGGCGCGTGATTTGGTAGTCATGGCCCGCGCCGCGTTCCCGTACGTCCTACACGAGTTTGCGCACGACGTCCTCTGATGGAAGCGCGGAAAGATGAGCTTCTTCGAGACCTTGGTTATCTCCCGCCCTCGGCCTGCCTGACCTTTTCTTCGCGGACCTCGAAGTTCATGAACTTCTGCAGGATGTCGAGCAGCTTGTCCTTCAGCCGGACTCTTACGAGTCAAACCTTGGCTTCCCGCTTTATCCTTGCCCTGAGACTAGCTGGATTTGGGACTTTCACCCTTTGCCATATATGCATGCCACGCGCACAAAAAGAGACAGAGGTAGGTTTAACCCCACCTCTGTCTCTAGTTAGTCGATCCGAAAAAATGACGAAAGGCCCTCTACGTCTAGCTTAAATGGCCTTAGGCCCTATTCCTGCTCACCAGTTTTTGGCTGAATTGGGGCAAAAACTGGTGAGTTGGGTCAGACCCCCC
>JAFSZE010000235.1 GCA_017455745.1 Desulfovibrionaceae bacterium | reverse complement strand
TTTAATAAATTTTGTTTTGTCAACATAAAAACAGTTATTTTGAATTAGCTCAGAAAAATTTTGTATACCTGCGGCAATTTGACTAGGCATATATGTTTATCCATGTATATTTAAGAATATTATTGAAATGAATTATCGTATCGTATCGAAAAAAATTGCAAAATATGTATTTTTACCTAGCACATAGAATATGTTATCTTAAATTGTTAATTTACTGAATTATGTTACTAAAATAAACTAGGCCCAAAAGGCGCCTTGACCAACTTAAGCTCTGGTTTTCATTGATTTAAGAGATCCGTTTCTATCTGACCAGCAACTGTAGAATTTGAGAGGTGCATTACTTTTTGGGTCAATTGATCTAGATAATTTGAGTTTCGTTTAGTAATAATATTACTTATAAAGCTGCTAAATAACAGCACAAAATTATTAAGTTTAACCCGGATTTTGACTAGGCTTTACGCTAGACCAAAGCCTAAATGGTAATATTCATGATATGTTCCAACACAGCTGTAAACAGTCATGTATATAGTTGCTATAGAATAATAGGTCGTAAAAAAGAGTGGTACAGCCGCCGTAGTGTTCTAACAGTCATATGTGGATACTTTTAGTAATAAAATTCGAAAAATTAACATAAGTTGTATTTCTTTTAAAATTAAAGATATTTTTGATAATACACTAAAATATGACTTTTTATCAATCATACTCCGTAAATTTAGTGATTTCAATTATTAACTATCTAGGTATCAAGGTGATATATCTTTATTAATAATATTTTTCTTAACGCTACTTTTTGTTTATAGATCCATATAGTATCTTGATTTATGTGTTTTATAAGAAGATGTGTTTTGTAAGAAGATATTTTTACAATAAAGTATATTTTATCTAAATAAAACCTTGCAAGATCCTTCATGTCATGGGAATATTATTGTAATATCATTATAATATCATTGGAATGTTACAAGAAAGAAGTTTTTAGGATAGAATTTTAACGGAGTAGTTCTAGTAATAAATTTTGATTACAGGTTACTAAAATATTGCTAGTGTCACAAAACGGCACTTACAAAAACAACAACACACTTACAAAATTCGTGATAAAGATAATAATAAGGGATTAATAAAATAAAAATATGTATTAAAGCTGAGAATCAGTGAAAAAATATTTTTACTAACATTAGCACTGGAATAGATAATTCATAAGAATTGCCTTTTATTGCAACGGTATGTATTCCAGAAAGTTCGTAGAAATATTATACTGTTTGATTCTCAACTTTAATACATTTATTTTATTGAAAATACGTGTATTCTAAAAAAATAAAATAACGAGGAATATAATCAGAATCAATTTAGGTAAATGATTTTATACAATCATCAATTGGGATCAAAGCGTCATTCACCCATCAGCCAGTTCATCGGTACAATGGAAATCTTGGGGAATAATAAGAGTACAAAGAGCATAAAGATTTCCATAAGTATGAATGGAATCAATTTTTTGATTAGCTCCGCTATCTTAATATCTCCGATACCACAGACAACATAAAGGATTGTGCCCACAGGTGGTGTGATAACGCCGATACCAAGGTTTAAGATGAACAATAAGCCAAAGTAGTATGGATCAATGCCTGCTTCCTGAATGAGCGGGAAGAAGACTGGAGCGAAGATCAAGATGTTAGGAGTTAAATCCATAACCATCCCGATCAAGAATAAGAAGATATTGATGCAGATCAAAAGTAGGATCGGCTTATCAATGAGTGGCCTAAAAAGCTGGGTCATTTGATCTGGGATGGAGGCTATGGTTATAAAGTAGCCAACAGCTGTGGCTGTACCCACAATCAACATAACGACAGCTGTAGTTGAAGCAGCTCTGGCACTTACGCGCAAAAGTTCACGCAAGGATAATTCACGGTAGTAGAGCATACAGATCACGATGGCATAGATAGCGGCAAAAGCACCACCTTCTGTTGGTGTGAAGAAGCCGAAACGAATACCACCAAGAAGCAGCACAGGCATCAAGAAAGCTGGCATAGCGTCAGCTAAAATTTGCATACTTTCTTTGAAAGTGAAAGTCTTGGTATCGTGATAACCGTCTTGACGCACAATAAAGAACCAGACAACCATCAAGGCAAGGCCTATGAAAATGCCTGGAAATAGGCCGATCATAAAGAGTTTGGTGATTGAGAGCGAGCTGATGGTCGCGCCAAGCAAAATGAAGTTGGTGCTAGGTGGAATGATGGGGCCTAGGATAGCACCAGAGGCAATAACGGCACCGGCTCGGCCAGGATTATAGCCTTGCACCTTCATCATGGGCAAAAGCAGGCCACCTAAAGCGGCTGCCTCACCCACAGAGCTACCCATAAGACCGGCAAAGAGAACGCTGGAAACGATAGCAGCATAACCTAAGCCACCACGGATGCGACCAATCAAAAGTTGGGCTAAAAGCACAACGCGTCTTGAGAGACCGCCTGCAGCCATGATTTCGCCAGCAAAGACAAAGAATGGTATAGCTAAGAGTGGGTAGTTATTGACGCCGTCAAGGATACTGCCAGGAATGGTCATGGCATCCCAAAATCCTGAATGCCACATCAAGACGATGGCACAAAGCACCAAAACTAGAGAGACGGGAATGCCTATGGCTAGAAAGGCAAACAAGCTGCCTAAAAAGATGAATAGCTCCACAACTTACCCCCGAATCTCAGTATCTGTGTCGGTATCAGTCTCATAGTCGGTTCTGATAACTTTAAGTAAGTCTCGGACCTGAAAACAGAGGCCAGCAATAGCCATGATGGGTAAAGTGCCGTTGATAAAACCCATGTTGATACCGGTGGCTGGTGAGTAGGTATCCATAGTTTGAAGCACATTGACGATGCCACCGTATAAGAGCAGGAACATGGCCGCCATACCTAAAATGATGGCGAGAATATCCAAAATTTTGCGTTTGGATTTGGTGAGCATATTGGCAAACATATCAACGGCTATGTGGCGTTTGCGATAAAAGCCTTCGATGGCGCCAAAAAAGGTAATGTAGATGAAGAGGAATCTGGCCCATTCTTCACTAGGGGGGTAGCTTGAATTAAAGACCTTGCGCAGAACAGCATTGTAAAAGACAAGGCCAATCATACCTAGAAACAAGGTGGCACAGAAGACTTCAAAGGCAAAGTTGGATTTGGATTTCTGTGCAGTTCCAGTTTCTGAAGATTCCTGCTGTGGAGGACTTGTGATGTCCTGCTTGGAGTCGTCATTCATGAAGTGCATCCTTGGAAAAAGAGAGAATGTTAGCGGGCTTGATTGATTTAGCGGAAAAGAAATTTTTAGAGCAAATTGGGTGCATACACCAGATCCTTGCGAGATCTGGTGTATGCTATATGGACAAAAAAGACTATTTATCGGCTAGAGCTGCAGCGCTATCAAGAATTTCTTGGCAGTTGGGCACAGTCTTGCGGAACAATTCCCATGTACGCTCACCAGCTTCATGCATATATTTGCGGAAAGCAGCGTCGGGGGTTGTGATGTGACCTTTGTTGGCCAAAATGACGGCTTCGGATTCCTTGTCGATCTTAGCCATTTCATTCCACACATAGTCAGCAGCCTTCTTGGCAGCTTCATCAAACCAGGCTTTGTCTTGAGCAGGCAGGCTCTGATAGAATTTCTCGTTGATGTAGAGGGAATGGATAACCAGAATGTGACCGGTCAAGGTGATTTCAGGGGTGATTTCATACATTTTCTTGCTGACTATGTCAGAGAGAGGAGAATCGCCACCATCAATGATGCCTTGATCTAATGCACCATGCACTTCGGCAAAGGGCATAGCCTGCCCGCTGATACCGCAGGCTTTGGCAAATTCAATGTAGAGGGGAATATTAGGCACACGCAGACGCAAACCCTTTAAATCATCAATGGTCTTGATGGGTTTCTTGGTGTAGAAATGTCTGAAACCTAAGGGGAAGGCGTTCATGGTGCGCAAGCCACTCTTTTCCGGAAAGCCTTTGTTGATCAGCTTAAATGTGGGGCCGCCATCCATAGCACGTCTGGCATGAGCCAAGTTATCGAAAAGCATGGGCGTCTCCAACATGGCCATGGCCGGATGGAGAGCAGATGTTTGGGTGCCGGTGGCACACATTTGAATGATACCCTTACGGGTTTGAGCGATGTAGGAGTCTTCTTTACCCAATTGGCTGTTGGGGAAAACTTTAACCTCGTATTTACCATTGGAGAGTTTTTTTAAGTACTCACCGAATTTGTGCATACTGATGGTTTCAGGCTCACCCTCAGGTTTCATGCCAGCAATTTTGATCAAAGTTGCGGCATCGGCTTTGGGTGCAGCAAAGAGAGCTAAGCCTATGAACAAGGCTAGCACACCAAGTACGGCAGTTAAACGTTTCATGTTTCCTCCTCTAAGTACAAAATATAGGTAGAAGATTTGGTCCCAAAGTTTAGTTTTACAATTTTAAATTTTAGGGCTAAGAGATCTTTCGCTTGAAGCGTTTTTGTTTCTTAAAGTCAGAATTAGAGCAATGTTTAAGAGTTAAACTGTAACTCTAGGATTTAGGGATAGTGTCTAGGGATAAATTTTAGAGCAAGTCAACATTGAGAAATATGATATAAAACCTCTATCAGTTTTTTAGATTTTTTCTATATTC
>JAFSZE010000234.1 GCA_017455745.1 Desulfovibrionaceae bacterium | reverse complement strand
GTCAACGGAGCATTAAATATTTTACGGAAAAGTAAAGTTGTGGATCTTTCGATCCTATACTATAGAGGCGATGTGGATACGCCTGTAAGAATAAGAATTGCATAAATTACACTTCTTATGAAGCCACACCCCTTTATGGGGCGCGGTAGTTCACAAATTAGCTTATTCTAGTTTTGGTCTAAATTAAAGAAGACGAAATTCCAGAAATCTGGGATTTCGTCTTCTTTAACATTTGTTATTTATTTATATTCAAAATAAATAAATTAAAAAATTATATTTTTTATGCTCAGCTTTGTGGATATTTCTATCTATAGTTAAAAACAAACGAGTTATTTTAGCATCCGAGAAAGAATAGTATACGTTACCTATTCTCTTTCTAAAAATCTTTAGAATGCCACAATCAAAGATAATACTTGAAAATATTGGCAATATCAAAAGCAGAACTCGGCAACAAAACTATCTAAAACGCCAATGGCTAGGCAAAAACAAGTAACAATATCATCTAGAAAAAATCTCTTTAGGTCTGAAAAAAAATTTTTTAGTCACAAAGATATTAAATATTACTATTTTACCGATTCTTTCAAAGCCTTAGCAGGGGTAAACTTAACAACCTGACGTTCCGGAATAGTGATTTCTTCATGAGTCTGCGGATTATGCCCCTTACGTTCGGCGCGAGTGACTACTTTGAATGTGCCAAAACCAGTCAAGGTAACATCTTCCTTATCGGTTAAAGCTTGGCGCATAATATCGACTAAGGCATTTAAGGCTTCTTCAGCTTTACCCTTAGTCAAGCCTTCCACTTTTTCATTAATTTTTTCCACAAGTTCAGCTTTTGTCATAGAGAGACTCCCAAAATCTCAGACCGCGCTAAAACAACTCGCACATAGAACAACTGATGTTGCCACTTCCAAGCACGCAGTCCAAGTTATTTTTTAATATCTGTGGCAAGAAAAGCAGGATGAACAACTCAAATGCAAAAAACTACACAGGCTTACGCCTGCCAAAATTTGAAAAAAGCCTGTTAATTTTTCCCAGACTTTGATCCGGTCTTAGCCAGAAAAAGACACTCCTTGATAGGTAGACAGTTTAAATTGACCTCCTCCCATCCAAAGGGAAGGGATTTGCGCTGAAATATGCTATTGCTATCGTATTCCACGGGAGGGTTCCTGCTTCAACGCGAACTCGTGGCCGCCTCCACAGGCTGACACGGCATACATACCGCCAAAAGTCTCATGCGCTTACAATTAAGACTTATGTTGGGCTAAACTTATTTTTGACAGAGTCAAAGTTCATGTTTTAATTGAAAATTTAGCCTAAAAAAGCCTCGTCCGCGTATGCCCACCAAAGCTAGGTTTCTAACTAGGCTGCTTTAGCCTAAAGCCACGTAAATTGCAACCAGAGGGGCCAAAGATAAAAGGCTAGCCAACATGAACGTACAGAAGGCTAATATTATAGATCCCACGTCTTGGGTAATTTAAGCTCAAAGCCTGCGTTAAAAAATCAATCAAAGGTCAACTAGTTCAACAGCAGATGCGCTCAACTCTTCACCCAAAAAGAGACTGCCAGTCCGTGCAAAACGCTCTTGATTGTCTGTGGTCATAAAATGCTTTTGACCTGTTCGTTCAGTAGCAACCAAAAGATTTTGGCAGGCTAGCTCGGCCTCAACCGTTTCAGCCACAGTGGCTGCTGGATCGACCACGGTCATGGTCGGCCCAACCACATTTTTTAAGGCATCTTTCAAAAGCGGAAAATGTGTACAACCCAAAATCATGGTGTCAGGCAGATTATCTTTTAGATTCAACACATCGTCCAAATAATAGTGAGCCACTCCTTCCACCAAACATCCAGTCATTAACCCCTCTTCGGCCATCGGCACAAAAAGTGTACAAGCTTTGGCCGTAATTTGAGCTGTGGGTTTAAGAGCTTGAATGGCTGCGGTATAAACACAACTTTTGATAGTGGCCTCAGTGGCAATGACCAAGATCCGTTCGTTTTTAGTTACGCTTATGGCGGCCCTAGCCCCAGGTTCAACCACACCCACCACAGGCAAAGGCGCAAACCTGGCCCGCAAAGCTGGTAAGGCGTTAGCCGTGGCCGTATTGCAGGCCACAACTAGCATCTTGATCCCCCGCTCAATCAATTTGGTACTAGCCAAAAGCGTATAACGAATAATCGTTTCTCTGGCCTTGGTTCCATAGGGCAGCCTAGCCGTATCACCTAGATAGAGCAAATCCTCTGCCGGCAATCGACGACTGATGGCCTTAAATACCGTTAAACCACCCATTCCTGAATCAAAAATGCCGATGGGCAAATTTGAATGCAAAGCTATGATCCTCCAGCAATTTAAAAGTCCAAAGCGACCTTGAGTTTCATTTCGTGTATGTAGCCAGACAAAATAAAGATCTTGCCGCGTTAACAATTTCCGTAAGCCAAGAAACTCTTCTTTAGCTTTTGGCTAGTTTTTTGGCAGTAGTCAAGGCAGCCAATCATTTTAAGCTTGACACTCCCCACGCCTAAAGGCGGGGGATTCTTGGTTCGACGAACACTGCGCCGCGACCGTGGCCGCTTCGTCTTACACGTTCTCCCCAAGCGTAACTTCCCGTGTGTCCCACGGTAGTTTTATCTTGTTCACGCCGT
>JAFSZE010000233.1 GCA_017455745.1 Desulfovibrionaceae bacterium | reverse complement strand
TTGGGGCTTTTTTTGTTTTTATTTTTCGCGCAGATCTTTGAGCATTTTTACGGAGCAGAACTTGCCACACATGGCACAGACTTCTTCGTTTTTGTGCTCACGTCGTCTTAATTCAACTTGGCCGGGATCAAGGGCTGCCTGTTTCATCTCTTCCCAATTGAGATCGCGTCTAGCGGCATTCATGCGTTTTTCACGCTCCAAAGCGTGGGGACGTCTTAAAGCTACTTCGCCTATGTGGCCAGCAATGCGCGAGGCCATAACACCTTGTTTGACGTCATTTATGTCAGGTAGAGTCAGATGTTCGGCAGGAGTTAGATAGCAGAGAAAATCAACTCCAGCTTGCACACCGATGGCTCCGCCAATGGCACCGGAAATATGGTCATAGCCTGGAGAACTATCGCAAACAAGGGGGCCTAAAACATAGAGCGGTGCATGGTGGGTTACTGTTTTAATGGTTTGGATCTGACCATAAACAAGATCCAAGCTCATGTGGCCAGGACCTTCGATCATACACTGCACACCTTGACTTTGCGCATACTGGCAAAGTTCATCCAATTTTAAGACCTCATCCCACTGGGCATTATCGCCAGCATCACAGCCAGCTCCAGGACGTAAGCCATCCCCCAAAGATAAGGTCACATTGTATGGCCGACAGATCTCTAAAAGGCGGTCAAAATGGGTTAAGAGGGGATTTTCTTGATCATTTTCCAGCATCCAGCGAGCCAACATGGAACCGCCACGCGAAACAATGCCCAGAGTGCGGTTATTTTTGGCCAAGGTGGCCCCATGTTTGGTTAAGCCGCAATGGACAGTGATAAAATCAACCCCTTGTTGGCATTGATTTTCAATCTCACTTAAAAGCTCATCTGCGGTCATACTAGAGATTTCGCGATTGTGGTCTAAGAGCTTTTGGCCTACAGAGTAGATGGGCACGGTACCGACGGGCTTTGGACATACAGCTAGCATCTTTTGGCGGATTTGATCCAAATCGCCAGCTGTTGAGAGATCCATGACAGTATCAGCGCCAGCTTCCAGGGCAACTTTGAGCTTTTCTAGTTCTGTTTCCAGACAGCTACTCAAAGGAGATGTGCCAATATTGGCGTTAACTTTGATTTTGGCCGGTTGACCAACTAAAAGCGGTGTTAAATTTTGATGGTTAGGATTGGCCAAACAGACCATGGTGCCAGCATCAATAGCCGCCAAAATTAATTCCTGCTCTAAGCCTTCTGTTTTAGCAAGTGTGCTTAAATGTGTATCTAAAATTTTAGCCAGAGCGCTATTTTTGTTTCGATCCATGCTTTAATGCTCGATTGTTGTGGTTGGAAAAATGTCCTCTTGGTACATAAGATAGAGTTTAGAGTAAAGAACGCGAATGTTTATAAGGTCTAGTTATAAGACCTGTTTATAAGTTCTATAAGTTAAAAAGATATTTAAATGCAAGTATTATTATATTTTTGCCATATTTTTTAAACATAGATATTTGTGCATATCCGTCTAGCTCTGTGGATAATAACTTGATTTGTTTCAATATTATACAGGAAACTGAATAAATGATTTTACAAGATCTTGTCTTTGAAGAGATTTAAAGTATTTTATTGCAGGAGCACCACCAAGGCAGATCAGAGACGACCATATCGATAGCCTCTTCAAGATGGTCAGCATGGCGATTAACTTTGCGCAAGGCGGCATGAAAAGCGTGGGAGTGATTCATATATTTTGTATGACACAGTTCGTGGGTGCATAACTCGGTAACCAAGGATTTGGGTAAAAGAACTGAACGCCAGTTTAGGCTAATATGAAATTCTTGCGTTCTACTATTATAACTGCAGCTGCCCCAGCGCGTTCTTTGATCGCCGATTCTTATTTTGTCAATGTGGATGCCAAGGCTTGTGGCCAATTCTTGACAAAAGGGCGGTAAAAGAGTTTGGGCTTTTTCTTTAGCCCAATTTTTGAGTGTATCGCCTAACGGTAAGGCCATTAGGCTGCCATAGAGGATTAATTTAGGCTTATGTTCATCCGGAAATTCAAGCCACGCCATGCGTTGGCCATCTATTTCTACATAAGCGCCAGCTTTTGCGTGCAGTGATGCTTGGTAAGCTGCATCCAAGCTTTCAGCGCAGAGTATTTGATAGGTTATTCCTTCGATAGGGAGCGGTAGCTCTGTGGGAATAATGTTTTTGTTTAACCCAAGGGCTGTAAAATGAGCTCCATCTAAGTAGTGAGCGCATGTTTCCAAGATTTCGGGCAAGTTTTCGCGCTCATAGTTAGCTGGAATTAAGGCTGTCACCTTGCCTTGATCAGTTGAGAGCCCAACCTTTGTGGCAGTGTTTGAGAGCTGCATATGCATGATTAAGCACTGACCGTCAGCGTAAGAGAAAAAGACTTTGGTCGGCAAAAGTAAGCTATCTTCGTCTGAATTCATGTAAAATATATCTCGTAAGGTAAATCTATTGAAAATAATGGACAAAGTAATATACGCAATTAATCTATGACTGGCAAGTTTGACCAAAAAAGGATAAATTTTGATTTGTTCCAGTTGTTTTTAACGAATGAGCAAGTTTTTTGAGGCTAAAATAGCAGTCTACAGAGAAGATTATTGCTGTACTTACCTGGAAATTGAGATGATTTTTTATAAATTTTTCTTTTTAAAGTTTAAGTAATAATAGTATTTTATTTATTTGCCTGATGATAAAGGTAATGTCTAGATTTATGATTCATAATCGATGATAAAAAAATAACAAGAATAGTAGTGGCTAGCATATTTTTTGTCAATAAAAGAGAAAATTTATTCTCAAATAGCGTATTATAATAAGTAATTTTGCTGACTTTTGAGGAAATGCATGGTTTAAACTCTCATTAAATCTGTAGTTTTTGTAAATTTTATTGTTTCAACCAGATCCTAATTTTAATTTTTGCTTATTTTCCAGCGTAAGATCATGATTTGTTGCCAATTGGCCCAAACAGGAGTAAAAAAAGCCGTTCCCATCAAAAAAAGCTCCGTGGGAGGAGATTTTCATATGCCTAATTCAGTTTATTTTTTGCTGGCAACAGCGGCTTTGATCGTAGGCTATGTGATTTACGGCACACTTGTCGCCAAAATTTTTGGCGAAAATCCTGATCGTAAACCACCAGCCATTACCAAGGCCGATGGCGTAGACTTTGTAGCCATGCCCACCTGGAAGGTCTGGCTTGTACAGTTGTTAAATATTGCTGGTGTTGGCCCTGTCTTTGGACCAATTTTGGGCGCTCTTTACGGTCCATATGCTTTGATCTGGATTGTGATCGGCAGCATCTTTGCCGGCGCTGTGCATGACTACATGGCCGGAATGCTCTCTGTGCGTTACGGCGGCTGCAATTTGCCTGTGATTGTCGGTAATACCTTAGGCAATGTGGCCAAGCAGTTGATGCGCGTTTTTGCTGTGGTCTTGTTGGTTTTGGTTGGTGTAGTTTTTGCTAAGGCTCCGGCCTTACTTTTGGCCAAAATGACGCCTGATTACTTAGACTTCAATGTCTGGCTGTGCATTATTTTTGGCTATTATTTTATCGCCACCATCATGCCCATCGATAAGATCATTGGCCGGTTGTATCCGGTCTTTGGAGCTGTGCTTTTGATCATGGCCTTTGGCATGACGCTGATGATGTTCTTAAATTCAGATGTGACCTTCTATAACTCTGCCGAGTGGGTTAACCAACATCCCAAGCATTTACCGCTCTATCCATTGGTCTTTATCACGATCGCCTGCGGTGCTTTGTCGGGATTCCATTCAACCCAATCTCCGCTTATGGCTCGTTGTTTAAATAATGAACGGCATGGTCGCTCCGTTTTCTACGGTGCTATGATCGCTGAAGGCTTTATCGGTTTGGTTTGGGCCACCGTTGGCATGAGTTTCTATCATGGTCCAGACGCCTTAGCCGCTGCCTTGGCTCAAGGTGGTCCGGCCCATGTGGTCAGTGAATCAGCCATGGCCTTGATGGGTTCTTTTGGCGGTATTTTGGCGATTTTGGGTGTGGTGGCCTTGCCTGTAACATCCGGTGATACAGCTTTTAGAGCTGCAAGATTGACCATCGCCGAAGTTTTCAACTTTTCGCAGCGTCCGATTCCCTCACGCCTTGTGCTGGCAATTCCAGTTTTTGCCGTAGGTATCATTCTGTCACAAGTGGGCTTTGATACCATTTGGAATTATTTTGGTTGGTCCAATCAATCTCTAGCCACCATTGTGCTGTGGGCTGGTGCTGTTTATCTAGCTAGCCATAAGCGACTGCACTGGATTTGTACCATCCCAGCTGTCTTTATGACGGCTGTCTGCACAACCTTTATTTGCTTTGATCCTAAGCTTGGTTTTGGTATTTCCATCGGAACAAGCAATATCATTGGTTTGGTTGTGGCTATTCTTTGTTTTGTGGCCTTTATGCTCAAAGGCACCAAGACGACAGTTTTGCCAGACTCTGATCCCAATGCGGAACTGAAGGCCAATTAGCGCTAATTTCCTTTTTAGTATAGAAGCAGGGGGGGAAACTCTCTGCTTCTTTTTTTAGCTATCAGCGAAATTGGGCTAAAACCCGTCCACTTTTAACCTGCGCAAAGCCTATAGGCAGATTTTGCCACCAGATGAGAGTGCTGTGATCTTTTAGGTTTGTAGCTAGGCTCTGTCCAGAAACAATCTTGGCTAAATCTTTCAGATCATCCAAAATAAGATCATAATTGGGGTTAGGTTTTTGAGTTAAAATTCTTAAGCGCGGACTGGGGCTAAATTTTTGACCGTGCAGTGTGCCTAGCCTAAAGGGGCGAATTTTAAGTTTTAAATCATCCGTCTGGGCTTGATAGAAAAAAACTTCATCTTTTATGAGCCTAATGGTCCCAGCAGGTAGTTTGGTAAAATCCAAACTTGGATGAGCCAAATTATCGATTTTAAGTTCAAAATTGCTTAAAGGCTTTTTGTTCTTATCTTCTAAAGCTTTTTTACTAAAGCTTGCACTAAGGCTACTGCTATTTTTGCGCAAAAGTGCTAAATAAAAGCCTTGAGCATTGGAAGCTTGTGAATTAACTGTTAGAGTGCCAGGTGCTTTTGGTGTATCATCAAAGGCAAAGCCAGGCCAAGGATTGAGTTGTACAATTTCAAGACCCAGGTTTTCTTGGGCAAAGAGCACCTGTTCTTCATTTTCTTGCGGATTTGTCGTACAGGTGGAATAGATCAATAAGCCTCCAGGAGCTAGAAGTTTGGCTGCCTGGCTTAAAAGCAGACGCTGCAATCCGACCAAGGTATCGACTTTGGAATCTTTCCAAAGCTTAAGCACTTGGGGATTTTTGGCTACTGTACCCCACCCTGAACATGGCGGATCCAAGGCAATGTAGTCTAAGCTCTCATAATCTAGATCCAAGTCCTGACCTTTATAGGTACAGGTAGCTGTTTGGATTAAATTTAGGCGTTCAAGATTTTTGCGCAAGGTTAAAAGCCTAGATCCTTGAGCCTCATTGGCCAAAACCAAACCAGATCGGCCAATTAACTGGGCCAGAAAACTTGTTTTACTGCCTGGACTAGCACAAATATCAAGGACTGTGGCGCCTTCTGGCGGATTTAGGGCTAGAGGCGGAAGCATGGAGGAACGGTCTTGAATGTAGATATAGCCAAAAAAGGAGGCCCAGGAGCTGCCCAAAGGTTTAGGTTCAGAGATAAGTTTAAAGCAACAGCTGCCAAAGGGTTCGGGCTCATACTCATAGCCTTCAGTTTTGAGCAACAAATGGATATAAGGCTCTAGGTGTTTTTCACCAACTAGGCGAAAAGAGCGGAGTGGCTGATTTTTTTGAATATTTTCCATCTGAATTGAAATTTTTTTGATATTTATATTTGTTCTTTTGGGTATTTTGTCAAGATCTGATTCTAAATTTTATTTTTTGCAACGCAAAGTTTTGCCGAAAAATTAGCTATTCTCTGCGTCAATCTTCTTTTGCGCTAAGTCTCATAGCCTGCCAAGAAATATTTTTTTAACATTTAGGCCATGAAATTTGCCTTTTTTCAATCTTTAAGGATTATCCCATGGAGCACACATCTAACGATACGGTGGAAAAGCTGACCAGACAAAGCCTGGATAATGCGGCTAAAAGTAAAAATACGCAGAAAGTCATCATCTGGTTTGCCGCCATGTTGATTGGTGGCATTTTGGGTATGCTTGAACTGCCACTTTTACGCGATCTTTTCAATTTTATAGCTACTGTTTTCACCAAACTCTTTCAGTTTGTGGCTGTGCCAGTTATTTCTTTGGCCGTGATTACCACTTTGGCCGAGCTTGGGGCCAAACGTGAAACTGGTAAGATTTTTGGTCATGCCGTTTTTTACACTTTAACCACAACCTTTGCCGCAGCCTTAGTTGCGCTACTGCTTTTCATCTGGGTCGCTCCGGACAATGTTGCGGCCACTGGTGGTCAGGTACCGCAAAATTTGACCAAGCTCTCCTACTTTGACCATTTCCTCTCGGTTATTCCTTCCAATATCTTGCAGCCGTTTGTGGCTGGCAATGTCTTATCAATCTTACTCATTTCTGCTAGTGTCGGTTTAGCCTTGGCCTTTATGCCCAAAACCGAAAACAGAAACTCTCTTCTGCGTGTTATCTATGGGCTGCAGGAGCTTCTCTTTACATTAATTCGGGCTCTTCTCTACATTTTACCTGTGGGAATCTTGGCCTTTACGGCCCAATTGGTGGCCCAAATCGAAGCCGGTGTCATTGTTGGCGCCCTTGGCAAATATACATTTGTGGTTATCGGCGGCAACTTGATTCAATTTTTCATCATCATCCCTATTTTCTTGATGTTGCGCAAGGTTAGCCCTATCTGGGTCTTCAAGGGTATGTCACCGGCTCTAGCTGTGGCGCTTTTTTCCAAAAGCTCAGCAGGCACTTTGCCGGTCACCTTGGCCTCAGCTGAATACAATTTGGGCTTAAACAAAAAGGTTACCCGCTTTGTCTTGCCGATCTGCACAACAATCAATATGAACGGCTGTGCGGCCTTTATTTTGGTCACATCGCTTTATTTGATGCAAAATGCTAATATTGTCTTAACCACCGGCACCATGTTTGTTTGGCTCTTTGTGGCCGTGTTAGCCGCTGTGGGCAATGCCGGTGTGCCCATGGGTTGCTACTTTTTGACCCTTTCCTTGATGAGTTCCATGAATGTGCCGGTTGATTTGATGGGCGTTATTTTACCCATTTATGCCATCATTGATATGATCGAAACCTGTGTCAATGTTTGGTCAGATTCGGCAGTAGCATCCATGACTAATCGTGATTTGGCCGGCCAATTGGGTGAAGAAAATGTAAGTGTCAGTCCTGCTGCAGCGTAGAGATGATTACTGATTACTGTTTGTTTAGAGATTCTTTACTGATCATTGATTGTTCATTTATCGACAATTGTCTATAGTCTATTGGTTGAATAATCTTGTTTTTATTAGTGAAAAGTGGATTTATATGTTCAAATGCTAGCTTTGAATAGTTTGAAAGAATTTAAATAAATGGCCTTTTTTACAGAGGCCATTTATTTAAATTTTAATTTATTTGGATCTAATTTTATTTGATTTTATTTGTGTTGATTTGGTTAAGTTAGGTGCGATTTGGTTTGAATTTTTTATCCGAGTATGTTTGCGTGGGTTATTTAGTTTGAGTTTTGTTAGGTTATATTTCATGCGGCATATTTAGTTTATCGAGATTGTTTAAATTGCTTTGTTTTTCTTACTATTGATTAATTTGTATATTAATTTTGTATCGCAACTCAACTATTGAATTAAATATTAACTTATGCATTGGTTTGTAGGTTAATTTATATATAGATCATTCACAAATTTGCATATCTGTACGCATACAATTGTTAATCTTAGAAAGTTTTTTATTTCTGCTGGAAAAAATTTTTAGCACACATAAAAATATTCTCTACTTCGCTATTTTTGCTTTTTTGTGATTCTGTGCCTCGGTATTTTGTTATATTTATTTTTTATATTTATCTATTTCTGTCTCATAAAAAAATAACTAGATATATATTTAAATAGAAAATAATGGGTATCTTTTATATAATTGTACATACATAGATGATATTTTCTGTAAAATTTAATAATGGAGGATGATGCTATTCTCACATTGCTTTCTGTGTGAATGAGCATTATAAATTTTTATGAAATTTAGTTTCCGCTTGGTACTTTTTTCTTTGGTTATTTGGTTTGGTCTGCTTGCCCAAAGCTTTGCGGCACCGGCCAAACAAGCAGTTGTGTTGCCTTTTTCAGGCAATTTGCCACCCAATATGAGCTATTTGTCCCGTGCTGTACCAGCTGCAGTTCAAAACAAGTTGAATATGCCTGGCATATTGACCGCTAAAGCTGGTCAAGGCAAGGCTGCCAGTGCGGCTGAGGCTAGACGTGCCTTAGGTGGCGCTGATTATGCCATTTTTGGGGATGTGTCTGTAACTGGCAATAACTGCACCATAACCTTAAATAGCGTTGATAAGGCTGGAAAGACTTGGAGCAAAACGCAGCAGACATCGTTGAATAACTTGACCACAACCGTGCAGAGCATGACGCAGTCCATGGCCAATGAGGGGTTAGGTCTTAGTTTGGCTCAAGGTGCTAGCCAAGGTGCTGCCATGACACCTGGCAGCAGTGCTAGGGCCGGGCAGGCTGTGCCTCAAGGTCGTGGAGCTAGTTCTGATATTATTGTTAATGAAACCGGTCAACAGTACTACTTAAATCCACAATTCCGCTATCAAGGTGCTAGTGCAGGTGATTCTTCAAGACTTCGTTCGCCGAGATTGAAGATCAGTATGACTGATATGGCTGTAGATGATTTTAATGGCGATGGTAAAAATGAAGTCGCTATTTTGGATAAACATCATCTTTATATGCATACCTGGGGTAAAGACGGTCGTTTGCATGAACTTGGCAAAGTCCAGATCTCGCAATCCAATGTCAATTTCTGTATGCGAGCCATAGATTTAAATCGTGATGGTGCCAAAGAACTGGTCATCACAACCTATGATGAAGATAAAAATCGTCCTTATACCTTTTTCTATAGCTTCAAGAACAATCGTTTCTCCCAATATTGTGAACGTTGTCCCTACTTCTGCTCAGTGGTAAGAATGAGTCCTACTTATACGCCAACTTTGGTTGGTCAGGGTTGGGATTCTCTTAAACTCTTTGCCCCTGGCGTGCATAATATGGTTAGGGTCGGCAAATCTTTTGCTTTAGGTTCTCGTCTTAATTTGCCCAAAGAAGCCACGGTGTTTAATTTCTGTTGGTTGCCAGGCTCAAGAGGCGGCGATGGTGATAAACTGATCGTTTTGCGCGATGATGAGCGTTTAAAGATCTTTTCTGGTCGTGGCAATTCAGCCATCCACACCACCATGGAGAAATTTTCCGGTTCTGCTGTAGGTATGGAGCATTACAAGGGTATGCCGGGCCTTGGCGTTGATAAGACCTATCAGTTGCCGGAAAAATATTTTGCGCCCATGCGTTTTATTTCTGTTGATTTAGGGCGTACCGGTGAATATGTGCTTTTGATCAATAAACCTGTGTCCACTGCAGCGCAATTCTTTGATCGTTACCGCTACTTCCCTCAAGGTGAAATTCATGCCCTCTACTGGGATGGTGTGGGTTTAGCCTTAAAATGGAAGACAAGACGGATTCGTGGTTCGGTTGGTCAGATTGATTTGGCTGACATTAATAATGATGGTGTGTTGGATTTGGTTGTGGGCTTAAACTCTTCGCCAGATTTGGGTATTGGTAGTCGCCAGTGCATGATTGTGGCTTATCCCTTGAATACCCAGGCCACAGATCCCAATGCGCCCATTGACATGAGCGATTTTGAAGTTTCCCCCAACCGTTAGGAGTATCTATGCAGGTTCTTGTTGTTGGTTCAGGCGGTCGCGAACATGCTTTGGTGTGGAAGCTTGCTCAAAGCAATCTTGTGGATAAAATATTTGCTGCGCCTGGCAATGGCGGTACTCTGGGTGAAGGCGCCACCAATGTGGATTTAAAGCCCAATGATTTAGATGGGCTTGTGAAGTTCGCCAAAGACCAAGGTATTGGTTTGGTTGTGCCTGGTCCAGAACTTCCTCTAACCTTGGGCTTGACCGATCTTTGCCTAGCAAATAATCTTCCTTGCTTTGGCCCAGACAAGTATGCCGCAACTTTGGAAGGCAGCAAGGCTTTTGCCAAAGAGGTGATGCGTAAGGCCCATGTGCCAACAGCACAAGCCACGCTAGTTTCTGAGTTGGATGTGGCTAAGCAGGTCTTGGCCAAAAGTAACTATCCCATCGTCATCAAGGCCGATGGTTTGGCTCAAGGCAAAGGGGTTTTGATTTGCCAAAACGCAGCTGAAGCTTTGGATGCTGTCACATCCATGCTTAGCGAAGGACGTTTTGGTCAAGCTGGTGCCAAAGTCTTGATTGAAGAATGTCTTGAAGGACAGGAAGTATCATTGCTCTGCATCTGTGATGGCCATGTGGCTAAGCCCATGCCTTCAGCCCAGGACCACAAGCGAGCTTTTGATAATGATATGGGGTTAAATACAGGTGGTATGGGTGCCTATAGTCCCTGCCCGCTTTTGCCTGATAGCGATTTGGAGCAAGTGGCCAAATTGACTATTGAACCGATCCTAAAGGTTATGGCGGAAGATAAGCATCCTTTTGTGGGTGTGCTTTATGCTGGCCTTATGCTCACAGCAACCGGCCCCAAGGTTTTGGAATACAATGTGCGCTTTGGGGATCCAGAATGTCAGCCACTACTCATGCGTCTTAAAAACGATTTAGCCCAAGTTATGTTGGATGCCATCCATGGGCGCTTAAGCCAAACTAAGCTTGAGTTTACAGCTGAAAGTGCCCTTGGTGTAGTTGTGGCCAAAGATGGTTATCCTGGCAGTTACTCTAAAGGCGCTGAAATTTTGGGCTTAAGTGAAGCCGAAAAACTACCTTTGGTTAAAGTTTTTCATAGCGGCACAGATCTAGTTGATGCTAAACTTGTTTCCTCAGGTGGACGCATCCTTTGTGTGACTGCGTTGGGTGAAAACTTGCGTGCTGCCCAAGATCATGCTTATGAAGCTGTTAAGAAGATTGCGATCGATAAGAGCTTTTATCGTCATGACATAGGTAGTAAGGTTTTGTAAACAAAACTAAGCTAAGCTAAGCTAAGATAAGTTATTTATATTGATTTTTGAAGTCTTGTTAAGGAACTTAAAAAGCGCAAAAAAATACATAAAAAGTCACATGAACCTATAAAAAGCCATAAAGAATCTTTGATGCGATCTTTAGGATAAAAATGCTAGTAGATTTAACCCATAATTGCTTTAGATAGTGTAAGAGACTACTTGTTTGTGATCAAAATTATTGTTTTAAGCAAGATATTAGCTAGGAAACGCATCTATAGGTTGTTTTTTTGTGAATAATTATAGGTTAATTGTGTATTTATTATGTATTGATCGTGTGTAGTTTCTTTTACAATAAGAATTTATTTCTTTTTTAAGAATATTTTTTGTAGAGTATATACTAGTTAAAAAGATTTTTTTATTATTTTCGTTAATCTTATAGTTTATTTTTGTTCTAGCCGCCTTTGACTATTGTCCAAGCCTTTTATTTATAGGCTCAAGGATCTAATTTTTAAAGGCGGCTTTTCTTTGTCTAAAACACAGTCTACTTTTTTGATCTTGGCTAAAACTAATCTATTGCTTTTTAGGTTTATCCATGGATATTAATGTTTGGCTGCGATTTTAGATGTATTTATGCTAATATTAACAAGATTTTAAGGATAGTTATGGCTGCGGTGACGATAATCATGGGTTCAGCATCGGATGAAGAAAAAGTTGCCCCTTGCACCCAGGTTTTGAAGAGTTTGGGGATAGATTTTTATTTGACTGTCAGCTCTGCCCACAGAACTCCTAAGCGTACAGCAGAGATTGTGGCTGAACAAGAAAAGCTTGGCACAAAAGTTTTTATTTGCGCAGCTGGCATGGCGGCCCATTTGGCTGGGGTTGTCGCTAGTCAGACCTTGTGCCCAGTTATTGGTGTACCTGTAGCGTCAGGTTCCCTTCAAGGGCTTGATGCGCTTTTTTCCACAGTGCAGATGCCAACAGGATTTCCTGTGGCCACAGTAGCCATAGGTGGGGCCAAAAATGCGGCCTTTTTGGCAGCCCAAATTCTGGCCATAAATGATGTCGCTTTGCGCGAAAAACTTATCCAAAAGCGTGAAAGTATGGCCATAGAAGTTGCAAATATTGGTGATGAGCTGGCCAAAAAATATTGACAAAAAAAGGCCTTGGGTAGCACCAAGGCCTTCTAGTGCGGCTTTTAGCCATTGCCGCAGATATAATCACATTCTTCAGGCTTAGAGCAGATTTTGAAAATTTGAACTGTATATTGTTTGCGTTGTTGACTACACATGGGGCAGGCATCTGTGACCAAGATGCAACTAGTGTCTAGTTCCAAAGGATCAATGCCAGCTTCATTTAAAAGTTGGGTAGCCCGACCTGGTTCCCAGATTACCGGTGCGCCACAACGTCCGCATTCCACAAAGAGAAGTTCTGGATCCAATCTTTTGGGCTGGAACATCTCCGGAATGGGTGGCAGCTTTATTTCGTTAACTGGCAGTTGCGTAGACTCTGTTTGTGGTTCGGGCTTAGTCATAAGTTTTTTTTCCCTTTGAAAATGCCGCTTGCAGCGGGAACTTTTGCAATCTTTCGTAGTATGCAGAAGACGGGTGATTCTGTTTATATGTCCGTGGATTTTCGTCATATTCAAGTTTTAAGCGTTGCGCTGCGCAATCAAATCGCAGCAGGTGAAGTGGTGGAAAGGCCAGCATCGGCTCTCAAGGAATTGGTTGAGAATAGCATTGATGCTGGAGCCAGCCAGATTGATGTGGAACTTGAAAACGGTGGGCAGGCTTTAATCCGTGTTCAAGATGATGGTATAGGCATACCTTCTGACGAACTTGCCCTAGCTGTAACGCGTCATGCCACAAGTAAGATCAGTGTCCCAAGCGATTTAGAGGCCATTCACACCTTGGGTTTTAGGGGTGAAGCTCTACCTAGCATTGCGCAAGTGGCCAAGTTTAGGCTTATGTCGGCCTATCAGGGGGCAGCATCTAAGCTTACCATAAACTATGGTGAGAATGAGGGCATTGTCCCATGCGCGTTGCCCAAGGGCACTTTGGTTGAAGTCGAGGATCTTTTCGGCAATATACCGGCAAGACTAAAATTTTTAAAAACAGCCGCTACCGAAACGAAGCATGCGCAAGATATTTTGGCCAAACTAGCCTTAGCCAACCTAAAGATAGGTTTTAGCTTCAAGGTTGGAGGGCGTGAGGTTTTTAGGTTAAGTCAAAATCAGGATCTAGCCGTGCGGCTAGGCTTTTTTTGGCCACCAAGTGTCATGCAAAGTTTACGCCCGTTTCATTTTGAGCGCAATGGAATAACTCTGCATGGTCTAACATCTATACCGCAAGTCACTCAACTTAAAGGTAATCGCATTTTGCTATTTGTAAATAGGCGAGCTGTAACTGACAAGAGAATTTTGGGTGCCATCCGCGAAGCTTATAAAGGAAAGATTACCAGCCGTGATTATCCGCAGATCATTCTTTTTTTAGAAATCGATCCCAGCGAAGTAGATGTAAATGTGCATCCGGCCAAATCTGAAGTGCGTTTTCAAAATGAATCGTTGATTTTTTCAAGCTGTGTTGTGGCCATTAAAAGTTGTTTGAATGGCTTAACACAAGTGCCTAGCCCTATTTCTGACGGCCAAGATGAGCCAAATCCAGCCGATAATTCCTCTTTGCATAACCCAGATTCCCCCAAATCGACCGATGATGGGATAGATGACACCCCCCTTGAACCTAGTGGATCCAATGGAGAAGGGGAAACTAGAAGCGGATTTGAAGGATCAGATGGATCAGCTTTGGCTACGGACTTAAGTTTAGGCGTAGACGATGATCTTAGGGATCCAGAAGACAGTGATTTAAGCGATACTGATCCTAACCCCTTAATTAGCGATATACCAGATGGGGGATTTGATCAGGCCAATGATTTGCTGCCAGATAAAGGCTGCCAAAATCAAGATATACCTATCCCAACCGATTCAAGACCAAGTTTTACCTTCAATAATTTGACCTATTTAGGCCAGATTGCTGCAACATATCTTTTATTTCGCGATGGCACTGGCGCACTTATTGTTATTGATCAGCATGCCGCCCATGAGCGGATTTTATATGCCCGTTTTTTGAGTGAATCTATGCAAGGAGTGGGCCAAACGCTCATGATCCCCTTTGAGTTGAGTTTACACTTTACTGAGCAGATGCGCTTTCAAGATTTAAGGCATAGCTTGGAAAAGATGGGCTTTGATCTTTTGCTTCAGGGCAATAGTTTAGTTTGTCGAGCTATTCCCACTCTTGTCAGCATGGCTGAGGCCAAGAATTTTTTGCGGGAGTGTTTAAGTGGCCTTTTGGATGACTATGATGCCATGCTTAAAAGTATGGCCTGCCGTGGAGCAATTAAAGCTGGTCAGATTTTGACAGTTGATGAGGTTATGAGCTTACTTAAGCAGTGGATGGCTACACCGGAACATGAATTTTGTCCCCATGGACGTCCAGCTGTTTTGCGTTATGAGGCCAGTGATTTTGAAAAGGCTTTCAAACGTAAACAATAAGAATAAATCTATTTTTTGTTTGATACTAGTTTAAACGTAGGGTGATGAATCTATGGAATATGTAGAGCGTGATCCAGAAAAAACAGGCAAACTAGGCAGGATATATTTTAATGACGATAAAATTAAATTCCAAATAACATAGATAAATAATTATTTATTCCATTTTTTTGCCAAAAAACTAGCTAATCAAAAAACATAGAAATCTTAGATGGTCTGGAAATAGCTATTCCATAAGGGAAATTGGTGAATGCTGCTATTTTTTTCTATAATGAAGAGCTAGAGTTTTTTTTCGGGATTCGTAGAAAAACACGGAAATTGGAGCTCTATTTTTAGCGATTAAAGAGACCATATACAATATATACGTTTACAAGTTATTTATTTTTATTTTTGTGAATATTTTTATCTGTTTTCTATTTTATCTAAAAATATATCTCATTAGGATTGATGGTATGAGCAGGATGTAATTGTTATATATAAGTTATATAGT
>JAFSZE010000232.1 GCA_017455745.1 Desulfovibrionaceae bacterium | reverse complement strand
GTTTATTTTTATATATCGACCATCGTATTTGAGTGCGCATATATAAAATATTTACCGGCTGCTAAAAGACAAAAAAATTAAATTTTCTTTTCCAATTTTATCGATTTACTCTTTTTATTTATTTAATCCTTTTGTCTATTTCACTATTTTATCTATTTAACTATTTAACTAAAAAATATACTTTTCTCTTAAGTCCGCAATTTAACATTCACTGCTTCAGTTTTGATCCTATTTATTCTAACGGGATAAAATTGTTCAGGCCGCTAAAAAAAATAAACTCGAACCCCAGGCTTTTGTCGATCAGATCAGTCAATCGTTTCAGGATCTTTGGCCCAAGCTTGGTATTGAAAATTATCGTTTTGCCCGCACCACATCTCCCGAGCATCAAAAATTTGTCCAGGAGATGCTTAAACGGGTTTATGATGCTGGAGATATCTATTTTGGTGAGTTTAGTGGTCACTATTGCTATGGCTGCGAACGTTTTTACACTGAAAAAGAATTGGTTGACGGTTTATGCCCACAGCATCTGACCAAACCAGAACTGATTAGCGAGCGCAATTACTTCTTCAAAATGTCGAAGTATTTGCCGTGGATCAAAGAATATATCACAACCCACCCAGATTTCATCAGACCGGAACGCTATCGTAATGAAGCCCTAGCCATGCTTGAGGCCGGAGCGTTGGATGACTTGTGCATTTCACGGCCCAAATCACGCTTAACCTGGGGCATTGAACTGCCATTTGATTCCAACTACGTCTGTTATGTCTGGTTTGATGCCTTGCTCACATATATTAGTGCCTTGGGTGAACCAGATAGCAATGATTTCAAAAATTATTGGCCTGGTGAACATCTTGTAGCTAAAGACATCTTAAAGCCACATGCCGTGTTTTGGCCAGCCATGCTTAAATCTATGGGCCTCCCGCTCTATAAGCACTTAAATGTGCATGGCTATTGGTTAGTACGTGACACCAAGATGTCCAAATCCCTGGGTAATATTGTTGAACCGGAAGCCATGGTCCAACAGTATGGCAATGACTGTTTTAGATACTATCTCTTTAGGGAGATGCATTTTGGCTCTGATGCTAGTTTTAGCCAAGATTCCTTGATTAAAAGGATCAATGCTGATTTAGCCAATGATCTAGGCAATCTCTTT
This sequence comes from Desulfovibrionaceae bacterium, assembly GCA_017455745.1. GTDB lineage: Bacteria > Desulfobacterota > Desulfovibrionia > Desulfovibrionales > Desulfovibrionaceae > Desulfovibrio. Next base: position 1,178 of record JAFSZE010000232.1, on the reverse strand, counting down.
AGCCGTGTCTTGTCCATGAACGCTAAATATTTTGATGGTCTTGTGCCAACCATGGGCAGCCACGCGGAACAAGATACAGCGATCATTGAATTGGGTCGTTTGGCCATGGAAAATTTCCTCCAACTCTTTGGCCACATAAAGTTTGCCGAAGCTTTGGAAGAATTATGGAATTTTGTTCGTGCCTTGAACAAATATGTTGATTCTGAGGCCCCTTGGGCGCTTTATAAGGCTGGCAATCTGGAAAGATTGGGCACAGTTATGGCTATTTTGCTGACCGCTATGCGCAAGGTAGCAGTCTGCCTCTGGCCAGTAATCCCCACATCTGCTTGCCTTATGCTTGAGCAGTTGGGTCAAGAAGCAACACCCAAAACGCCACCTGTGAGCAACATGGAGGCTGAAATCTCGGATTTTACGCCTTTAACTGCTGGGCTGGCCATAGCCAAACAATCAAACATTTTCCCCCGTATTGAAGTACCAAAAGACGAGGGCGCATCTTTGCCCAAAAAAGAGGTCAAAGCCAGCAAAAAAGAGCCTAGTGACAATAAGAAGGCTGAGCAAAACTACGCCGATATTGACAACTTTAAAGCTTTTGACATTCGTGTTGGCACAGTGGCTAAGGCTGAAAAGCATCCTAATGCCGATAAAATCCTGGTTTTACAGATTGATTTTGGTGATTTAGGCACACGCCAAATTCTATCCGGACTAGCCGATCACTATGCCCCTGATGAACTTGTCGGCCAACAAGTTTGTGCCATTTTAAATCTGAAGCCTAAAAAAATTCGCGGCATCATGTCCAATGGCATGGTTTTAACTGCTGAGGGAGCAGAGGGGCTTTCAATTTTAAAACCGGCTAAACCTACAACCAATGGTGGCTTGATCGCCTAAAGTTCTTTTTTAAAAAATTGAGTCACGCAATCTAAAATACTTTCGAGCAACATCAAGCTTGCGTTCTCTATATCAAGCTTACTTATTCGATATCCAGATTGCTTAATTTAATATCACGATTAGACGCCTAATGATTACTCAAGTTGCAATCTTAACTATCATTTTTTAGGCTAGGCAACTTTTTTAAAAGTGCATTTATTTTAAATGTTTTCAAAAAGCAAATATATGTTCTAGGAAGCAAAAGAAGCGTAAATAAGTTTTGACTAAAAAAAGCCCTAGAGTCTATTGGCTCT
>JAFSZE010000231.1 GCA_017455745.1 Desulfovibrionaceae bacterium | reverse complement strand
GCGCCCAAAACATTGTAGCGCTTACGTCCTGACAAGGTCTTCACAAATTTGCGAACAACAGAATAGAAATACCCTAAAACTGTCGCCATCCCACAAATTGGCAGCAGCCACAAAGATAACCGCAAAAGTCTTGGCCACGCGCTTTTTGCGGTGGGGCTTGGCGCCAAAATTTGAGTCACGCAGCTGCGGCATCAACTAGCCAATCTACGCCGCTAGCCGCAAGCCGATTGAGGCTGACATACCGAAGTTAGCCAGTGCTTCGCTAACTTAAAGACCGAGCAATGGAGTGCACTAAAGACTGATGTGGGTGGGGGCGGCACTATCAGCTTGTTTGCCAGGATCAGCAGACGTGACAACGCGACAATCGTGACAAGTTCGTGGCCACACCGCTTTATCATCTAAGGTAAGATATGGGTTGGCCATTTTTTTGCGTAAAACTCTAATTTTATATAGACATAAACGAAATCTTCCGGCATATATACCTCCAACTTTTTCTATGGGAGGTATAACCATGATTTTTGAAAGAAATTTAATTTTGAGTACTCTTACCAAGAGTGCGTGGGAAGTTTCTACTTTTTTATCTAATTTCTCATGTTCTTGTCGAGAAGCTGCTAGAAAACTTTGTGATCACTTTGGTTTTTATGATGCCAAAGGCACAGCGCAGATCAGCACCTGCGCTAAAGCAATCAAGTACCACATCTCCGTAGGAAATATTGCTCCCTCCTCACTAAACGTGAGGTCTGGCGAGAATATGGCGCGGAAACCACGGCTGCTCCAAGCCTTGCCTTCTTTGGAAAATGTTCCAAGTAATGTGTCTAGCCTTTGCGACTTGACTGCCGTACCCGTAGAAACTTCCGAGCAAATGGCTCTTTGGAACACCATCATGAAGACCGTAAAGAAAGGTGAAGCTAGGAGCATGGTAGGTAGGCAACAACGCTACCTTTTTCAGTCAAGTGGCCTATACCTCGGCGCTGGGGCAGTGTGTGATCCGGCCCATGACCAAAAGCTTCGCGATACTTGGATTGGTTGGGATCCTGAGCTTAGGCGCCAGAAGCTAGATAGTGGAGCATGTCTCAGTCGTTTTGCCATCCTAAGCTGGGCCGAAAATTGCGAGGGTCTTGCTTTTGCCTGCCTTAATATGATGGTCAGTAGGTTTCCTAGTGATTTTGAGAAGCGCTACGGTACAAAACCCTTGTTCGTAGAAACTTATGTAGAAAAAGACAATTTCAACTTCAAAGACTTGCTGCACCAAGCTGGTTGGAGGTGTCTGGGGAAAAACAGCAATAAGGAACATCCGCGTGAAGTCTTCGTTCTCGAGTTTGACCCCAAATTTAGAGCCGAACTCGGCCTTAAAGTATCAGCTGGCCTTGGACCACTTAGCTTTGAGGAAGCCGCATCGTCAAAATGGGCGGATTTAATGGTCCAACCTGGGTCTTTGGGCAACACAAGAAATGAACAACGCATGAAAAACATCATAGAAACACAACAAGCTGCGCCAGATTCTAGCTTTTCTGACGCTGCTTGTGGTGACAAGGCAGCTATAAAGGCTCAACGGAGATTTCTTGAGAATTCCTCACAAAAGATCAATGAAGACAATATGCTGGTTGGGTCCTTCAATACAGCGGCACGTGTCTGCGAAAATTTTGGAGAGGTCTTAGCCGTTGCCGACGGCTGTATTCTCAACTTCACAGGCAAAAAAAGCTGCACAGACCTAGGGCATATTGGAACAAATCAGACTCCTACCGTCAGTTATGGTTTAGAAGAGCATGGTGTCTTGGCCTGTTCGCTCCAAGGGGAAATTGGAGGTGTTTTACACTCCAACATCTTTGCGCATGAGGTATCTTGCGACAAGGATGCCCCAGCTGAGGAAAAGGAAAGTTTCGTGTGGGACGAAGACCTTTTAACCGCCATTGAATTAAAAAAAAGGCTCGGAAGCAAAAAAGTAACTTTGGTTGGTGATCGTGGAGCAGATATTTTGCGTATATTTTGGCTCGCTTACCTTTACCAATTGGTCTATGTTCTTGTGCGTTGTCATCACAACAGGGCCTGCTTTTCCATGAATGAAAAAGGGGAATATGTAAAAGAAAAGGAGAATTTGTTTGACAGCTTAAAGCACTCAAAAAAACAAGGAGAATTTACTACGACAATTACCACCATGGACCATGGTACTAGAAGACAAAAAGACGTAACGTTTGAAGTACGTTTTGGACAATATACTTTACGTTACGATGACGAATTAACTCATAAGCAACAATATGTCACAGTAAATGTGGTTTACGCTCGTCAAAAAAACTACTATAGGAGTGATAGGTTAGAATGGTTTTTGATGACAAATGACCAGGTTAACAATCTTGAGGATGCTATTATGTGTGTAAAAAAATATGCTACTAGATGGACTATCGAGGTTTGGCATAAAATATTGAAGTCTGATGCCTGCTATGTGGAAGATATTCCAAATTTAAAGATAAATGCAATAAAGCGCGCTATTGTCATTAAAATGATAGTTGCAGCTCGCATACTATTTTTAACACGCTTAAGTAGAACTATCCCCTTTATTCCTTTAGCCAACATTTTAACAAATATTGAGAGAATGGTGGTTGAGACAATGTCAAATTTCAACAAATCATTATATCCGCCAACTATGCTTGGTGAATTTATAGAAAAAATCGCAATATATGGAGGTTATGAAAAGAGAAAAGGTCGTAATCCTGGGCCTAAAGTCATCAGAAGAGTGTTAGAAAAATTTTTTGAAAATGTTAAATTTTTAACGGTTAATTTTCGAACTACCCATCAAGTTAGTGTATAAAATGTTAAATATACCCAAAAAGGAGCTGACTTTGTGGCTGCTGCCGATTTTTGGGATGGCGACAGGACATAGATGGAAGACTCTCGGCAGATTCCTTCATCTTGTCAAGCCAGGATTTAAAATCACCATCGCGTTGTTCTACAACCTGCTTGGCAAAATTTGCATAAATGCTTTCGGCGTCCCACACAAGTTCTGCATCTTCTATGGCTTTACGCGTATCCTCAATAATTTGATCCACAAGTACGAGAAATTGTTTCTTCGATCCCCGGAATGTATTGAGTTTATCGTAGTTTGTAATACATGAATGTGCAACATTCTGCATATTTTTTATAAAAGCCTCCATTTTTGGGGGCTTTTATGTTTTCT
>JAFSZE010000230.1 GCA_017455745.1 Desulfovibrionaceae bacterium | reverse complement strand
TGTGGAGATCACCTTTCCATAGAGAAAAGATCGACCCACTACTGGGGATTCTGCCCAAATTGCCCGTATCAAAACAGCCTTGCAAGGCATCATTAATACTTTTAGGCGTTTTAAGATTCGGTATATCCGCGCTATTCTCGGCAAAGAGCTTGTTTAACGCATCAGCTTTTGCGGGATCGTTTGCGCAATCACTTGGCTGATACTTGAAAAAACCTGATCGCTCAACACGATCGCCTTCCAAATAAAATTCTTTGATCATTTCTCCGAGGGGTCTGATTCTTTTGCCTTCGGCATCTTGCCGCGCCGATTCTCGGGCCCTATCTGGGAGTTTGCGCTCTGCAGCGGTTAAAAGATTTTTACTTCCGAAATCTTGCGTATCAATCTTAATGTCTGGGTTGTCTGCCACATAATTGGTGTAGAATGAAGCGAACTCATTGACCATATTTTGTGGCAAAACATCAATATTGCACATTCTGTTTGCTATCTCAACTCCGTCCTTATGCGCCCTGAGAATACTATTAGCCGTGCTCAGAGCTGTCTTGATTTTAGCTGGTGTCAGGGCCTCTTGTTCAGGCATGGTAGTTGACAATGCTGTGTGGATTTGTTTGGCAACACACTGGTAGCGATTATCTGTAAGGATAGATTGCATAAAGGCGCGGTTAACCTGTGTGTTGGACTCTTTGTGTTTAAAAATTGAAGCAAGACAACCCAAGGAGGTGTTGGTTAGCTGTTGGTTGCTAACCCGAATACGCAGTTCTTGATTATCTCGACTGTTCTTGGCTATTTGTTGAAACTGCTCTATACTATATCTGGGAATACCTTGATTAACATTTAATTGTGACATTGGAGCTCCTCTGTGGGTATGCGAGTCATATTTGCCAACAGACTACCACTCATATGGCAGCATGTTTTACAGTACACACAAAATATTTTTAAAAATTACAGCCTAGTTTTGTGATGAATGTTATATTGTTGATACACAATGAAAATGAATCACTTAATCCTTTGTACAGCAAAGTTAGACTATGCTAGAAATATTGATTTTCAATTTTGGCTTTTCATGGGTGAAATGATCATCAATGGTGGAGAATGACCTATATACAAATTTTACTTTTGTGGGAGATTTAAATTTGCCTCCAAGGTGAACTTCTCTGGTAGCAAGCAGAGCCTATGCGGAAATTACCGTTCTACTAAGCTTAGGCAAATTTGTTCAAAGCTAACTAGATTTGCCGTTACTTACGTCAGCAGTGCTTACTTATTCTCACAAAAAGTCTTGGGCATACTTCAATAATTTTGTATTTTTTCTTGTACGGCTGTTGTACAGCATGCAAAAAATAGTGATGATCTCAAACACGTCCTTAGCCAAATCACCTTCAAAACTGTTAGCCTTCCCTTTGTTAAGGATGATGACTTCAATCACATAAGGCAAAAACAAGTTCAGCGCAAAAACGCAATAGCCTGTCTTGCCGAGTGACGACAAGTTGACTAAAGCTGCCTGCAAATGTCATTAAGTATTCGTTTCTTAGGAGTCAGTCTGTCGAGTAAGCGAGATCATAATTAGACATATTTATTTGAGCTTTTTTGTTTATGCAATAATCGTGCCAACTATTCAATATATTATAACGAAGTTTTAAGGGCCGGAAATAGCCTAATGAGTCCTGCATATGGACAGATTAATAGAGACGAATAGCGGCACAGCCTAGCTTTTTTGTAAGCAAATTTTCACCTGCCTCGTCATTTTTGACATGAAGCTAATTGTGTTTTGCATTTTTTTGACGACTAACGGCTACCCATGGCTTTCTTGTAGCAATTGGCCCCTCGTCATTTTTGGCGAACGTGAAATTGCGTTTTGCCTTTTT